>NVVL01000016.1 GCA_002402195.1 Rickettsiales bacterium | reverse complement strand
AGAACGCAAAAAAACTGTTGCTCGTATGCTGAAGGAGAACTTTGCCCCGAAGATCATTTCCTCTATTACGGGCATGAGCCAGAGAGCTATATCAAAACTCCGTTCTCAGTTGAAACTTCAAGGGGAATTAGCTTAATATTCCCTGGTATAAGCCAATTTATTGTGTTTCTTGAATGCGATCTGCCGCTGGGGGGAGATTATCAAGAAGGCGCATGTCAGCCCGGGAGATTTAGTGTATTTCTCTCCAGTTGCTTCCTGATGATATTCCTGCATCGAGATTAACATCGAGAGAAAAGGCTCCCTCCATTATTGATTTGATGAGTTTTGTAGCGCTTTCTACCTCGTCAGATGGGGATTCAAAGATTAATTCATCATGAATTTGCAGAATCATTTTCGTTTTCATGGAACGTTTAGTAAATTCCTGATCCAGCTTAATCATCGCTATTTTTACGATATCAGAGGCAAGGCTCTGCATTGGTGCATTAATCGCCGCACGCTCCCCGAAGCTTCTGAGAGTATGGTTTTTATTGTTGATGCTCGGAAGAAAACATTTTCGGCCCAGCATGTTTGCTACGAATGAATTCTCTTTGGCGGCGATAATAGTTTCACTCATATATTTCTGAATGCCAGGATATTCTTTGAAATATTTCTCTATATAATCCGCAGCCTCCTGTTTGCTGATTGCAAGACCGCGTGCAAGGCCGAATGCGCTCATACCATAAATAATGCCAAAATTAATAGCTTTTGCGCTTCTTCTGATCTCAGGAGTGATCTTATCTAAAGGTAGCTCAAAGACTTGACTAGCCGTTTGCGCATGAATATCACGGTTTTCCCTAAAAGCTTGCTTTAAAGGCTCGATATTGGCGATGTGGCTTAAGATGCGCAGCTCCACTTGGGAATAGTCGGCAGAGATCAATTTATTACCCTCAGAGGCAACAAAAGCCTCCCGGATGCTGCTGCCCTCAGGGGTGCGGGTTGGTATGTTTTGTACATTCGGGTTTGCGGAGCTCAAGCGCCCTGTGCTGGTTAAGGCTTGCAGGAATGTGGTATGTATCCGGCCGCTTCTTGGGTCAGTTTGCTTGGGCAGGGCGTCTGTATAGGTATTTTTCAGCTTGGTAAAATGACGATATTCGAGCAGCAATCCGCCTATTTTGTGGCCATCATCCTGCAATTTCTCAAGAATCTCGGCATTAGTGGAGTATGATTTGGTTTTCCCAGTCATTTTGGCAAAAGGGAGCTTCATTTCGTCGAATAATATCTGCCCCAGCTGTTTTGGCGAGGCGATGTTAAACTCCTTGCCAGTTATAGCAAAAATCTCTTTCTCTAGCTTCGATATTTTTTGCGCAAATTCTCCAGAAAGCCTGACCAGATGCTGAGTGTTAATTTTAACGCCCTCTTTTTCCATATTGCGCAGGATATGGCATAAAGGCAGGTCAATTGATTTATATAAATAGAGAGTTTTATCTTGGATCAGTGCGCAATCAAGAGCCTTGTAGCAGGCAATAAAATAGGAGGTGATGGAAGCTCCTCCGCCACCAGCAGCTTTGCCAGTTGTTTTTTTGCCGAGGTTGCTGGTGGCAAGATCACCAGGCTCGCTAGTTTCATCTGCGCTGGGCTGGTTGGTTCCATTATCGCCAGGCTTATTATGTGTATAAAATTCGATTATTTCAGCGAGGTTTTTGCTCTTCCCGCCGGCGCTTAGGACATAATCCATCAGCTGTAGATCTTCTGCGGACTGGATCTTGCAATCACATAATTTCAGCAATTCCTTCAGATTATATGTGATCTTCTTGATCGCTTTATTCTCAAGTAACTCATGAATCTGCTTGTTGAAATTTGGGACGCTGGATTTGGAGTTCGTATATGAGAATAAATCAAGCGCCACCGGGGATTCTGCTATATATGGAACAATATATAAATCCGCGCCTGCGCATAAAACAAGCTCATGTTCGGTGCCATTTTGGTGGATATTCACTGCGAGCATTCCGCAAATTTCGATCTCCTTGAACAGGGGCTCTAATTGCGCAGGGTTTTCTATCCGGACTATGCTCCCTTGAGTGATATTCGCTCGCTCCGGGCGTTGTTTATTCGCCTTTGATTCTTGAGCCGAAGGCTCTAGAGACTTGATGTTGAATAAATTCTCAATCCGCTTATTCAGAGACTTAAAACCATATTCATTCAGGAATGCTGTGATTTCTTCAGCTTTTGGCGGAGCCCAGTGAAAATTCTCGATATCTTGGTCGATCTCGACGGCACAGTCTAGCCCAACTAATTTCCAGGAAAGCAGCGCATTATCCCGATATTCTGTGAGTAAATTTTGCTGGCGTTTGCTCTTTATTTTATCAATCGATGCCAGTACCCCATCAAGATCGCCAAACTCGTTTATAAGCAGCGCAGCCGTTTTTACCCCGATTCCAGCAACACCTGGTATATTATCCGACGCATCCCCAATAAGCGACTGCGCCTCCCTGACTTTAGACGGAGGAACACCAAATTTATTGAAAATATCTTCATCTGTGAGGTGTTTAGCCTTTGCGGGATCATACATTCTGACATGCTCATTGACCAGCTGCATTAAATCCTTATCAGAGGAAATAATCAGCGCATTCCTTTTGATAGATGTTGCCTTAGTTGCAAGGGTCGCTATGATGTCATCAGCCTCAAATCCTTGCTTCGATAGGCAAGTAAAATTCAGCGCCTCTGCAGCAGTTCTGACAAGCTTTAACTGAGCAATAAGATCATCCGGTACAGGAGGACGGTTTGCTTTATATTCTTTATATAAATCATGACGAAAATTCTTCCCGCCATGGTCAAGCACGATTACGGCATGTTCAGGTTTGAAGTCATTAATCAGCTTGAGGAGCATCGAGACAAAACCATATAGCGCGCCAACAGGCGCTCCCGCAGGGGATGTGAGAGGCGGCTGCACGTGATATGCCCTGAATATGAAACCATAACCATCGATGATTAATACGGGCTTTTTCTCAGCTGTTTTTTCCATAAAGGCTCGTTATTTACGCTTTAAAAGGTTCGTTATTGATCGTTTAAGAAGCTATGTCCGCAGGCCTAAAAATACGAAATATTCTAGGTTTGCAGACGTATCTTCTAAGGGATTAATCACATATGCTTTAAAATATTTATTCTTCATCCTTCTTTGTGATTTTGGATGATAGAATTTGCATTTACCAACTCATCTTGGGTATTCACACCCACAACTAAATTAGGATTGCCCGACTTGAAGTAAGATACCTTCTCCCCTGCAAGAGAGCAGATTTCTATAATCTCAGTCAGGTAAAATTCCCTTTCTGGGTGCTCTGGGTTTGGCGCTAAGCATTTATCGATATATTCCTCAAGAATGCCTGGGGCAAAAGCCATGATCCCTGAATTACAAAGAGTGATTTTCCTCTCCTCTTCATTTGCAAATTTTGTCTCAACTATTCGCTCGAAATTACCCTCTGCATCCGTGACAATCCTTCCATATTGATTTGGCTTAGCATACTCGAATGCGAGCGTTACTGCCTTTGAACCTGTTTGCTCCAAATGCGTAAAAAGATCATTGATAATTTCGTCAGTAATTAAAGGATTATCGCCATAAATTACACCGATATATTTTTCATTGGCAAAAAGATCCTTTGCCGCTGCAACAGCATGAGCCGTGCCGAGCTGCTCTTTTTGATTTGCGAGTTTGCAGCGATCTGTGAACTGATCTAAATATGGCTGAAGATGATGTGAGTGCACTAAGACCAGATCGTCACTTGCTTTGTAGCAATTAGTAATCACATGCTCAATCATTGGCTTGCCATCTACATCGTGCATGACTTTGGGTAGGTTAGATTTCATTCTGGTTCCATGACCAGCTGCGAGTATTATTATTTGCTTATTCATAAACCTAAATCTAACTAGATAATTTGTTGAAAATTTCTTCTGATAGCTCGTAATTACCAAACACTGACTGCACATCGTCGCTCTCTTCCAGGGCGTCTATGAGTTTCAGGAGCTTTTCTGCTCTCTCTAAATCTTCAAGCATTATGGTGTTTTGAGGTCTCCATTCTATCTCAGAGGCAAGAGGGGCGCCATATTTATCGCTTAGATATTCCAAACAACTAGCAAAAGACTCAACATTCGTATAGATTATATGCTCAGAATCCGTGGATTCTGCATCATCCGCACCAGCCTCAATTGCGCTCTCCATTACCTCGTCAGCAGATGCAATGCTTGCCTGGTATTCAATCTTACCGACTCTATCAAACATAAAGCTTACGCTACCAGATTCGCCTAAATTCCCGCCATGTTTGGTGAAAGCGCTTCGCACATCGGACACGGTTCTGTTTTTATTGTCTGTTAAAGTTTCAACTATAATCGCAATTCCGCCCGGAACAAACCCTTCATAACGCATTTCAGTGTAGTTGTCTGTATCTGACGGGTCAGAGGCTTTGGCGAGGGCTTTTTCAATCCTATCTTTCGGAAGGTTTTGACTTTTAGCACCTACAATAGCCGTTCTAAGCCTCGGATTATTATTGATATCAACCCCGCCAATTTTTGCAGCCGTGATGATTTCCCTGACAAGCTTAGTGAATACTTTGGCTCTTTTTTTATCCTGAGCACCTTTGCGATGCTGAATATTCTTAAATTTGGAATGTCCTGCCATATTATTAATGTAATCTATGTTGGGTTTAGTATTTTAACTTAGCACCTTATTCTAGAGAATAACGAAAATAAGGCAAGTGATAATAACAAATCTCATTATTCTATCATTTTTTAGCAAGCATTTTTAGTGTTTTCTTGGCCATTAACACGATCTTTGTCGCCATCTCTGGAAAAAAACGCAGCATACGCAATTTAATGCTTGATATTTCTATAAGCAGAGTATATATTCGTGCGTGCTAAATGTATATTTTTAGCGGGTGTAGCTCAGGGGTAGAGCGCTACCTTGCCAAGGTCGAAGTCGAGGGTTCGAATCCCTTCACCCGCTCCATTTTATTTCGAACATTTTTGTGAGAATGGTTATGTTCAAAGATCTGAATCCTATATCAGTGTTCGTGCTGATAGTTTATCCTCTTACTATAATTACCCTAGCCGTGCTTTATGCGCTGAACAATAGCCTTGGTTGGTTTGAGCTTGGTTTGTTTTTTGCGGGTTACTACATATCCACAATCTCTGTTGGTGTTGGATTGCACAGGCTTTGGGCGCATGATACATTCAAAACGAATAAGTTTGTTGAATTCGTGCTGATGCTTCTTTCTGCTGGCACATTACAAGGGCCGGTATTATCTTGGGCATCGAATCATTTTGAGCATCATACTTATACGGATACTGAAAAAGATCCACATACTCCTTTGAAATATAAAAGCAGGGTAAAAGGTTTCTGGTGGTCCCATATGGGCTGGATGCTGTATGGCACAGGCAGCTATCAGTCAGTTAATAGGGTAACGATGTTGAAGCTGGGCAAGAATAAATTGCTTAGATGGCAGTTTAAGAATTATTGGCAGCTTGGTTTGCTCATGAATCTGCTTGTACCTTTTATGCTAGGCTATGCTATTGGCGGAAATTTGACAAGCGCTTGTGCTGGGATTCTGTTTATTGGGGTTGGAAGGGCTCTGCAGCAACAGACTACATTCTTTGTGAATTCGTTATGCCACTTTGCCGGCACACATAAATATGTGAGTGGCACGGCTGGTGATGTATGGTGGTTGGCGATTTGTTTGCTTGGTGAGAATTGGCATAATTTCCATCACGCATTTCCCTCAGATTATCGTAATGGTTCGCGTTGGTATCAGTTTGATGTTCATAAATGGATTATATATCTTTTGAGCAAATGCGGCATGGCTTGGGATTTGAAGGTCACAACAGAAGTTCGTATAAATGCTAAAATGACTCAAGCGGCAAAGGCGCTTTCTAAGTTGCAGACAGAAAAGCTCGAATCGCTTAACAAGACAATTAATGATTTGAGCGTGATACATCAAGAAACGCTAGAAAAGCTTGAGCTCTCATCTGTTAAAGCGAAGATTAAATTGAAGAAATCATTCGCAAAAATGCAAGAGAATATAAAAACTCTTAAGCTGCAACTAGACCAACAATTCAAGGAGCTGAAAGCCCCAATTAGTGACAAAGTTGTGAGTCTTATCACAAAAAAAGCACGCAAGCTTGAGAGCGCAATGCAAAAATTATGCAGAGAATTTGAGCAAAGCAATATGCAAGCTGCTTAAAGGAGCTTGGTTAGTGGGGGTATGGTTCTGGCTGTGAACTCTGGATGTTACTATGCTCTTGCCATGGCCGCCTCTGACTCTGGATTTCTGTGCTGATACGGCTGCATTGTTTTTTACAGAATGATTAATACTGGTTGTTAACCCCAGGAAAACCTGCTACTTTAGTTATAGAGTGTAACATAAAAGTGGAAAGAGTTTTATGTCAGTTAGTAAGATTGGGGCCGGCCACACACATGCTGCAGAAGATATCCAAGTTGAGCACGATCATATCCCAGCAAATGGACAAGCTGAACATAGGCTGGTTCACCCAAGAGTGGCCGTGTTGCATAATCCCTTGCACACCTTTGGCCTTGACCTTGGAACTGTGACATTGCTGTCTATGTATACTGCTTTTTCTTCCGGGACATTGCAGCAACAGATAGACCGTCTAGTAGAATCGGAAGAATGGGACGTTATAATTTCACTATTTGAAAATGCTGTTGATAATATAGACTCCCCTGCACTCAAGTATCTTCTACCTTGTATAGAAGCAAACCCACAGGCATTGGGGTATATTATCGCCTGGATAGACGATTACGGGCACGGGGATTTTAGCGTTTTATCACGAATCCGAGATAATTCTAGCGACCCTAGCGGAGTCGGAGCGCATGCGTCAGGCAAGCTAGCAGTGATGCATATGGAAGCGTTGCAAGAAGAAAAGTTTGATATGCTCGTAGATTTACTGCGTTTAGTTGTAGGTGCTACGGATGGTGTAGATTCCCCTACTTTGGTGAAGTTGGAAAGCGAACTACCAGAAGACCCCCCCATTGCTATTGCAGGAGAAGCACTAATCGAATCCACGGATACTCCGATAAACTAACCTCAAACATCATTTTGGTAAAACATATGTGCAAATAGGCATATTTTTATTTCACAAATGCGTTTTTGTGGTCTATAATGCTCTGACATGCAAGTATTCAAGTTACGAGATACATACTAAATGAACAAACGCAGATCCATTTTCCTGTCGGCTATTTCTGGAAATGTCTTAGAATATTACGATTTCACAGTTTATGCGGTATTCTCACTCGCGATTGGTCGAGCGTTCTTCCCAGGGGACTCTGAAATTGTACAAGTTTTCTCAAGTCTAGCCGTGTTTGCGGTTGGTTTTGTCACGCGTCCGATTGGTGGGATAATATTTGGCTATATTGCAGACAAGCATGGCAGAAGAGTTTCTTTGATAACCTCCATGCTCGGCATGACCATCCCCACTTTTGCGATTGGGTTGATTCCAGATTATTCTGAAATAGGTCACTACGCGCCGATGATTTTGGTCATGATGCGCCTGTTGCAAGGCTTGTGCATTAGTGGCGAGGGCGCGGGGGCAGCGATCTTTATCTTGGAGCATTACCAAAATCTCCGACCTGGCTTCACGGCAGGTGTTGTGCATGCATCCAATATTGCGGGCACGTTGATGGCGACTTTGGTGGGTATTGCGC
This sequence comes from Rickettsiales bacterium, assembly GCA_002402195.1. Classification (GTDB taxonomy): domain Bacteria; phylum Pseudomonadota; class Alphaproteobacteria; order Rickettsiales; family Rickettsiaceae; genus Megaera_A. The sequence goes on along the minus strand of NVVL01000016.1, from coordinate 5,327 downwards.
TTGCGACCTTCATGCCAGATAGTGAGTTTGCCTGGCGCTTTGCGTTTATTCTTGGCGGAGTTATGGGGATTATCGGGTTTTATTTCCGGCTTAGAGTGTCTGAGACTCCGATATTTATTATGCTAGCTGAGAAGAAAAAAACTTTGAAAGCTCCCTTTATTCACGTGATCAAAACGGCTTGGAGATCGATGTTGATAACATTTTGTCTTGGTGGTTTTGCAAGCAGTGTGGTTTATCTTATAAAAACCTATATTAATATTTTCCATTGTAATGTTCTGCATTTTGACGATGTGACGGCTCGGGCTTTCCTGGCTTATTCTTCGGTCATAATGCTGCTTACTATGCCGCTTTCTGGTCATATTTCTGACTCTATAGGCAGATTCAGGACGATTACTATATCCTCTATTGCGGTATTGGTGCTGGCTCTTCCGTGTTTTATGCTGCTCTCATGCACAGATATGCTGCGTCAGATGTTGGCTCTTACGATGCTTGCAGTCCTTGGCGGGATGGTTGCGGGAACGGCTTATATATTTATTATTTCGCTCTTCACCCCAGAGCAAAGATTTTCTGGCGTTGCTTTTAGTTATAATCTAGGTATTGCAATGTTTGGCGGCACTTCGGCAGCTATTTCGCGTTGGTTGTTGGAAGTCACCGGGCTGCATTATGCGCCAGCTTTTTATATAATGCTGACAGCTACTATGTTCCTGACTGCGACTTATTTCCTGCGCCATACTATCCGCGAATTATTGGATGCTAATCTTAAAAATAAATGAGGAGCTTTAGAATAAATGAAGAGCTTTAGATTAGGGATATTTGCAGAATATATCGCTATGCTGCTATATGCGGTTCGGTTTTATGGGATATTGCATCATCGAATGAAAACTTATGTTGGTGAGGTCGACCTGGTGATCGCGCGCGGGAGGCAGCTTGTGTTTGTGGAAGTGAAGGCCCGGAAAAATGGTATATGCGAGGGAATAGTCTCATCCTCCCAGCAAAATCGGATTACAAAGGCGGCGGAGCTTTTTATCAGTAGAAATAGCAGATTTGCAGGTTATGATGTCAGATTCGACCTGGTGGTGATTGAGCCGTATAAATGGCCTGTTATAATACAAAATGCGTGGTAATAAATTAAAGAAAACTAGCTAGATAAATGGGCAGGTGAAATTATGACTGATAAAAGAGACAGGGCAGCTAAATGGTTTGAGACTCTTCGGAATAATCTATGCTCTGCTTTTGAAGAAATCGAACAAGATTTTGCCCGCGATAAAGACATCTCACCCGAAAAATTCAAGCAAACCCCATGGAACAGAGAAGGCGGTGGTGGGGGCGTTATGTCTGTGATGCATGGTAATGTTTTTGAAAAAGTTGGGGTGAATATCTCAACCGTTCAGGGGGAGTTTTCGGAGGATTTCAGAAAGAAAATCCCAGGCGGTGAGGATGATCCGAGATTCTTCGCAACGGGCGTATCACTTGTTGCCCATATGTGCTCCCCACTTGTTCCAGCTATGCATTTCAACACTCGATATATTGAAACGAAGAAAGGTTGGTTTGGCGGGGGCGGCGACCTTACGCCAATGTATGAGGATGCACTAGAAACAGCGCAGTTCCATGAGTCCTTTAAAACAGCTTGCGACAAGCATGATGAAGGGTACTATCCGAGATTCAAGAAGGAGTGCGACGAATATTTTTACTTAAAGCACAGGAAGGAGCCTCGCGGTGTTGGCGGGATATTCTACGATTATTTATCAAATAATTTCGAAGATGATTTTGCCTTTACCAAAGATGTCGGCCTTGCGATTTTGGATGTGTATCCTAAAATAGTTAAGAACAAGATGCACAAACCATGGAGCAAGGAAGAGCGTGAGCATCAATTGATCAAACGCGGGAGATATGTTGAGTTTAATCTGCTCTATGATCGCGGCACGACTTTTGGCCTGTCTACCGGCGGGAATGTCGAGGCGATCTTAATGTCCATGCCGCCAGAAGTGAAATGGCCATAGATTAGCTGGAATGGCGGGATAGAGAGAGATAAATTATAGATTTGTAAGAACTAACTTCCTTTAGTAAGGGAGGATGTCAAAGAGATTCAAGAATGGAAGAAGAGCAGCGATATAGCAAACTAAACCGGACTTTCGCAAGGCGAATAGGGAAATCTTTGTCTAATTTAAACAAGGATTTACTCTCCGGTGAATTGCCAAAATATTCATATAGCTCAGAAAAGCTACTTGAGGCTAATAGGGCCGGCAAGAAGACCTTCCTCGAGATTGGCTTTGGTATGGGGGAGCATTTCTTAAGCCAACTTGCCAATCATCCGGATGCTGTTCATATTGGCGTAGAAGTATATTTGAACGGTGTTGCCAATGTTCTAAAGCAGCTGGAGCATAACTGCGCAGAGCTCATGCTATGGCCAGATGACATTGATCTTGTGCTAGAGGACATGCCAGAGGCCAGCATTGACGGCATATATGTGCTATTCCCAGACCCGTGGCATAAGCGAAGATACTTAAAAAAGCGTATGTTCAACAAGGAGAGGGTTGCGTCTTTTGGAAGCAAGCTCAAAGCTGGCGGATTCATTATTTTCGCATCGGATATTGAGGATTATTTCGACTCTGCTTGCGATATTCTCAGAGAAGATGCTGGTTTTGTTATAGAGGGTGATGATTTTTCATCCGAACATGCTGGCTATGTTCAAACCAAATATCATCAAAAAGCAATAAGAGAAGGCCGCCGGCCACAATTTGTTAAGGCAATAAAGCGATAAAGGCAGTGGAAGCAGAGAGGGAAGCGGGGACGTGCGTAGCTTTTAATATTATAGCTATAATTCAAATCATATAATAAAAAAAGAGATGATTAATTATTATAAGCTATGTCCGCAGGCCTAAAATACCCCTTATTTTTGATTTTCCCCCTTGAAACCTAGGATAGATGCCTCGCCTTACTGCGTGCGCGGCCTCAAATAATTGCAAAAATGAACTGAGCTCTCGGCCGAAGCGGAAGCTTTTTGAGTTGTAATAATCCAGAGTTTGAGGCATAGAAAACCCTCCATCCAAGCCAAGCTTCCTGCTGTATCTGGGGTCATTATTAGTTGATGCATGTTCACATTTATGCAAAATAAACCTTGCAATCCTCGCGTGATGAGGCTATTACTGGTGTTCGGAATTTTATTAACTGGTAAATGTAGATATATGTTATTTGATATTGATGTAATAATTGTAGCGGCATTCTTAATTGCAACCCTTGTCATAGGGCTAGGGCATGGTGGTGATGTTAAAACGATCAAAGATTACGCACTAGGTGGGAGAAATTTTTCAACGGGTGCTTTGGTTGCTACTGTTGTTGCAACATGGATTAGTGGCAGCGGTTTTGCTATTACTATCTCAAGAACCTATTATGATGGGCTATACTACTTAGTTGCTACTTTTGGTATGATGATATCATTTTTAATTACAGCTTTTTACTTTGTACCTAGAATGGGAGAGTTTTTAGGAAAAACCTCCATTGCAGATGCTATGGGAGATCTATATGGGAAGAAAGTAAGAGAGATTTCTGCAATAAGCGGAATCATCGCTTCTGCTGGTCATATCGCAGTACAATTTAAAGTATTGGGTGATATAGTTAGTTATTTTACAGATTCTAATAGCACTTTAACCATAATAGTAGCAGGAATAGCAGTAACTGCATATTCAGCTTATGGCGGAATTAAATCGGTTACATTCACTGATGTGTTGCAGTTTTTTACTTTCTGTTTTGCGATACCATTAATAGGTATGATGATTTGGAATAAACTCTATTTAGTTGATTCATTTAATATGAGTCATGCTTTGCAGATTGATAAATTTAACTATGAAAAAGTATTAGATCTTAAGAATCATCGATTTTGGGAAATGATACCAATATTGATATATTTTTCTTTGCCTGGGATGAAGCCTAGTCTTTTCCAAAGAATTAGTATGGGCAAGAATTTAGCTCAGATTAAAAAAGTATTTATTATTTCTGCATTCCTAATTATTTTTGTTAAAATAGCAATAGCCTGGATCCCTTTCTTAGTGTTTAACGCAAATCCTAACATAGAACAGGGGCAACTTTTTGGCTATATAGTTGATAATTATACTTATACCGGGTTGAAAGGTGTGTTTGTGATTTGTGTTATAGCAATGTCAATGTCAACAGCCGATACAGAGATAAATATCTCATCAGTATTATTTGCAAATGACGCATGTTCTGGTTTTCAAATATCACCTGACAAAAGATTACTATTATCAAAAATATTTGCATTAGGTTTAGGCATAATTTCAACCTTTGTTGCTCTTTCAACAGCAGATTTATTAGATATTATTCTATCCACTGCTAGTTTTTATATGCCTATAGTTTCTACTCCATTTATGCTAACAGTATTTGGTTTTCGTAGCACAGGAAAATCTGTTTTAATTGGAATGGGTGGCGGTTTTATTACTGTAGTAGCTTGGAAAGCTATGGGAATACAAGCTAATCCAATTGCTATTGCTATGCTTGTTAATCTGATTTTTTTGATGGGGAGTCATTATTTATTGGGTCAAACAGGCGGATGGGTTGGTATAAAAGATAGAAGTTTCCTAGAAAAACAAAAGGACGAAAATATCAGAAAAAGACGGGAGATCTTTGAAAAACTGAAAACATTCAATTTCTTTGATTTCTGTAAAAAATACGCTGTAGCAAGCAATATAACTTACGTAGGGCTAGGTATTTACTTCGTGTTCTACACTATAACAACAATGTATTCTATTGAAGCTACCCTGCTACAGGGTAGGGGGCAAATCATATTCGCAATTTACCAAATAATGATGGTGACTGGCACAGCAATGGCAATGTATCCTATTTGGCCAGTAAGTATAAAGTCGAGTTTAAAGGAGCTTATAATACAAACATGGTGGCCTATAGCTATATTTTATATGCTGATACTCTTTAGTACATTCTTTGTGTTGGTGAATAAGGAGAATCATCTTCAGTTTGTTATATTCGCCATTAATATGATAATAGCAATTATAGTATTGGGTTGGAGAACGGCTTCTATCTTCATAGCTACAGGAGTTTATCTGTCAGTACAGTTTTATAAATACTATATGGGTATAGATTATATTGATATCAGTATTGGCTCGCCACAATTTGTTCTAATGTATATCTTAATGTTGATTGGAACTGTTACGATTATCTTTTTAAAACCACAACAAGAACACCAAAAACAAACCGAACACAGAGTCGGTGAGCTCTCAGATGAGGTCGGGACTCTCGTCACAGTAGTTAGCAGCCGTGATAGCCAGATCATTACTCTGGACACCAAGGTAAGTGGG
>NVVL01000002.1 GCA_002402195.1 Rickettsiales bacterium | reverse complement strand
TGGTGTATTATGGCAAATAATTCGGAAAAAACATTGAAAAATATACAACATCAATTAGATACCAGACTGAATGATGTGCAAACAGATGCTGTTGTTGCCATGATTAGGAGTTTTCAAAAAGATCTCGCTAACATGAATGTGCAAGATCTAGCAAGCCTAAAGAGTGCTATTTCTTCGTTTAGGGCATCTACTCTTTCGCCGGAAGTAGCAGGAGAATTGGAGTTGCTATTAACTAGCATCACCGAGTTTTCAGCAAAGCTGGAGGCCGAAAAAATGATAGAAGAGCGGATTATACAAGAAGAATTAAAGCATGCCCGCAATTCTGGTGTTTCCGCAGAAGAGGTGCGAGAATATGAGAGGAATGAAAAGCTTGCAGGGGTAATAGCGGTGCGGGTAGATGATTACTTCAAATATAAAGAAGAATTATTTTCAGAGCAACGTAGAGAGTTGGATTTTCTTAACGCTTTAAGTAGTGGAACTGAAACTTCAGCTGAAGATAAGTGTTTATATCTAGGGGATTGCAATTCAGCTGGACTTCGGACAAAAATGGGATTAGCGGAGAGAAGGCAAATCGATCGCCAAGACCAAGCTATGGAAATGTGGCGCCATCTTCCGAGTGTCAATGAGCATAATCAGAGGAAGATTGATGCAGTTGATGCTAGTTTACAAGCAAACATATCCCAACCTGTTAGGGAGCATTTGGAGCAAGAGCGTAAGCAACTACAAACCACCCTTGAACGAGGCCAGCAAGCTTTGGAAGGAATAGATAAGCTCCTTGCGGGTGAAAGTAAAATTTTGGACAAAAGATTGAAAATGATGAAGTTGGGAATACTCCCTAAAAAAGGGGGGGAGCAGTTTTTAAAGAACCACTACCTAGTATTTGAAGAAGAAAGCAGAGTTAACCCAAATGCGACTGGTGTAGAACGATGTAAACAGTTAGCCAAAGCAGCTGATATAGATCTGGACGCGCTTAAATCCGAGGCTGAATTACTGCGAAGTGCCAGAAGAACTGGAAGACAAGTGAGAGGTAGTTCAGAAAATTCAAAAACTGCAAATCAAAGTGCCTCGGTTGTTTCTGGACTAAGCATCAAGAAAGTAAAGCCAAAATCTAGATAAATAGAAGGTAAATATCATGTCAGGCCATAACTATTACAACCTTTTGGATGAAAATGGAGTGAGTCACAAATATGCGATCCCGATCAACTCACTTGAAACAGTATTAGGTCAAGGCGTAACATACCGTTTGCAATCTGATGATTTGGCTTATGAAGCTAAAAGGCATCTTTTTGATACAGAGGTTGCTGACCTAGTTGTGGTATACCATGAATATCAAGAAGTAAAAAATACTGATATTTATAAAACCGATACTGTTTGTTCTGGTGCGGTATTAGATAATGAAAGAAGTATTGCATGGGAATTTTTAATCAATGCCACTATATATAATAGCAGCACTGCCGCATATTGGGCGGTGCATACTATGCTAAGTGGGAATGGAGCAGAACGGAATTTGTTTCTAGAAAAGTTTTTAATTGCTTTAGCAAAAGAAAATGCCAGTACTCCTGCTGAATTTGCTTTGCTAGCAAGAGAAGCAGCACCAAGTACATTTTTTGCTAAACTAGCCAAAACTTGTGCAGATCATACTGCAAACATAACAAATTTGGTTGGAGAAATAAATTTTACATATGGTGATGTAATAGCATTATTTCAGGTATATAGAGAAGTGCTAAAGTGTAATTCTGACTATGATGGCTCTTTTGACAATTTTTATCCAGAGCATTGTGGTAGAGCCTCTGGTATGTTCATTAATAGCATCAAATTTATTAGTTTGCAAACTGACTCCGGTGACATGGATATAGTAGATTTAATTGGAGTTGAGGAAACAGACTGTTGCTGCGTCATCCAATAACCCCATCCCCCGGCGCTTGATCAACTCGGAATGCCATCACCCTTTCAAGGGGAAACCTCTGCGGAGAGCTTCTCTTGAAACCTGTGATATGCACCTCGTCTCACCCCATGCCTGGCCGCAATTAATTGTAAAAATAAACTGAGCACATGGTCAGAGCGGGAGCTTTTTGAGTTGTAATAATCCAGAGTTTCAGGCGAAGAAAACCTCCATTCAAGCCAGGTTCTCTGCTATATCCAGGGTCATTATTAGTTGATGCATCTTCACATTTATGCAAAATAAACCTTGCAATCCTCGCGTGATGAGGCTATTACTCGTGTTCGGAATTTTATTAACTATTAAATGTAGATATATGTTATTTGGTGTTGATCTAGCTATTGTTATTAGTTTTTTAGTTATAACTCTCTTGATTGGTCTAAGTCACAGAAGGGGTATAAAATCTATACAAGATTATGCCCTTGGTGGCAGGAATTTCTCAACAGGCGCGCTGGTGTCAACAACAATCGCGACATGGGTTGGTGGAGGGTTTTTCTTTATAGTTTTGTCAAAAAGTTATTCTGATGGACTCTATTTTCTTTTTGCCGCGTCTGGAATGGTTACGTCATTTTTGATCACAGCCTTTGTGTTTATACCTAGAATGGGAGAGTTTTTGGGTAAAACCTCAATAGCTGAGGCGATGGGAGATTTATATGGAAAAAATATTAGAATAGTTACTGCTGGTGCCGGCATAATTGGGGATATAGGAGCCCTTGCAATTCAATTTAAGGCATTTGGTGATATTTTTAGTTATTTTTTAGGGATGCCGAGCTATATTTCTACCATTGGTGCCGGTGTAGTTGTAACTATTTATTCTGCTTTTGGAGGAATAAGAGCAGTTACTTTTACCGATGTATTACAATTATCCACTTTTTGTATAGCAATTCCACTTGTAGGGGTGATGATTTGGGATCAACTTAATTTAGAAGGTTTTAATATTATAAATATTGCTATCAGTGAAAAGTTTAATTACAAAGAAGTTTTTAGTTTTAGTAATGCTAATTTTTTACAAGCAATCCCTTTGATGTTGTATTTTGCCATTCCTAGTTTGAAACCAGCAATTTGTCAAAGAATTGTTATTGGATCAAATGTAGCACAAGTAAAAAAAGCATTTATTATTTCTGCTGCTATATTAATTTTTATGCTTTTTATCATGGCATGGATTTCTTTTTTACTTTTTAGTGTAAATCCTAATCTTAAAAGCGATCAATTGCTTGGTTTTATATTGGATAATTATACTTATTTAGGACTAAAACAACTCATTTTAGTTAGTGTGATGGCAATGGCGATGTCAACAGCTGATTCAGTAATACATGTTAGCTCTACACTTTTCACTAACGACATATGTACTCCACTAAAAATTGGAGTAAAAAGAGAATTAGTTTTTACAAAAATATTTGCTGGTTTACTAGGAGTTGTTGCCATTATTCTAGCTTTAGTGACACAGGATTTGCTGTCAATTCTTTTAATAGCTAGTAGTTTTTATATGCCTGTAGTCACCGCTCCTCTAATATTTTCAATATTAGGTTTCAGAAGTAGTACTAAGTCAGTTGCAATAGGTATGGGAGCTGGTTTTATTACTATAGTTTTATGGAAAATAGCTGGTATTAAGATGAACGGGATTGTCATTGCTACAGTAGTGAATCTAATCTTTTTATTGGGTAGTCACTACTTACTTAAACAAAAAGGTGGTTGGGTTGGTATTAAAGATAGGAGTTATTTAGATGAGTTAAAAATAGAGAAAGAAGCAATTAGAGCAAAGATTTCTAAAAGACTTAGAGAATTTAGTTTCACAAGCTATATAAAAAATATCTCTCCAATCAGTGAATTTGCATATATGAGGTTAGGAATATATTTTGTCATCTATACTTTTACGACAATGTATTCAATAGATACCGGTGTTGTAACAAATGATATCCAAATTATATTAGCTATTTACCAAATAATGATGGCATGTGGTATACTATTTGTTACATATCCTCTTTGGTCACACACTCTAGAAAACAAGTTTCCTTTGCAAGTATCTTGGTTTGTTTCAGTGTTTACAATACTAATATTTTTTAGTAGTTTTTTTGTTATGGTTGGTAATTTTACCCCACTWCARTTTGYWRTATTCRCSRYYAATAWSATAWTAGCARTTATRSTWKTKGGYTGGARAMCRGCTWYTMYMWTSATARYTACAGGAKTTTRTYTKKSWGTWSAGYTTTAYAAAWATTATATGGGKATAGATTATATTGATATCAGTATTGGCTCGCCGCAATTTGTTYTRATGTATATCTTAATGTTGRTTGGAACTGTTATGATTATCTTTYTMAAACCACAACAAGAACACCAAAAACAAACCGAACACAAAGTCGGTGAGCTYTCAGAYGAAGTCGGAACYCTCGTCACAGTAGTYAGCAGYCGTGATAGYCAGATCAGTACTCTGGACACCAAGGTAAGYGGGCTTGAGGAAAGAGTAGATCATTATACTGAGCGCACCASTAATCARGCYCAAGAGATYGARCGGCTCGGGGCGACKGCTCAGAGGATTCTYAAYAATGTRAATCAYGAGCTMCGCCTTCCTGTTGGGAATGTGRTGAAYTTTGCRGAGATGCTGCATGATGGTCTGGGCAAGCTCTCGGATGAGCAATTAAAGATGCTCTCGAAGGAGGTATATAAAAACTCTAACCGYCTYTCWACRATGATTYTGAATATGCTMGATCTTGCAACGCTKCAGGCAAAGAAGATCGAATTRCAGATAAAGCTCGCAAATTTCAGYGAGCTCGTGGAAGAGCGGCTMGCTGCRTGCCGKAAGATYTACGTAGAGGAAAAACCTCTMAARTTCATCATCAAAATAGAGAAAAACGTGATGGTGCCRATGGATGAAAACTACATCCGTCAAACSATCGATAATCTGGTGATAAACGCGATTAATTTCAGTGAAAAAGGYAAGATCTTGGTCAYAGTTGCMMRSCAGACGAATTTCGTCACCTTCACCATCAAAGACCAAGGCATCGGCATCCCGCTTAGMGAATTATACGATGTCTTCACCCCATTCAAAATGGGCTCCAAYACGGARASCAAAGCAGAAGGCAGGGGAGTWGGCCTTGCACTCTGCAAAGCYGCMGTCAACGCYCATGGYGGCGARGTCAAAGTRGAGAGCAGCGGMGCAGGCGTATTGTTCAGAGTAGTGCTACCACTAGCCTCTGACAGAGGACGCCCGAGATCATGAAGAATAGGCCTAACATTCGTATAAAACAGCTCAGTTTTTGGAATGTTTGGTTATGGATGGCGTATTTAGTGATCAGATGCAGAGTATATGTCGGTGAATTCAAACGGCCTCTATTTAGAGAATATAGCTCTCTTGATCTGGGGGCTGATCATTTCGTGCTGTTAAAGGGCAATAAGGTAATCGGTATTGCTCGGATAATCTACAAACAAGAGATGGTAGAATTCGGAAGAATAGCCATCCGCCCCTCTAGTCGCGGCCAAGGATATGGCAAAACCTTTATTGACCTGCTGATTTCAGAGGTCAAAGATCGAGACAAGGTAAGAATCATCAGCCTTTTTGCAGCTGACCATAGACTTGTGAAGTTCTATCGGCATTTTGACTTTTTAGAAAACGGCGAAGTGTATTTTGGGATGTTGCCATTTATGAATATGATCAAGTTTTTATGAGAAGGGGGAAGAGAAAACAGAAGTTTTCTTTTTTCTAAGAAGCTATGAAGTAATCAAAAATATAGAATATTTTAGGTTACGGACATAGCTTCAAGAAGCTACGCATTTTAATCTTCGTCCAATGCAACGTCGTCGGAGAAAATGTCGCTTTCTTCAAGGTCTAGGCCTTCTTCATCAGACTCTTTTGTTTGTGCGTATAGATTCTCTTTAGAGGAGTCGTCAACCTGATTATTTTTTTGCAAATTAGCGATTTGTTTTTCTCTAAGCAGGTCAATGTCTATTTTGTCAGCAGCAATCTCGCGCAGGGAAACGACTGGGTTTTTGTCGTTATCTCTGTCAATTGTCAAAGGAAAACCAGCTGCAATATCTTTTGTGCGCCTGGATGCTAGCACAACTAGTTCAAATCTATTTGGAATTTTCTCAACACAATCTTCAACAGTTACTCTTGCCATTAATCTTTCCTTTTTCTTATCTTTGATTTATACAGATAACTCATACATTCTAGCCCAGCATACAATATATACGCAAAACTTGCAAGTCGAATCAATGCTTAGATCTAAGAAGCTACGTGCGTAACCTAAAACGAGATATTCTAAGCCTGCGGACGTAGCTTCTTAAACCCAGCATGTCTGGCATTGCTGATGCTTTAACTGTCACCATCAGTATCGCCAGACAACCCAGTCTCCTGTGCTTCTTGAAGCGCTAAAAGTATCGCTATATTACCTGTTTTTGTTGCAGTTTCAGTGGGAGTTACACTTTCGCCGAAAAAATAATCACTCCAGCTTCCATCGTTACTTAGGATGCTAGGGTCAGCTCCTAGCTCTAGAAGTGCCTTAACCAATAGCAGGTTTTGCATTTCAGTTGCTCTCTGAAGATATGTTTTTCCTGCTGTAATAGCGTTAATATCATCGCCCGGTGCTAGCATTCTGATTATTTCTATTGCCTGTTTCAGATCTTCTTTCGAATGATCTTGCATGAGCCTCAATAGCACTGCATAAATAGGATGTTTTCCGTCTGTATCAAGGGGGTTGTGGGTAGCTCCGAGCTGTGCTAGTGCTTTGATCGTTTTTAGGTGCAGGTTATAGGCCGCCATGTGAGTCGGCGTTCTTCCGCCACGGTCTGTGATATCGATATACCCGCCAATTTCAGCTAATTGGCATGCAGCTTCCGTGTTTCCAGCCATAGATGCCCCATGCATAGGAGTTCTTCCAAATAGATCTACGGCATTAACATATTGAGCTGCAAGGTCAGTACCAGTCAGGTTTTGTATTAATTCCATTATAATACTGAATTCCCCAGCTCCTAAAGATGATGCTGAAGCTGCCCACGCATGCAGGAAAGTTTGGTAGTGCTCACCTTTATAAAAAGGATCTGCCCTTGCTTCTAATAATGTTTTGAGAATGTGGTAGTTTGGGTATCTGAATGCTATAAGAAGAGGAGTGTTTAGCTTAGCATCTTGTGCATTCACATCGGCTCCGGCTGCAAGTGCAGCGTGAACCATTTCCACATCCCCTATTTCGCAGGCTATATGGAGAGGCGTTGTTTGCTGCGCGATAGGAATGTTAGGATTTTCCCCTGATGCAAGTAATTCTCTAGCGTCCTTCCTGTCTCCACGTAGAAATGCCCATTTCAGAGGATGCATTTTTGAATGAGTATTCTCCAGACCTACATAATCCTGGCTCCAGAACTGCCCATGCGGCACTCCTGCATGAGTTAGGTGTTCCCATGGGCCTCGTTCAAATAAGGGGAGAGGGGGTTTTATGAGGGAAGTAGCGTTTGGAAAGGTTGCTGAAAATCTTTGTGTAATCTTTCTAATTTTTGACATTTTATGTTCATATAGATTAATTAACGGTTAGTTGTTCATAACTAATGTGGGGCAAAGATTGCATAATGCGAGTAATCTGTCAAGTTAATATGGAGGCTATTATGTGTATTTTATGCAAAATAGTCGTATTAGTAAACCATAATAGTCTCAAGGCGCTACGTCCAGAGCTTAGGTTACTTCCTAAGCAAAATAAACGATAACGTCACGCCAGCAAGAACATAGCAATAATATACTTTCCCTATCACGACCAGCGGGGAGATTTCAGCAATCGCACAAACCAGCAATATCTGCGCGCCATAAGGGATGATTCCTTGAATAACGCAGGAAAAAACATCCAGCCATACGGCGCTCTCATGGGGTTTAATCTTATATTTCAAGGATATCTCTTTTGCAAACTCGCCGCAAAAAATAATCGCCACCGTATTCAAAGCAAGCAGAGCGTCAAAAACAGATACCATAAAAGCAATCAGCAGCTCTGCGCTCTTTCTCCCGGCATCTTTGGGCAGCAGCTTCGTGAGAGCCTCCACTATCGCTTTAGCCTTATGATTAGAAAGACCAGACAACCCCCCAACCAGAATCGCAAGCAGCATAATCTCGTGCATGTCGTGAAAGCCCGCCGAGATATCTTGACTATACGCAATCAGCGAATAATCCGCATAGATAATACCGATAGCACCTGCAAGGGCGAGCGCGATAATCAGCACGGCGAAAACACTAATTCCCATCACTGCAAGGGTGATCAGAACGATGTATGGTAGGATCAAAATAAGCGAATAATCCCCGCCAGCCTCGGTAATATTAACCTCCCCCCCTATGCTCAGCATGATCATTATAGTCACCGCCGCCGCCGGGAGTGCGAGCTTAACATTCAGCTTTAACTTTTCCTTCAAATCCGCCCCTTGAGACGTCACGGACGCAATTGTAGTGTCCGAGATAACCGATAAATTATCACCAAAGATCGCCCCGCCAACAAGGGTAGCTGCCCCCATTTCCACCGAGAATGCGCCTTTTGTTGCAAGCTCCACCATCAAGCTAGAAAGCGCCGCTACAGTGCCAAGGGAGGTGCCAATCGCAGTTGAGATCAAAGCACTGACAATGAAAAAGCCTATCAATAAATATTCGGGATTAATGATCGAAAGCGCAAAATTCACGGTAGACTGAACGCTCCCTATTGCCTGCGTCACACTGCTGAGCGCCCCTGCAAGCAAGAAGATAATACACATGATGATTATATCCGGATGTCTTGCACCATCCAGGAAGCTAGGCATAGCACCTTTTTCAAGGTTCCGATTCATCAACCAAGCGACAATGATTGAAGGCAATATGGCGGCTGTCGGGGGAACTTGATAGAACGCATTATCGACGCCCATAAACGAGAAATAAAGCCCCGAGCCAAAAAATATCCCAACAAAAAGCAGGATTGGAATAAAGTTAATAAAAAGCGCCATTATGTTCTACCTTAGGTAGGTGTAGATGATATATAGATGTTTCGGATGGATAGGGTAGCATGGTTTCTCTGCTGTGGCAACTGAATTTGGGGGAGGTTGTGTTGGTAGTACACTTGTCGCGATATGAAAAAAGAGCTTGACTTGCTACATGCCACAACCTATAATTCATTTTTATAAAAATATTAATTTATCAATGAGGTGATCGACATGAAAAACGCTGCAGTACCATATGATAGCATCTATCGCATGAATTCTAATCTTTCGCTCTTGGGTAATGCTTTTCGACCTTTGAATTTAGATACGATACTTGATTCTTTAGATCTATCGACTAAGCAGTATAAAGAGCTAGGCCAAAGGGTATTACAACATTCAATGATAGATAGTTTGTTAGAAGTTTACAAAATTTTAGGATACGAAGATTGGGAGGCTGCTAGAGGGTTACGCTTAAGCTCTGTGCCAATAGGGTTAAGGGCTCTAGAAGAGATTCAGCACAAAGACAACGCAGTAACGCCAGAACAACATCCAATGTTATGCGCAAGTATATTGAGAAAGGCTAGCAATATAGCAGGGGATTGTGGTAAGACTAAAAGTAGTCTTGATGTTGATTCTCCTCTTATACCCAGGGTTGATGCAGGTGTGAACAATATCATGAATGCTTACAAGGATGAAGTCTTACAAATGATGGTCTCCATGAGTTTTTCTGAAGAGTTACAGCAGGCAATGGGAAATATATTTTTCAAGGCGTTTGGAGGTGAAGAGGTTTCTGGAAATAATTTGGTTTCTTTTGCAAACCCAGTTGCTTTATTGAAAGCACAGGGTTGCAAGGTTTTTGCTCATCAACATGAGTATGATAGTTGGATAGTGGAGCAGCAAGTTCTGGAGGCAGCACAGCAGCAAGCTCTGGAAGCAGCGCAAGCTCTAGAAGCAGCACAGCAAGCTCTGGAAGCACAGCAAGCTCTGGAAGCAGCACAGCAAGCTCTGGTAGCCCCCCCTGAACAAGAACAAGAACAAGGGCTATTAGGATTCTTGTCAGGTGTGTCAGGTGTGTCAGGTGTGCTAGCTTGGTGGTATGGAGATGATGCTTAGTAAACAAACTGAAGCAATCAAAAACATAACATTATCAGTTCGGTATAAAATTATTGCTTGATACCGATTGTTGTATGTGCTTGAGCCAGTTCCTAAGGGAGAAGCTCAAGTACATGCACCTCCCACAAACCACACATTCTTGCAAATCTAAAGCTTGATTTTTGTAATTATAAAGCCTATCTTTATAATTACAGGGAGTTGCTATGAAACATACACCACGTAAATTATCGGAAAACATTCTCTTCGCGCTGAAAAACCATCCTGTTGTTTTTTTGAATGGTGCGCGCCAAGCCGGGAAAAGCACTCTGGTGCATAAACTGGCTCGCGGGCAGTATCCAGCTGAGTATGTATCGTTTGACAATGCTACGCAAATGGCTGCTGCTTCTGTTTCGCCGGAGAGCTTCAAGAGGCCTCAGGGGATGACTTTATATGCGGAATCGTCCTATATTCAGGCAAAGAAATCGTTCCTTTTGGTGAGAAATTATTTGCTGTGCCATTTAGCGCCCTGTGGCAATAATTACACCAACCCAAACCCTTGCGCAACAGCATCACAGGTGCGCCTGGCGACGGAGCGGGCACGCGCGGCGCCATCTTCCAATGTTTGGTTAATATAGGCTGGGTCCTGCATAATCCGTTGGTATTCCGCGTTGATTGGGGCTAGCTTGGCGATTATTACCTCGGCAAGATCGGTTTTGAACTCGGCAAAGCCCTTGCCCTCATATTCGCCCAAGATAGCTTCCTTGCTTTGCTCTGTTAGCGCGGAGAAAATATTGATTAAATTAGCCACTTCCGGGCGGTCTGCCTTATTGTAGGTGATCTCGGCGATGCTGTCTGTCTTTGATTTCTTCAGCTTCTTCATAATAACATCGGCGCTATCGGTCAGATTGATTCTGGAAGCCTCGCTCTCGTCGGATTTGCTCATTTTTTTGGTGCCATCTCGGAGGCTCATGACCCTGGTGGCAGCGCCTTGAATCATAGGTTCTGGAACTTTCAAAACTTCCTGCCCGAACTTTCTGTTTAGCGCTCCGGCAATATCTCTAGCTAGCTCCAGATGCTGCTTTTGGTCGTCGCCCACTGGCACCACATCTGCGTTATAAAGCAGAATATCGGCTGCCATTAATATTGGGTATGTGAAGAGTCCCGTGCTGGCGCTGTCCTGCTTCTTGCCGGCTTTGTCTTTGAATTGCGTCATCCTTTTCAGCCATCCGATCGGGGTGATGCAATTCAGCATCCAGGCAAGCTCCGAATGTTCCTTGACGGAGGATTGCTTGAAAATGGTGGATTTCTTCGGGTCAATGCCCGATGCTAGATAAATAGCCGCAGAATTCATCGTTGATGCGCGCAAAGCCTCTGGGCTGATATCAACCGTGATCGAATGAAGATCTGCAAGGAAAAAATAGCAATCATACTCATCTTGCATGCTCAGCCAGTTTTTAATAGAACCGAGATAATTACCCAGATGAAGATGTCCGCTTGTTTGAATTCCGGAAAGCGCTGTTTTTTTCATAGTAGTTTTGCTTATCTGCAGAGTTTTTTGCATTTATTTTGACGATAAAATAGTCCCTTTGGACATAGAAACAGCCCCTCTTAAATAATCCTTTGCAGACATTTCGGGCTTTCCTTCTGGTTTCAGGGACTCAATCCGCAAAGTTCCGCTCCCGCAAGCTACTTCAAAATCATCATTAATAATCTGACCCGGCGCGTAGTCATGAGAGTCTTTATTGTATATCGCACTTAATATTTTAATCATCTTGCCTTCATGATGAAAATAAACTCCAGGCCATGGATTCATCCCGCGAACCATACAGTCGATCTTAAAGCTATCATCGTTCCAATTTATCTGCCCTTCTTCTTTCGTCAGCTTGGGGGCGTACGAAACACCCTCCTCAGGCTGTTTTACCCTTGGTAGAGTGTCAATTTCGCTCAGAACCTTAGCCATCAATACCGCGCTAATGCGGGCGCATTTGTCATAAGTTTGCTTGAAATTATCTCTCGCGTCAAAAGCAACCGGTTCATGAAGTATCACATCCCCAGTATCAACCCCTTCGTCCATTTGAATGATGGAAATACCAGATATAGACTCACCAGCCATAATCGTTCTTTGTATTGGAGCCGCGCCGCGATATTTAGGAAGGCTAGATGGGTGGATATTCAAAGAACCATATTTCTTAGCAGATAATATATTCTTAGGAACAATCAAACCATACGCAGCAACAATTATAACATCCGCATCTATAAAGTCGATCAACTCCGCAACTGCATATGTTTTTAGGCTTGTGTGATTATATACAGGAATCTCATGCGCAAGAGCCGCCTCATGAACAGGTGACTTAGTCAGCTTCATACCGCGCCCTTTTGGCTTTGGCGGCGGAGTAAAAACACCACTGATGCGATGCGCCCTTGAATAGGAGTATTTGTCATTAGGATCCTTTAAGTTGGCCAGATATTCTAGGGTAGGAACTGCAAATTCATCTGTTCCCATAAAAATAATACGCACTACTAATCCTCTTTTAATTTATTTATGCAGAGATCTTTTTCAGTTTCGTAAGTTTGCGCATGGCAATATCTTTCTTCATTTTGGATAAATAATCAACAAGCAATTTCCCATCCAAATGATCCATTTCATGCTGAATAACCCTTGCAAGCAAGCCATCTGCAAATAATTCTTGCTGCTTATTATCGCGATCCAGATATCTAAGTTTAATAGAGACCGGTCTTATCACCATGATTCTTTGATCTGGCAGAGACAAACATCCCTCCTCCAGCTCTTCCATTTCCTCGGAGCTCTCAATAATCTCCGGATTTGCAATACATAGAGGATATAGATCTGCGTTCTCTACTTCCTCATCATAGCTATTCTCACGTATATCAACAACCAAAACCCGCTTCAGCGAGCCCACCTGATTTGCAGCCAGCCCAATGCCGCCATCATACATCACCTCAAGCATATCATCCATCAGCTTGAGAATTTCATCGTCAACAGAGCGAACGGGCAATGCTTTTTGTCTTAAGATAGGATCCGGTACTGTTAGCACCCTTAACTTGGTCATGACTCTAATTATTTTAATTTTATCGTCACTAATAATACCATGAAAGTATTAATATTTAAAGAAGAAACTTCCCTGGGTACCTGCGCTGGGGGAAGTGGGAGTATTAATTAACAACCTACCTGCAAATATCTATTTTTTAATCCCCCCTTGAATTTAGGCTAGTTATAGGGCTTGATCTGTCTTCTGCAGCTACTTCCCTTCTTTCACCTCGCCATAAGGTAAGAACACCCGGAACAACGCCCCAATAGGCCGGCTTTCAGCAGAGATCTCGCCTCCATGGGCCTCGATTACCGATTTGCACAGCGCGAGACCTACGCCCCGACCTTCAGCTTTGGATTCCGTGTTGGAGCCCATCTTGAACGGGGTAAATATGTCGTAAATCTCAGTTTTGGGGATGCCCTTGCCCTCGTCTCTGATTGCAAATGAAACGAAGTATTTCTCGCGGTCAACGCTGATTGCAATAGTGCCTTTTTCGCTGAAATTGATCGCATTAATCACTAGATTATCAATCATCTGGCGGATATAGTTAATATCTGCAAAAACCATCAAATCATCTTCAACATTTAAATGGAATTTTAACGCCTTCTTATCTTGGGCATAAATATCGCGGCAATTCTGCAGACGTTCATGAACCAGCTTGCTGAAATTCACCTTTTCCTTTTTGAGCTCGATCTTTTTCGCATTCAGCGTTGCAAGATCCAGCATATTCAGAATCATGCTAGACAGACGGTTCGAGTTAGTATAAACCTCTTCAGAAATCATCTTCAGCTGCTCATCTGAAAATTTGCCCAACCCATCACGCAGCATCTCAGCAAAGTTCATCACATTTCCAACGGGCAGGCGCAGCTCATGATTCACATTGTTGAGAATCTTCTGAGCAGTTGCCCCTAGCCGCTCGATCTCTTTGGCTTGATCGGAAACCCGCTCACTATAGTGGCCGACTTCCTTGTTCAAAATGGTGATTTTACCATCTTTGGTAGTTGCCTCTGTTTCCAAAGTACCGACTTTGTGCTCGGTTTGTTCTAGATGCTCTTGTTTGGGCTTGAAAAATGCTATTAATATACTGCCTATTAATAGCATGACATATGTTACCTTAAACTCTAAACTACCGAAATCACTAGTAAAATTTTCAACGCCAGCATAGTATTTGAAAAACTGAATAGCGCTGATAACTCCTGTGACCATTAAAAATAAAGCCATTTGCCATCTTGTGAGTAAGGACAATACCATTATACTTAAAATAAACATCATTAATTGCAACTGACCAAAATTGCTTATAATCACCAGCAACCCCACGACGAATACTAAGATATAAAATAATCCAAACGCCCACAAAATTGATAAAACATTCTTACTACATAAAGGCTTGAGATACATCGGAAAAGTCAAAAAAGAGACAGCAACCACGAGCGTAGAAAAATATAACCCATGAATCAAAGATGGATATTGGTTTCTTATTTCCGTTGGAATTGAATAGCTCGTAGAGAAAATAGAAACAATAGCAAAAACTGCAAACACGATGTATAAAGACTCATTCTTTGGCAAATTTTGTTTACAATATGCTAAAACATCAAACTCTTTTATTTTGCATAGATAGTTTTTAAAACACTGTTTCATACTACATGTTGTCTTTGCGCTGTGTTTTTTAGTCCAACCGCCAGGTTGCTTGAATAAATAATGATAAAGGAACATTACAACTATATTTGCAAGCAATCCAGGGATTACGCTATCGACTTCTGTATCTAAAAACATCCATCCGAGCGCAACTAGAAACCCACTGATCATACCAGCAAGAGCCGAGCGCGATGTAGTTCTAAAACCAAGAACAGCAAGAGTAAACGGGGCTGTAACAACCGGCATATAAAAACTATAACCAAATATAAACAGATCAAATAAATTATCAAACTTAATTGCCAAAAATAGTGCAATAGAGCCTATCACCACTGTCGAAATACGTGACACCAGTAATTCTTGACCCTTCTTTATGAGATTCAAAGTATTTGCTATATCATAAGAAAACATCACAGCCCCTGAATTGAGGTGCGAATCAGCTGTTGACATAGACATGGTTAACACGCCAACAATAAATATTCCTTTCAGCCCAGTATAGGAATATTCTTCAAGAATATAGGCAAATAAATTTGCTGAATCGAGATTAGGCTCTTTCGATAAAATTAGGATTGATATCCACGAAATTAGCAATTGGACCGTCATGACCGCCACAGCAGCATATATAAAAGATTTACGCATCTGCTGAGTGTCTCGAGACATAGACATTCTTTGGAATGTTGAAGGGCCAAACCCTGGGATCAAAAATAATAACATCAATGTTAAAAAGCTCCAGAATCTTGGTGTGTTGTAATCAAGAAGCAGGTTAATATCAAATAATGGATTATTTTCTATCGTATGTAGAATTGTTTCAGTATCATCTACGCCAGACCACACAATTAATGCAATAACTGGGATTATTGTACCAAACGTAAAGAACTGCACTATATCTGTAAAGTTTACTGATTTGACTCCCCCTAAACTAGAATATAATATAACAATAACACCGCTAGCAATGGTAGTATATACACCAGATACTCCGAATAAATGACTCAATAAAGTGGAAGCTATTTTAAATTGCAGAGAAACCATGGTTATTATTAGTATAAAACCAACTAAAGACGTCATTAACCTAGCATGCTTTCCGTATAGTTTACCCATCGACTCTGCAATGGATAAATCACCAAGGAATTCTCCCATTCTTGGAGCATAAACATATCCTATTATCAGGAATGACCCCAAAGCCGCAAATGATGAGAGTATATAATATAGACCTTCAGTATAGCTTTCTGACAAATAGAGAGAAAAATTATCCCCTCCTATCCAGCTTGCAATAACGGTAGCTGTTAAAGTTGCAGTACTAAAGTTCCTGCCACCAAGGGCATAATCCTTGATATTCTTAACACCCTGCCCATAATACAGCCCGACTCCAAGGTTTATAAGCAAAAACACAACCACAATTGCCATGTCTACGCCGACTTCAATACCAAACATATACTTACATTCTATTAGTTAGTAAAAATGAATAGTTATTAATACCCTGATACCACAACAATTACAAGCTTTCTTTTTAGAAAAGATATTAACGATAATCAACCTTTTAGTTATATAAATAACCCTAAATTAGAAGCTGACTGCTTTATGTGCGATACATTCTTTGAGATTCAGGGTATTCTAGGCCTGCGGAGGTAGCTTCTTAGCGTAAGTTCGCGCGGTTTCCATGTTTTGAATTAAAATATTTCCAATAGTTTAATTCAAAACATAGAAACCTAGATTAAAAATTTCTAAAAATATAGAGTATTTAAGCCTGCCCGCATAGCTTCTAAGATCTTTAAAAGCACGGTTGTTGTATTTCTAAAGCTCTTAACCCTTGCCCTTAATTCTGGCTCAGGAGCTCGACATTTCCGCCAAAGGCTGTCATGTCTATGGTTGTGGTGCGTTCTGTCATGAATCTCAGCAAATAGTTTGCTCCGCCGGCTTTGAAGCCAGTTCCGGACTTTCCTTCGCCGCCAAATGGTTGGGATTCGACTTTTGCGCCAGTTATCGACCTATTAGCATAAATATTACCCATTTTGACTTTCGAACGAATATATTCGATTTTCTCCTCAATACGTGAGTGAATGCCGAATGTCAGGCCAAAACCATAATTATTAATATCGTCAATTACCTTGTCCAGATGCTTTGACTTATATTTTGCAATATGCAAGATCGCACCAAAATTCTCGTCCGGGATATCGTTGATGGATTTTACTTCAATAATATGCGGATAGAAATAATGCCCGTCCTCTAGCTTGCCCAGATGCGGGTGCTCAAAGATTTTGAATCCCTTGCCCCTCATATTCTTCACGTGCTCTTCTAGCTTTTGCTTGGCAGCCTCGTTAATCACAGCGCCGGTATCTATGCTAAAGTCAGAAGTATCACCAATTTTAATGCTCTCAGTGGCGCCCTTGATCATCTCTAGTAGATCATTATAGATCTCCTCCTGAACATAAAGCATCCGAAGAGCCGAACATCTTTGCCCAGCGGAATAAAATGCAGAAGTCAGAACATCATCCGTTACTTGCTCGAGCAGGGCGGAGCTGTCTACAATCATTGCGTTTTGCCCGCCAGTTTCTGCGATGAATGGTACAATGCCGGACTCCCTATTTGCTAGCATTCTGTTGATCTCTTTTGCAACCTGACAAGATCCCGTAAACGCAACGCCCGCAATGCGCTCATCTGAAATAGCGTATTTGTTGAATGTGCTCCCTCCAGTGATGATTAACTGCAAGACAGATGTCGGGATTCCAGCTTTATGCATCAGCTTGACCGTAAAATTAGCAACCACAGGAGTATTCCCCGATGGCTTGGCAACAACACTATTGCCAGCTGCAAGGGCTGCTACTATCTGCCCAATGAAAATAGCCAGAGGGAAGTTCCACGGGCTTACGCACAAAAACACACCACGCCCATGCATAGAGAGCACATTGCTCTCACCTGTTGGCCCTGGAAGCTTCTTCTCTTGCATGATGATTTGCGCTTGAGAAGCATAATATCTGCAAAAATCAATAGCCTCTATCACTTCATTAATGGCATCGTGGATAGACTTGCCACCCTCTTTAATAAGCAGAGCGTATAGTTCAAATTTATTCTCCTCTAAAGAATAGGCAATATTTTCGATAATTTGAGCTCGCCTCCGTGTTTCTACCGCACTCCAGCCATCAAATGCGGATTTTGCAACGTCAATTGCTTCTTTGATTTCGCTCTCAGTTGAGCTGGATATGGAGGAGAATTTCTCAGCTTTCTTTGCCGGGCAGAATTTTTCTCTCCCGCGCTTTGTATGGATGATTTCTTTCCCCTTAATGATGGAGCCAACATTGTAGATATTATCAAAATAGCTAGCTACTTTGCTTTGAATATAGTCATAATTAGTTTTGTATCCTAAATCGTATCCCATAGCGTTTTTCCTGTTTGGATATATATTTTCTGGTAAAGTAATTTTATTATTAAGATCCAGCAAATGCAAAGCATTGTCGCTAACATTATGAACAAGCTCGTTCATGGATATCTCTGTTGAATTGACCTTACTGACGAAATTAGCCGAGGCGCCATTCTCAAGCATCCTTCTCATCAAATAAGCGAGCAGATCCTTAGTGTTGCCAACAGGCGCATAAATCCTGACTTTTCTATGGTTTGCAAGCTCCGAGTGGAGAGCGTTTCCCATGCCGAAAAGCTTTTGGAACTCATATTCCTTATCCCCCGCAAGCTCTATGATTGAGGCGGCAGTCAGGGCATTATGAGTCGCAAATTGAGGATATAAAAACTCATCATTTTCTAGAATTTTCCGCGCGCAGGCTATATAGGCCATGTCTGTATATTCTTTTCTGGTGAAGACAGGGTAGAATTCCAGACCGAGCTCTTGTGCATGTTTGATCTCAGTGTCCCAATATGCGCCTTTCACAAGCCTGATGGGGATTTTTTTGCCAAGTTCTTTTGCTAAAGACAGAATATATTCAACAATCTCATAGCATCTTGTTTGATAAGATTGCACTACAAAGCTGATACCATCATAATCTTTAAATGAAGGATGTCTTATTAGCTTTGTTAAAAATAGAAGATACACATCAATACGGGAGGATTCCTCGGCATCGAAAGTAATTGTGAGATTATTCTTTTTTGCCTCGCATACCAAATCAATGATTTGTGGTAAAAACTCTTTTTCCAGGTCATCAAATTTCTCAAGCTCAAAACGTTGGTGCAAAGCTGTGAGTTTAACCGACAGATTCGGCCTTTCTTCTAGCTTTTCTCCATTATATGGAAATGCTTCAGATATAAGCTTGATGGCTCTTTTATATTCCCTATAGTAAATAGTAGCCTGCGCGCGCGTTCTTGATGACTCACCAAGCAAATCAAATGAAAAATCATTGCCTGCATATTTCCGACCAGAGCTTTTCTCAATAGCCTCTTCCATATTTTCTGCAAAGACGAATTCTTGGCTTAAAAATAAAATTGATGATTTGATTATGTTAATAAAAGTTCTGCGCCCCGCGCGTTCGAAAAGATTCGAAATAATACCCTCTGACTTCACTAAGTCCGTGAACTTACCAGAAAAATAAAGACCAAAGGCTGCAAGGAATGTTTTAAATGATTTTGTCCTTTTGAAAAGATAGGACTCCCAATGCTTGTTGGATAATTTATCCGATATTAACTCCATGCCCACTTTGTTGTCAGGTATTCTAAGCAAGCTTTCTGCAAGACTAAGAACAGCTACTCCTTCAGCGTCAGAGAGGCTATAGCGATGGAGGAATTCTTCGATGGAAAAATGCCTGTCTGATTTTATTTTCTCAACTAGCTTTTTCCCGTGAGACTCCACTAGCCGTTGCTCTGCTTTGTGGAACCTGCTTAAGGGAAGTAATTTTTTTACAACTTCCTTCTCGTCAACCAGTTTGGTGACAAATATTTTTGCAGTCATCGGCTTTTATTATACTTATATTATGTTTAATTCTACATTTTTAGTTAGGTATCGTCTATAGCTTTAGCGCGATCATAAGAGGATTTGTCCTTATAAAAATACAAAGCAGCAAGGCTTACAAATGCGCAAGTAATAATATAGTAAACACTTGAGGTGATTGTATTGGTATTTTGCACTAAAGACTCCATAATATAAGGAGCTGTACCACCAAAAACACTGGTTCCTGTGTTATATGAGATAGAAAGCGCCGTATTCCTGATCGATGTTGGGTAGAATTCGGCTTGCAATGCAGGCTCTGGGCCAATATATGTGGCAGCTATAATAGCAATTATCACTTGCGCGCCAATCACTGCTGTGAATGTTCCATTTTCCATTACCTCCATCAAAAACGGAATTACCGCAATAATGAAAAGCAGGTTAAGTATGAATATCTTCCTTCTGCCAATCTTGTCCGATAACCAACCAGCGAATAAAGTCACAAAGATCATTATTATATAGCAACAAGTAATTAATATACCAACATCAGACTCGGGGAATCCTCGATTAATTTTTAAGTATGAAGCAAGATAAATCGCCTCAATATAGAAAATCACAGAACCAGTTGCGTTGATAAAAAATGACATCAGCATATCGAACCAATGATATCTAAATGCAGTTCTAAGCGGAGTCTTGGCGATCTCGCAATGAGCCTTAGCTTCTTCAAACAAAGGAGTTTCTTTTGTATTATTTTTTATGTATATACCTGCAAAATATACAGCTATTCCAATAATAAATGGCACTCTCCAGGCCCAATCTTCAAACTGCTCGGTGGTGAATAAATTTTGCGTGGCAAATGCGACTAAAGACCCAAGCAATATACCAATGCAGATGCTCGACATAGCCACGCTACCCAAAGCCCCTCTGTGTTCTTTCGGAGAATGCTCAATCACAAAGGCAATAGAGCCAGTGAGTGCGCCACCCATAGAAAGCCCCTGAAGCATTCTAAATATAACCATTAAAATAGTCGCAGAAATCCCTAAAGTCTCATAGGTGGGAAGAAAACCTATTGCAGCAGTCGGAACAGCCATGCACATTATCGCAGTGCTGAGCGCTGATTTGCGTCCGAATTTATCACCGATAATTCCGAAGAATACCCCGCCGATCGGTCTCATTAAATAACCAACTGCAAACACCAGGAACACTTGCAAAAGAGCAGCGCTTGGGTCTGCATCTGGGAAGAATTTTTTACCAAGAATTGGTGCGAAATTACCGATTAAGGCATAATCATACCATTCAAAACTATTAGCCACACCGCTTGTTAATATTAACTTGCGTTTATTCATTCAGACACCTTTTTTAAGCGTAAGTGTTTTTTTATGCAGACACTTACTCAATGCTAATTTTATTTCAATTCGTCTTTTTGCTCAATTCTTGTTTTTCAGAATATATAATAAACAGAGTTGATGGAATAACAATCAACGCGCCCCAAACGGTAGATTCTGCTGGGATCTCTGTGAATACAATATATGCGATAGTAGCAGATATTAGCAATTCAATATATCGATATGGTGCAAGCGCTGTTGCATCTGCAACTGCAAACGCCTTGAGCAAGAAGAATAAAATCAAGTTAGCACTAGCACCAAGAACAAATAGAAGAGCGAGTTCTTCTGTGGTTGGAGTGATCCAATATTGATAAGCAAATGGCACCGCAAGTAGAGCGGTTATTATGGCAGAATAAAACAGCATGCTTATCATAGATTCTTTTACTACGAATATTTTATTCACAATATCCAAAGAAGAAAAGGCAAGAGCCGCAAAAACAAATATAAGTACTTCTGGATTAAAATCATCTGCATTAGGATTCAGCGCAACTACTAACCCACAAAATGCAACAAGAGTCACCAGCCATCTTTGCCAAATGATATTTTCACTCAGGAAAAATACACCAAGCACCAAAACGAAAACCGGCATAGTCAAAGTAACTATGGTTGCGGTAGTAACTGGAGCTAGCGTTAGGCCGTATGTCCAACCAGCAATCCCGAGGAAAAGCAATAATCCTCTGAAAAAATGCACGGTTGGTCTACTGGTTTTTAATGTTGATGTGCCGTAATACATAATGAATGGAAGCAAGGTGAGAGTCCCAAATGCAAATCTAAAGCAGGTAATTTCATAACTATGTAGACGCATTCCGAGATATTTTGCCAGCACATCATTGATCGAGCTGCTGACTAAGCTTAGGATAAACCAAGAAACACCTATGAAGTAGGAGCGTAGTTTAGTTTCCATAATATTCTCTCTCTTTTAATCTAATCTGTTATATATAAATAAAAATTCCGTTAGAAGATATAGCGAAACGGGCAAATAGTGAAGGCTTTTTTAACATAGTTTCAAAAAATAACGCTGTTGCACTAATCACACGAGTTTATGGCGTGGGCGTTAAACTGCCGTAAAAAGGCCAAACTCTGTGGATAATCATACAGCATTCAAGCTAGAATACTAGTTATTAATTAAAAATAAAAAATCACCGGGTAAATTATGAAATTTGTAAAATCTGTGAAAACTATCTTTTTTATAGCAATCCTGTCTATAACATCTATCTCTTTTGCAAGTGAAAACTATGCAAGTGCAAATGAAATGACAGAAGAAAACGATTATGACGCCAATTACTATGAAGACACCACCGCCTTATTGTTTAAAATTCGTGGGTTCTATATGCGCGCCCCCTCGAAGCTTGAGTCCCTACCGAAGCCACAAGCTGGCACTTCGGCACCTTCGTTCATTGCTCAAAATGGTTTTGGTTTTGACACATCAACGACATATTTCTTTAATAATAATCTAGCAGCCGAGGTTTCTCTAGGGCTAGCAAGACTCCAGCTTAAGAATTCTTTGGTTAATGAATTTGCCAAGGCATTTGGCACTGACCCGGCTTCATCTTCTAAAAATAATATATTTTTAGTTCCACTAGCCATCACTGCACAATATCACATAGCCCCGTTTGGAGCGATTAGACCATATGTTGGCGCTGGTTATCATGCTACATATATGCATTTGCGCTCCAAAGCGATGAAGGTTTCCTCTGGTCATGGAGCAGTCTTGCAAGCCGGCGTGGATATTGCGTTTCAAGATGATACATTCTTTACGCTGGATATAAAACAATATTTCTTGCGATCTAACCTTACATTTAAAAAAGATTTTCTATCCCCTGGCATTGCCTCGGCAGCATCTGTGAAGTCAAGAGTTAAGTGGGATCCGCTAGTTATCTCGCTCGGTTTTGGATTTAAATTATGATTTTTGTGAAGCTTTTTGACTAATTATAGAATCGCATTCTATATTAGTCGGTATGCATATATTAAGAAGCTATTTCCCCTTGCCCGCCTTGAGTTTGGGTTTGGAAATAAACCAGATTACAACTATATTATAATTTCCCATCAATCTTATTTTTTTAATCTAGTGAGGTTGGCAATAGTCTGGTATTTTGTATCATAAATATTATAATACAAAACTATGATACAGAACAAATACATTATCCGACTATCTTTTATAGCTCTGTTTGTGAACATAGTGGCGAATATTATTTTATATCGCTATTTTATGATAGAAGAAGTCTTGATCAAGCAAGCAATCACCCAAAACCTCTTTGTTGCGGACTCCTATAAAAAGCATATTTGGAATCATCGTAAGCCCGCTATGGCGCAAGTGCAGCAGACTTCTCAGGGGTTTTTGCGTAATAAGGAATTTATCGAGTTTGCCTCAGCATCTTTGGAATTCTTGAGAAATACTAATGCAGATATTTCGATTTTCAACAAATTCGGAACTCAGTTTTTTTCTAACCACCAGCAAAAAATGGTTAAAGTTGAGAAGAATGATCATCTGTTTACTCATGAAAAGATCTTGCTTTATTTGGATGAATATTTCCTGAAAGAATATACGCCAGACAATGCTTTTGCGGAAGCTTATATGGGAAGAACAGTGAGTTCTTTGATCCCGCGGGCGATTCTTACTGAAAAAAATGATATTAAATATGAAAAATCATTTATCACCACCTATGTCCCGATTATCAATGATTCTAACGGCAATTTTAGCGTAGATGGGGTGATGAAAATTACCAGAGATATCACGAATGAATGGACTAATGTTATCTATCTGGAAAGGCGTATTTTTTCTGCGTTTCTCATCGTGTTCTTAGTATTTTTCGCGATTGTTCTGTACAATACCAGCCGTGCTCAGCGCATAATCAACAAGCAGATAGAAACAAATAAAGCTCTTGTGGAAGAAAAGGCTAAGGCGGAAATGGAAAACTCAGCAAAAACGGATTTTCTAGCCAATATCAGTCATGAGCTCAGAACTCCTCTGAATGCAATTATTGGGTTTTCGGAAATTATCCTCGCACAAACTTATGGCAAAATTGCGAATGATCAATATGAAGATTATGTTGGCGATATAAATGCCTCAGGGAAACATCTGCTTGGTGTGATTAATGATATATTGGATTTATCAAAAGCATCTGCAAATAAGCTGACAATTGAAGAGGCAGAGCTGGATCTCAGCAAGCTCATGCTGTCTAGTATGAGGTTCGTTAAACCAAGGGCGGATAAGGCTAATATTCAGTTGGTTGAACAAATACCCTCTCAGCATATAGTCATAATTGCTGATCAAAAACGACTAAAGCAAGCTTTGCTCAATCTGCTATCAAATGCGGTGAAGTTCACTCCGGCCGGAGGGGTGGTTACTCTTTCTGTCAAAAAAGATGTTATCAAAAAACTAGTATACATAACGGTGGAAGATACAGGAATAGGGATGAATGACAAAGACATCCCCAAAGCCCTGGCTCCATTTGGCCAGGTGGATAATAGCACAAGCCGAAAATATGATGGAACGGGGCTTGGTTTGCCGCTGACTAAAAAGCTCGTAGAGCTCATGAATGGCAGTTTTGATTTGCAAAGCATACCAAATGAAGGCACGAAAATTACAATTACTTTCAAATATAGTGGAATTATTGAGTTATAACTCTGGACTGGGGGTGATTTTTGTATATTATTATCGCAGTAGATAATTGAAAAATGATTTTTAATAGAAAAATGACAAGAAAAATATTACTGATTTTATGTATAGCATTTTCCGCAGGCGGCGCTATAGCCGATAGCAAAAGCTATGGTCCTATCATTCATAGGCAATCAAAACAGATACAAGAGCTAAAAGATCGCATTTCGGGGTTAGAGAATCTGATTAAAGATTTGCAAGAAGATCTGATTCAGAGTGGAATCGTCACCAAGCAGTTTTCTGCGAATCTTGAGGGGGCAGGTAGCAAGGATTTTATCCAGCCTGCCACTTTGCCGGCGCGAAAGAACTTTTTTACTGATAAGGAAAATAGCTCACAGCCGAAAGATAGGTCTGACTATGATTACGCGCTGGCGGCTTTGAAGGATTCGAAATATCTGGATGCTGAGGGGCAATTTGCGAGTTTCATCAGGAATTACCCCACCCACCGCCTGCAGAGTAACGCAACATTCTGGTATGCAGAAACATTCTATCGCAGAGGATTATTCAGCAAAGCGGCGATCAATTATTTGCGGAGTTATAAAAAATACCCCAAAGGAGCCAAAGCGCCAGATGCGTTGCTAAAATTAGCATATTCACTTGCAAGCTTGAATAAAGGCAAAGAAGCGTGTAGTATGCTCAAGAAATTGGATTTAGAATTCCCAAAACGACCGATTGGATCGATAAAAAGAACAATGGAAGCAAAAACGAAGTTCCTTTGTAATTAGTTTTGGTGTAGTATTGTTAATATAAAATTACGAAGAGAGATATTATAGTGGCTGACCTGCTTGATGAAGTGTTGCATGATGCAAGATATGAGAAAAATTTATTATTATTCCGCAAATTCCTGCCGTTTGTTATTGCGGTTAGTGTGATTATCGCTATTTCTATAGCGAGTTATGGGTGGTATCAAAACAAAATCTCCAAACATAATCGTGAAATAGGCGATGTGTTTGTTAGTATTATGTCTACCAAACATGATAAAAAATCATCAATGGTTGACTCACTGCACGAGCTTGTAGCTAGCGGAGATAATAAACAAATTGAGCTTGCTGAGCTTAAAATTGCGGGCGAGCTGATCAATTCGAAAAACAAAAAGCCTGCCCTTGAGAAGCTTGAGAAAATTATTAGTAATAAGGGTTACTATGAGGTCACGACTTCTTTTGCTAGGTTGCTGTGGGTTGGTGTTGTGTTGGATCAGAAGAAGGTCTCTGATGCCAATAAAATCAAAGCGATCGATTATTTGCAATATTTCTCAAAGGATACTCAGGTGTTTTTTGCAAGCGCGACTTTGATGAAAGCGTTATTCTATAAGAAAAATGCTCAAAATGATTTAGCCATTGAATATGCGAATAAGTTACTGCAGCTGAAAGATGCTTCCTTAGTTATAAGAGAGCAGGCTAGGGCTATTCTTGCTAATATATAAGTAATATATGATACATTTAAATACTAAATACTGACACTAAATACTATAATATATACTGATATTGACTATAAGGTTTTAACTACTATGAAAAATTTTGCTTTAATAATTCTATTACCATTATTTCTTGTTTCTTGCGATAATTTTGGTACCACGCGCGTGAAAAATTTGATCGACCTAACTCCGCGTCTTGAGGTTGAGTCTGCGCAGAAAATCAAATTCTCTAATGCTCGGGAGTTGCTTTTGGATGAGAAAAAGGCAAAATCCTTTAAGCTTGCAAAGCGCGAGATCATCGCACGTCCGGCAATTGCAAAGGGAGTTATGTATAGCGTGGATGGAAAGGGTTATGTTTCCGCTTTCTCGCTGAAGGAACAAAAGATATTATGGTCAAGTGATATTGCCAAAGGTGAGCTGGATCGCAGCTTTAGCGCTGGCGGTGTGCTTTTTAGTGATGATAAATTATATGTGACTAATAGCTCAAGATTCCTTGTTATTTTGGATGCTAAAACTGGTCATGAGATTATCAGAAAAGAATTTCCTGATATCTTGCGCGCAAAGCCAATCATGGCAACGGACCGTCTGCTTCTTGTGCAAACTATAAGCAACCAACTGCTTGCTTATGATATTGTTTCATCAAAGCTAGTTTGGCTGCATGAAGGGGGAATCGAGACTATCTCAACCAGAAGTCAAGCGGCTCCAAAAGTATATAATGGGCACGCTATTGTTAGTTATAGCTCAGGAGAGGTGGTATATTTAGACGTCACTAATGGTAAGGAAAAATGGGTATATAATCTCTCGACAATCGATGATATTGGCTTTCCGAGCTTTGACCCGTCTGTGATTGTTACAGAGCCTATTATTCATAAGAATTACGTGTATTTTGCCACGAGCAATGCCAAGCTCGTCAAGTTGGATTTAAGCAATGGTGCACCTGCATGGATCAGAGATGCGGACGATATCCAGTCCATGAGCCTGATTAATAATACATTATTTGTGACTAATAACGCAAGGCAAGCAGCGGCTCTTTCTAGCCATAATGGCAAGGTGCTGTGGGTTGGGAATATGATTTCTGAAAAAGACAGAAGCGGTAAAAGGCCAAAAACAGCCTTCTTCCAAGCACCTTTTGTCAGCAAAACACCAAACGGATTCGCTGTTAATATCATTGCATCAAACGGTGAGCTATATCAATTTGCCACAGGCTTGCCTGGTACAGGCTTACCTGGTGCAGACTTATCCGGTATAGACAAGTCTGGTACAGACAAGTCTGGTACAGACAAGTCTGGTACAGGTAAGCCTGCTTTATCGGTGCCTGGGCAGCTTCCTGTTCAGCCTAAGATCATTAAAATAGTGAAGGGTGTTATGTATCATTGGATTTCTTGCTGTAATGGTAAGATGTATCTTATGACTAATCGAAAGGTACAATACTAATTACACCTGGATGATAAATTAAGAGGAGCGTAGAATAAGTTCTATGCTCCTCTTTTATGTGATACACTAAAATTAGAACACAGAATCGGTGCTAAAATATTTATGTCAGATTTTTTAACTTTTCTCACAGGCGTTGGAATCGGCGCAGGGCTTATCATCGCAATTGGAGCGCAAAACGCATTTGTGCTTAAGAAAGGCATAACCAAATCTCATATTTTTATTGTTGCGATCACGTGTTCTGTGATTGATGCTGTCTTGATCATTTTCGGAATATGTGGGCTGGGTGACTTTATCTCCGAGAACGAGCAGCTGCTGCAAATCACCAAATATGGCGGTGCTGTGTTTTTGTTTTATTACGGTGCCAGATCCTTCTATTCGAGTATTTATCTGACTCATTCGCTTGCAGATGAGGCTCAAAGCAAGGCAGGTGATCTTAAAAAAACTATCCTCACCTTGCTAGCGCTGAGCCTGCTAAACCCGCACGTATATCTAGACACAATCGTGCTTCTTGGCAGCATAGGCGCACAAATGGAGGAAGGGGAAAGGTTATATTTCGCCCTCGGAGCCGTTTGCGCCTCATTTATGTGGTTTTTCTCTCTTGCCTATGGTGCCGGTCATTTGTCACGTTTCTTTAAGAGCAGCGCCTCTTGGAAGATCCTTGATGCCTGTATCGGGGTCATCATGTGGAGCATAGCAGTCTCGTTATTTGTATAACTTCTCAGAAGCTATGTACGGCAGTTTTTCCAAAGCAAAACCATAACATAAATCCCGCCTCCGCATAGGATGATTATGGGAGCAAATGGAATATCTGCATAAAATGATAGCATAATCCCGGCGAAATTCATAAGCTGGGCGAAAAATATAGCAAAGCCAATCATCATCATGGGGGAGGTTGAGACTATTCGCGCGGTCATTGCTGGGATTAATATAAGGCTAGTCACAAGCAGCGCCCCGACGATCTTGATAGTAGATAGCACGGCAAATGATAAGATCGACAAAAACACCAGCTCCAGAGCTTGCACCTTAATATTTTTCGAACGCGCAACATCCTTGCTCAAAATAATCAGTATCAAATCGCGATAGGTTAGCGCCAAAAAGACAAGCACAGAGGCAAGCAGCGCGCATAGGATAAGGACATCATCACCAGTAGCTGCAACGATATCCCCGAATAATAGGCTTGAGAAATTAAACTCCCCTGGGAAAATGTAGGATAAAATCAAAGCCAGAGAAAGCATAATGCTGGAGGTAAGACCAATCGCCGCATTATTCCCCGATTTATGTTTTAGCTTAAATATCAAGAGCGCAAATAATAAAGTATTTAAAATACCCGCATAGAATATAGGAATGCCCGCAAGCAAGCTCAGAGCAGCAGCCAGCATGCTAGCATGGGCGAGACCATCACCGAAATAAACATATCGCTTCCAAAGCACCAGGCACCCAAGCGGAGCGAATATCAAGCCGATTAATACCGAAATTGCTAATATTATTATCATGACGACTTGCTCCCATTACGCGGCAGTGGGTTGCTCGCACTAGACTCTGATGACTCATTTGCGCTGCATACTAAGGAGTCACTTGCACTGCATGCTGATGGGTCGTTTGCACTAAATTCTGACGACTTGCTCGCGCTGTAAACACAAGACATAGCAACTTCCTTAAATCCCATTTTCCTGTATAGATTTATCCCGCGCTCTGAGCTTTCGAATATAATATATTTACAACCAAGTGCTCGTGCCTTTGATATGCAATATTCCACTAGCGCCCGCCCGTTCCCTTTTCTTTGAGCCTCAACCATCGTGGAGACATTATCAAGGCGCGCTACATCTCCATGAATGCTAAGCGTGGCAGAGCTGAGAGGCTGGGCACCATCATATAATACGAAATGTTTTAATATATTATCTTCCCGGCTAAGGGCAATTTCATTTAATTTATAATATAAATCTGCATCCTTGCTGCCCTGAATTTTAAAACCACTTACAACAGGTTTTGTCCAATCTTTTAGCATTTCAAGATCACCATCCCCCACCTCGCGCACAAGCGGGGATCCAGGAGTTTGAGGCAAGCTTGCAAGCTTCGTCTCCATTTGATGCTGAGTATAGATTTTGCTAAAATGCTTCTCTTCAAGAAAGCTGATAATCT
This sequence comes from Rickettsiales bacterium, assembly GCA_002402195.1. GTDB lineage: Bacteria > Pseudomonadota > Alphaproteobacteria > Rickettsiales > Rickettsiaceae > Megaera_A. Next base: position 45,512 of record NVVL01000002.1, on the reverse strand, counting down.
CTGCAGAATGTGGGTTGTCTACTATGTTAATCCCCCAAGGCACCTGGTGTTTTTCAAAGAAACTAGTCACCTCAGGCAAAATAGATTTAAGCGTTTGCAGATCTTGCTTGGTTAATATGAGAAGGTTCGTATCGGCTCCGCTCATCTTTGTTGTGAAGGCAAAACCACCTTCTGGGAAGATATAATGCGCCGCAATCGCTTGCCAAAAATTTATCTGGTATTCTATTGTATTCTCTAGCATATATTCTCAATGTTTATGGTCATGATTATGGATGTAAACTCCTATTTCAGATAGTGCATTTTTAAAATCACTATTACTATCAATCTCGGCCGGCTTGCCGCTGCAGCAAACATGTTTGTTTAAACAGATCACCTGGTCGGAATTCTTCATCACGGTGAATAGATCATGCGAGATCATAAACACAGTGAGCCCCAGATCTACTTTTAACCTGGCGATTATTTTATAAAATTCCTGCTGGCTGGCAACATCCAAAAACTGGGTTGGTTCGTCTAATATTATGATATCTGGCCGGCTTAGCAATGTGGCAGCGATTATTAATTTTTGCAATTGCCCGCCTGATATTTCTGATATATCCTTTTTCCTGATCGAATCCAAATTGATAAATTCTGCAAATTTAGAAAAATCACTTTTGCTATATTTGGGTGCTAGAATCTCAAGCAATCCTGAAGATGTGATTGGCATATTAAAACCAAAATCCAACTTTTGAGGAACATAACCAATCTTCAAGCCCTTTTGGATAATAACTTCACCATTCTCATACCCCTCCAGCCCCAGGATGATCTTTGCAAGCGTAGTCTTTCCAGCCCCATTCTGGCCTATTAAAGTAGTAATCTCGCCCTTATTGAGCTTAAAACTGACATTATCGATAAGTATTTTCTTATCAAAGCTTTTGGATAATGATTTAAATTCTACCAATGTGTTCATAGTTGACGCAAAATGTTTTGATACAAAAATGTCACTCCATACTTATAGCAAGAGTGACATTAAATTTGAAGAAACCTATAGCCAATTCTGAGAAGCTACGTGCGCAACCTAAAGGCACGCAAAAGCAATCTAAAGACAGGCAATTGGCGGAACTGTGGGAGCTGGACGCAGTTTCTAAAAAGCCCCGCTTCCCCCTTAAGCTAGATTACTTAATGATCTGCCAGTTTCCATCAGGCTGACGGCAAGCTTTACCATATGCTTTTTGCTTTTCTCCGCCAACAATCACCTCTTGAGTATATTCGCGGCAATAGCGTCCGCGCTCTCTGAATGTTTTGGTTGGAGTGATAGAACCACGATTTCCACTATCTGGATTTTTCCACTCAACTGGTCTGCCTGATGGCGAGAATTCTAGCGCCTGACGTGAGCTATTTTCAAGAAGTTTCTTGTCATATTCATCCATACTTTTACCAACCTGGCCACCGACTAAAGCCCCAGCAAGTGCGCCAATTCCAACGGCTACAAGTTTTCCGCTTCCTTTGCCAAATTGCGCTCCAAGCAATGCACCAGCTGCACCGCCAATCAAGGTTCCACCGCCCTGTTTATTCATATTTTGGCAAGATTGCAAAGAAACAATAGTGAATATCAGTAAAAATAATTTCGATATTGATTTCATAATAAAATTTCCTCTATAAAAAATATACAAATTGACATTACGTCATGAGACGCTAAGATGATAACTACTGAGCTTGTTTATTGCAATCAAAAAAGATAATTAATGTTTAAACTAGATGAGAATGATTTGATAAGGAGCGCATCCTATGCCTCGGTGGTAATTGCTATTATCATTATGGTGGTTAAAATGTATGGCTGGCTTGCAACTGACTCGCAGTCGATACTTGCCTCACTGGTGGATTCGTTTTTGGATATTTCCTCATCCTTAATAAACCTCATAGCAATCAGGGTATCGCTGATGCCAGCTGATGATACTTACAGATTTGGCTATGATAAATTCCAGGATTTAGCCATATTTTCGCAGTCAATATTCTTCTTTGCCTCATCATTATTCACGATGTTTTCTTCCGGGAAGGCTTTGTATATAGGGGCAGTTCCTGCAAACGTCGCCCTTGGTGCGAATGTCATGTATATTTGTATCTTCTTGACCTTTATCTTAGTGCTTTATCAAAGCTATGTGATTCGGCATACTAATTCGCGGATAATCGCTGCGGATAAGCTGCATTATTTTTCTGATTTCCTAACTAATATTGCCATAGTTATTTCCCTGTATTTGAGTGCCACTTTCTGGTATTTAGATGCGCTTGCGGGGATAGGGGTTTCGTTTTATATCATGTTTGTATCATATCAGCTATTTAGAGATGCTATACATAATCTTGCAGATGAGGAGTTTGAAACGGAAGATAGAGACCGCATCATAAAAATCATCAGCAGCTTCTCTGAGACAAAAGGAATACATGAGCTAAAAACACGATCAGCGGGAAGCAAGCCATTCATCCAGTTTCACCTGGAATTAGACGGTAGTTTGTCCCTTTTGGAGGCGCATTATATTTCAGACAGAATTAGTGATGCATTGATAAAGGAATTCCCGAAAGCTGAAATCACCATTCACCAAGACCCTGAAGGGTTTGAGCATGAAGTTAACTACGTTGAGCGAATCTAATTTTAACAATAAATTTATGCGCGCAGCTCTGATCGAAGCTGAAAAAGCATACGCAGCCGGGGAAATCCCGGTTGGGTGCGTTATTGTCTGCAAGGATACGGGTCAAATAATTGCCAGGGCGCATAATATAATGCAAAAGAATAATAACCCCAATATGCATGCGGAGATTATCGCGATTAATCATGCTTGCGGGCAGCTTGGGAATAAAAGTCTATCCAATTGCGATCTTTATGTTACCTTGGAACCATGCACTATGTGCGCCTCTGCAATCTCAAATGCACGACTGGCGTGCCTCTATTACGGAGCCTCTGACCCGAAGCAAGGCGCGGTCGAGCATGGGGTGCGGTTTTATACATCCAATTCGTGCTTTCATCGCCCGGAAATCTACTATGGCCTATATTGTGAGGAATCTGAAGAGCTTATGAAAGGTTTCTTTAGTCAATTGAGAAAAAGTAAGATATAGTAAACCTAGGTTGAGTTGTTGATTTCAAAGTCTGTAAAATATGTTTTATATAATAGGGGTGGTTATTGTATTTGGATCGGTTCTCGGAGGGTACACCATGCATGGTGGTAATCTCGCCGTTTTAAACCAACCAAATGAAGTTGTGATTATTGTAGGGTCTGCGATTGGCTCTGTGGTTATTGGCTTTCCTATGTCATATCTCGTACAATCTATGAAGGGTATGAAGCATTTCTTCACAGCGATGCCTTATAACAAAAAAGACTATATGGAGTTGCTTTTATTTAGCTTCAATACGTTTAAGCTGATGAAAATCAAGGGAATGCTTGAGATAGAGTCGCATATAGAAAGCCCAGAGGAGAGTGAATTATTCAAGCTTGCTCCTGTCTTAAAAAAAGACCATTTTATTCTGGATTTCATGGCAGATAATCTGCGTCTGATGACGATGGGCATGGATAATCCCTATCAGTTTGAAGATGTGATGGATAGAGAAATTGACTTATATAAAGAGCATACCAGCGTTCCTGGAGATCTGTTTACGAATCTGGGCGATGCATTCCCCGCGCTTGGTATTGTGGCTGCTGTGCTAGGTGTGATTACGACTATGGGAAGTATCATGGAACCGCCTGATGTGCTCGGAGCATTGATCGGAGCTGCGCTTGTTGGTACATTCCTTGGTATTCTTGTTGCTTATGGGTTTGCTAGCCCTATGGGACATTTTTTGCATAAATATGGCGCTTATCAGGTGAAATTTGCAGATTGTGCGAAGGTTGGTTTTGTTTCATATTTAAACGGTAATCCGCCTATCATCGTGATTGAGTTTATGAGGAAGGCAATACCGGAACATTACAGGCCTTCATTTGAAGAGCTTGACGTTTATATCAATGAAAATGCAATGAAAATGATGGGTTAGGAATTAGGGATGTCTAAAAATCAGACGATTATTATTAAAAAAGTTAAGAAGATACAAGGCGGCGGGCATCATGGGGGAGCCTGGAAGGTTGCTTATGCGGATTTCGTGACTGCAATGATGGCGTTCTTCCTGTTACTTTGGCTGGTTTCTATCTCGGACAAGGCGACCTTGCAGGGGGTTGCGCAATATTTTACACCAACAGAATCTATCAGTGACAAGGCCGGTCTTGGATTTGGGGGGGGAACGGACAATAATCTTACAGAAGGACAGCTTTCAGAATATGCGGCTGCCAGTTCTTTGATATATGGCTCCCCTTCAAAAGGGCATAGGGTCGACGCTGCAAAGGCTCCAACGAGTATGAGCGATGTTGAAAAGGAGCATTTCATTAGCATCATGCAGAGCATTCAAAAAAGCACTGAGCTTCAAAAATATTCAGAAAATATCCATATAGACCTTACTAACGAGGGTTTGCGCATCCAGATTATGGATAGTGATAACAGGCCAATGTTTAAGCCAGACACAACAGAGCTGCAACCATATATGCTTAAGATCATCGATATCATCGGCAAGATGGTCAGCACCCAGCCAAACTATATTTCCATCACGGGGCACACTGCATCGGTGCCAGAAGACGCAGAAGATGATATTGATTTTTGGTATATTTCGTCAGAAAGAGCGAATAAAATTCGTCAATATCTGGTAGAGAATCTCATCAATAAGAACCAGGTAGTGAAATTAGTCGGAAAATCTGACCGCGAACCATTCGACCCCAAAGACCCATTTAGCGTCCGCAACATCAGAGTGGGGATTACTTTGCTAAATAATTCATCCGTCAGCGCCTATCAAAAATCCGCCCCTCGCTAGGGTGTAGGGAGCAATTGGGGGGCTATGAGTTTAGGAGTCTAGTAGAGCCTGTCATAACACTCTACTCCATCTTCTTTTGACTTAAAAAGCTATGTCTGCAGGCCTACAATACCCCATATATTTGAATTGCAACTGTACTACTAGCACCATACTTGTAACAGTTGATTGTAATTTTCACTGTTTTTTAACTTAAACCTTTCAGGCATTGGTTCTTAGTGTCATAATGATTTCTAATGATGTAGTTTTATGAAGAGGTTTGTATTATGTCGTCTAAGGCATCGGATAATAGTTTGTATAATGACTCTGCCGCTGATTTTGTGCCGGTTGCTTGTCATTATGATGCGCATACATTGCTTACTAAAAACGGAGAATTACTGCAGACTATTCAAATTCATGGCCTTTTATCTGAGAAAATCAGCAAGAATCTCTTTAATTTGCGTGAAGTTGTGAGAAACTCCATAAGCAGCACAATAGAATGTAGCAAATATGCTTTCTGGATTCATACAGTACGAGAAAAAGCAGATCTAGATGACCCGGCAGAATATCCCAACTTCTTCTCGGCCAATGTTCATGATATTTGGAGACGCAAAAATTACTGGCATGATAAGTTCGTCAATAAACTCTATATCACTATTGTTCATAAAGGAACGGAGCTTAAGCTAAAAAATCTCAATTCATTCATTAACTCATTCTTCCAAAGGAGAATTTCTAGCTCCGAGGAAGAATCTCTGGAACAAGCCTGCGGCGAGCTGCATAAAACGGTTGATAGCATCCTCTCTGGCTTGTCTGAATATGGCGCTGAGAAGCTGGGCACGCTGATAGAGGGGGAAGAATGTTACTCTCAGCCAATATCATTTTATAAGCATATAATGCATTTGAGCAATAAAGACTCCACTATGCCGACTCAGGATATATCCTCTGTTCTTGCATCGCATCAATATGTTGCCCAGAGCGACCGGATGGAGGTGATAGGAGGCGGAGAGCAAAAACAGGTAGCTATTATATCGATCAAAGAGTATCAAGAGATTTCCTCTGATGCGCTTGATAAATTCATGCAGACTCCGGTGGAGATGATTGCAACTGAAATATTTTATTTTGTAAAGAGGAGCGATGTTGTTGCAGATTTTACAGTACAGAATGATACGCTCAATATCAGTGGCGATTCGGAGCTAAGAAAATGGAAAGGTTTGGATAAAATCGTTGATGCAGAAGATAATGGCATACGTTTTTGTCATCAGCAAATTTCTTTTATGGTAATTGGAGAAGATAAAGAAACGCTTGATAGGGATGCGATCAGAGCCTCTGAGTCGCTAGCGCAGATCGGGATTGTCCATATACGAGAGGATATCAACTTGGAAAAGTTGTTTTGGTCGCAATTACCTGCAAATTTCTCCTTTTTATCGCGCATGAAACCAACAATCCTTGATAATACTGCCGCCCTTGCCTCTTTGCATAATTTTCCGATGGGGAATCAGTATAATCCGTGGGGGCGAGCGACTACATTGCTTCGGACGGAAAAAGGCACGCCATATTTTATGAATTTCCATGACCAAACCGGCAAGGGATCTACATGTATATTTGGCAACCGGAAATCTGGAAGAACAACATTGCTGAATTTTCTGTTATCAGAAATGGATAAATATCGCCCAAGCATCATGTATATAACTGATGATATGGATTCTGGATTATATATAAAGGCTAAGGAAGGGCGCTGGTTTCAGCGGGAGAAAAATATAATTAATCCCCTGATTTGCGAAGATACTCCGGAAAATAGAGTATTTATGCTGGAATTTTTTAAAATCATCTCCAAACATTATTTCGACCCGCTGACAAATGCTGAAATGTTGCTTTTAACGACTCTCAGCGAAACTGTCTTCACCCTGCCAGGGCAAGAGCGAAGCCTTGCAGAGCTACTCAAAAGCTTGAAGGAGTCTGACAAAGGAGGAAAGACTCTGAAAAAACGCCTAGCCGCATACGCCGAAAATGGCATATATCACGGGGTATTTGAGCGAGAAGAGGCAATAAACATAGAAGAGGGCGAGATTGTTGCTATGAATCTGCAAAACTTCGATGATGCCGCATATAGCAAGGCGCATTATCCTAAAGAAAAAAGGCTTATCGAACAGTTTGAGTATGATTTAAACGCCATGCGCGCAGTGAAGGCTGGCATCGTGCTTGCGGCTCAGAATATTATGAAAGTTATTGGAGACAAGCCAAAGATATTTGTTATGGATAATTTGGCAGAAATTATTAACCTCAAACATTACTCATTTCTGATGAGCACGCTTATGAACAATATGCATGCAATGAATGGGATATTTGTCAGCACAGTGAATACGGATAAATTATATTCTCTATATGGTACAAAACTTACTCAAAATGCAAACTCCAAAACCTCTCAAGATTGGATTCGGGAACTAAATACAAGCTTTTTCCTGCCGTCGGAATTATCTGTTGCTGGTTTGGAGGAAATATTAGATCTGGACTCAGCAGAGCTTCGGAAGCTAGCGCGCTTGACTCCTGCATCCAGGATGTTCTTAATCCGCCAAGATGGCACGACTATTACATCAGAGCTGAGTATCGGTGGTCTGATTGGGCTCACTAGTTTGCTATGTTCTGGCGAGCAGGAACGCGAGCTCTATAGGGAAATTATAAAAAATGAGGGAAATGATACAACCGAGAAATGGGTTCAAGCTCTGTGCGAGGCCTGTGAGAATTAGGAAGATGAAAAATATACGAGAATTAAACGGATGAAAAGGGCTCTGATAATATTATTACTTATCTTCCAGTCTCAAAGCGCCTATGCCAGTTTTTGGGATAGTATAGGAAGATGCCTTAAAGACCCATGTAATTGTGGTGAGAAGCCAATAACGGAATATTGGGGCAAACAAGTAATAAGGCCAAGTGTTAAGAAGAATAAGAATTGCCCTCCTTGGGATAAATATGATGGTAGAAGCCGCTATAATTGCTTAATGAAAAAAGCAATGCCTGGTACGTTTATTGAAAGTTATAAGAATCTTTGCGGCGAAAAATCTCCTAGTAGCAGCTATAAAACTCCTAGAATCAGAGTCAGAGGTCAGCAATGTAATGCTCTCAAATGCTGGTCAACCTCTACAAGTTTAGACTGGGATGGGGATTGTGTTACGCTAGCTGGTCGCTATGGCCTGCCTCTGTACCGCATGTGCGCAAGAATAGCCCTGCCTGCAAATACTCAGACTACTCCAAGCATCAAAGCAGATCCGGGATATACCGATGGAAAGCACCTAGATTCCAAAGGAAAAACACAAGATGATAAGTACCCGGTCGGTAAAGATGGCGCGCCCATTAAGCTAAGCAGGCCGAAATTATGTTTATATCTGGATCCAGCCTTTTTATCTTTAGAGAGCGGTCTGCAAGCGGATGTTATGGATATAGACCCAAATTGGCAACCATTTCATAAAACCGAAGCGGTTCATCCAATCATTCAGATTATAAAAACTTTTTTCAAAGTCTTCAAAGATAGTGCAAGTGGGCTTGCAAGTGCCATATCTGACCTTACCGCCTCGCTTGGGAGTAGCTCGGATATAGCAACTCAAAGCCTGAGTAAAGCATTCGAGTTTTTGGGCACACTTATTGGGATATTTGGTAATGCGATTGAAAAACTTCTTGACGAGGTGGGGGCCATAAACAGAGCCGTGTCGAGCACGAAATATGGGTGCGTAGAATTGCCTCTGGGGCCTATGCCTCCGCCATTTTGCTCTCAAATATCATATTTTCAGCTAGCAACCCTACAAAAAATTTGCCAGCTAGATAAGGATGGGAAATATGAGAAGTCGACTAATAGCTCTAAGTGCTTAGTCTCTGCGGTTCGAAATAATTTCGTGCGCAATAGTGTCCGGGTTGGGTATGATCATTTAGTGCCATTATGCAAGCCAGGTGAGTCTCCAAGTCACGGTACATGCGCCGAGATAAATAACCTAGCATCGACGCTTACAAATGCCAAAGCTTTGCACGAGATAACGAAAAAAAGAGATATAATAAAACATTGTAGCGCCGCATCATCTGGTGAGTTATGCGCTCAAACTTCGATCAAACATAGATGCAGCGTCACTGAACATGGATGCCGGGATGGGTTTAGGATAGTATATGCCAAAAAAATTGGACATAACATCACGCCTGAGCCATATTTTTATGATGATTTGCCCAATTGCACTAATAATTCGCCATCAGCTTGCCAAGTGATTTGGGGAATTAATACTGCGGAATTTGCTGATATATCACTCGTTTTTCCAAAAGTTTCTAATAGTGCTAATATTGTATCAGCAATCAAACACTCCTTCCGATTGTTTGATTATGGCTTGGATACAGATGGCAGCACCCCTCCCAAAGAAAACAAATTTCATGCCACTATAGTGCAGCAATCTCACGAAAATCAGGACTATAATTTCGTGCAAGAGCCTAATCAAATTTGCCTTTTCGGGAATAAGCGAATGATCGATTGCACCGAGCGCGTACCTGCCCCGCAGCCTTTGCTGAGTTGCAATAATGTGTTTGGGACTAATTGTAAAAGCAGCTATTTCTCTCCGCAAGCAACCATAACTTATCGTAGTGATGATGGGCGAGAACGCTCCAAGCAAGATGTGACATCCACTCTAGTTGTTCCGGAAACCGTCTATCAATCAGGTGGCAATAGAAAAGCCGTCGCCTATCTTGCAGGAACCCAGTTTGAAGCCCTCGTGACAGATGACAACTACGCTATGAACCCATTCATGAACGCCCCTCCTTTGAAAGATCCGACCAGCATTCTGGGCACGTATTTAGATAATATATTACCAATAAGCCTGAATCCTCCATATGCCCGGAACCCTTATGCTGTATATATGAGTGGTCTTGAATATATATCTAATAAATATCATCTAGGCGGGAAATATATCTGCGTAAGAAACAAGAATATGCGCCAATGTCCAGATGATATTCATATGTGCGTTCTTGCTAAATTAGCGAATAAAAACACCGTAAAATGTAGCATTTTCTACAAAAGCACCGAAAATCACCCGGGTTTGAGCATGTGCAGTCCAGATCAAGCCAGAAACCCGAGTTGCGGCGTGATAGATTTTATGCCCAAAATATCCGGCGGTCGCGTGAATATTAAAAAATGCGCTGATGGAGCATTATGCTATGAATCAGATGCAGAACTTTGCACGGTTGGGATGTCTGCGGCAGAGCGCTCAATTCCAGGAGCGCAATTTGGTGAGACTCTTGCAACAAATCAACATTATAACCCATTCATTAAAGATGCACGTGGGATAGTTAGGATAAGAAAATATAATCAGAACTCACTGCGCCTTAGAACAAAAACCCTCAGAGAACTTGGAGCTTGCACATTAATAAGCCCAGATCCCAGACAAGATACTTGCTCTGCGCAAAATAATTTCTCACAAGATAACGGCTTTGCCTCTTGGACATCAGTAAAAGTGGGTGAAATATCAACAGGCACATGCAAGGCAGGTATGAAACTATTTAATCCGGCAAACCCCCTCAAAAGACTTTGCATTCCCGTTTCAGAGCCCGCCCCGCCTCGTTTTGCTTTAGAGCCATTATACAGAATGAAAGGCACTCCACCTAAAAAAGAATATACGAATACTAAATGCGTATTTGATGGCTGCAAAGTTGAAGGTGGATTTAATGCATACTGGCCAGCGGTCAAATCTGGCGAGCTATCCCTGGGCAGATGTAACTTGGGATATTACCGAGTAAGTACGCCTCAAAGACGCTGCGTGCAAAAGAGCCCTGGCGTGTTTGTGCTTAGCTTTCCAGATCGTCGAAAGGGCTATTGCGACAGGCTTGGTAAATAGACTAAATTTGTGACAAAAGCTCAGAAAGACTATACAAACTAATAGCCTCAACATGTTCATTTATAGGATAATTCTCGTCTCCTGAATATACGACAAAGGCTTTTTGGGGTTTTAATTCTTTTATGGCGCTATAAAAACCTTTGCTTGGTTTTGGTACAAGCCCAAGCTTTATTTCTATAGCCCAGAGCCCCTGATTCTTTGGGAGTTCAAGAATTAAATCTATTTCTGCTCCTGCAGCGTTTCTATAAAAACTACTTCAGATTGTCTTAGCAGAGCTTTTTTTATTTTTTTTGTATGTTTTTCTTCCTAGCAACCTTGCATATTTAAACATTGAGTTTAAATATGCAAGGTTCTTTGTGGATTATATACCATTTTTGAGTTAAAATATTGGGCATATTTTAACTCAAAAATTTAAAAAACAGATGGAAAAAGATCAAAAACAGGGAGATTCTAACCCTACCCGTACAGCTTCTTAAAACTCCAAAACATCTTCCATGGAGTAAAAGCCGGCTTTTTGCGCGGATAACCATTCTGCGGCAATTAAGGCTCCGCTTGCGAAGGCGTCGCGGGAAAGGGCGCGGCAGCTGATACTGACTAGCTCATCATCTGCTGCAAACATTATTTCATTTTCTCCGAAGATTCCGCCGCCCCGGATGGAGGCAAACCCGATCTCGCCATCAATGCGTTTTCCTTTGCTTGCCCTGTCGAACACTGCATTATCTTTGAAATTAATATTCATTGCATCCGCAATTTTCTGACCAATCATCAGCGCAGTGCCAGAAGGTGCATCTTTTTTATGTTTGTGATGAGCCTCTATGATTTCCACGTCATATCCTTTCAGGATTTTGGCAGATTTGGCAGCTAGCATCGCGATCAAGTTCGCTCCTATACTGGTGTTGGAGGCGTATAATATTGCGTTTGTTTTTGCCAGATCTTTTAAATCAGCAAAATGGCTTTGAGCGTGGCCGGTAGTCCCCACCACAAGTTTCGCCCCGTGCTGGGCTGCAGCTTTAACAAGGGAGGGGAGGATCGCGCTGCTTGAAAAGTCGATAATAATATCAGAATCCAGGCAAGCTTTTGATAAATCGAGTTCAGAAGAGCTGCTCGTGATTTTTGCTGTTAGTTCAAATTTATCCGTTTTATCCAGTAATAAATTCTGAATTGCCCTGCCCATCCGTCCATTTGCGCCAGAGAGGCCAATTTTGATTATGCTCATTTGATCTCTAAATATGATTTGGAAAAATATAATAAAGGTGACTTATCTTCATCAATTTGGGTTTTTATAACTTCTCCGATGAAGATTGAATGATCACCGCATTCGAATATGTTGTATTTTTTGCATTCAATAAAACATATAGCGCCTTGGATCAAAGGGGAATTAGAGTGTTTCCCGAGTTCATAATCCACCCCTTTGAATTTATCTGCACTATGGCGCGCAAAATGCCCGGAAATATCAGCTTGCGCGCTTGAGAGAATGCTTATAGAAAAATATTCCGCATCGCTAAATGCATCAAAACTATAGGCTTCTTTATTAAGACAAAAGGAAATAAGATGAGGCTCCAGAGAAACCGAGGCAAATGAATTAGCCGTAAACCCATATAATTTGGAACCTTGATTAGTAGTAATCACAGTCACGCCTGTTGGGAATTTCCCGACAGCTAATTTAAATTCTTCATTCTGCACCAATGATTCCCCATTTTCTAGCTAAAGCCTCGATCGTTCCATTGCTTCGAAGCGCCTTGATTGCATGATTAATGTTTTTCGTATGAGGAGATTTCTTTTGCAACGCAACCGCAAATGCAGAGCTATATTGCTCAAGATTAAAGCTCGAAAATTGAGGATAGATCGATATAAACCTCGCCGCCTGAGACTCTTCTAAGATCATTGCATCTAGCTGCTTGTTCTTCAGCTCCTCAACGAGCAATAAGTTATTCGCAAGAGACTTAATGCTGAAACGATGCTGGGAAGATAAGTCATGCGCAATAAGACTCCACACCGTGCCCAGCTGCGCTCCAATAGCTTTGCCAGTTAGGTCGCTGGTCTTCTGGAACCTATCACGCGTATAATAGAGAACCGCAATCTTTGCATCCGTATATGGAACAGAGAAATCAACTCGTCTCAAACGCTCTGGCGTGATGGACAGGCCGGAAATAATCATATCCAGATTTTTCGTAGTAAGAGCAGCAATCAGACCGTGGAAATCCATATTCTTGAACTTTATATCCTTGCCAAGATGCCCAGCGATTTGCTTCATTAAATCAATATCAAAACCGGTAATTCTGCCATCATGCATATATTCATATGGCGGATTATCAGCGCTGGTACCAACCACCCATACATTTTCATCCCGCTCCTCGCTGCATGAGGACAGGATGAGAGAGAAAATTACTACCAGAAAAATTTTACATTTATGCATGTTATCAATAACTTATGTAGATTGAGAGTTTAATATAGACTCAATGAGTTTATTATAGTCTAAAGGTATCTCCTTTGTAAACTCCATTCTATCTCCGCTCTTTGGATGTATGAAGCTGATATAAAAGGAATGTAGCGCCTGATGGTCCATAGCAAGCAGAGCTGGCCTTAAAGATTCCGGGCAGCCTGAAATCTTCCTGCTATTATTTCCATAAGTCTGATCGCCCACTATAGAGTGACCCATATGACTCAAATGCACCCTGATCTGATGCGTCCTGCCAGTTTCAAGCTTGCATTCAACGAAGCTAAACAATCCGCCATGCAGGATTTTTTTGGTTACATAATGCGTCACAGCGTGTTTTCCGCCAGTTTTGAAAGTGCTCATCTTTTTGCGATCTGCCCGGCTTCTGCCGATTGGTTTGTCGATGGTTCCAGATGTAGGCTTGATAAGACCCCATACTAACGCTTTATACATGCGGGTTAATTCTCTCGACTCAATTTGAGCAGCAAGATGTACATGTGCCTGATTATTCTTCGCAACAACCATCAAGCCAGAAGTCGTTTTGTCCAGCCTATGAACGATCCCAGGGCGTACCTCCCCGCCAACATCAGACAAATGATTCGTATGATATAGCAGCGCATTTACCAGCGTATCTGCATGCGCGCCTGCTCCTGGATGGACGGTCATATTGGATGATTTATTGATAACAAGCATGTCATCATCCTCGTAGACAATATCGAGCGGAATGTTTGCTGGGAGCAGTTCAGAGGTTATTTCTTCGATAATAATTATTTCCACCTGATCATTCTCCTTGACCCGGGCGGATAAATTCGAAATAATCTGATCGTTAAGAGTGAGCTTTTCATTCTTAATAGCCTTTTGAATTTGGCTGCGAGATGTTTCCTGGCATAAGGTGCTGAGCGCTTTATCCACCCTTTCGCCGTTTAGATTCTCAGGGATTGTGTATGTATATTTTGACATAATTTATTAGTAATATCCTAAATGAATAATTTGCAAGCGAAGTTAGATCAACTCAAATGGTTAAAATCCTCTGGTGTAGAATATTTTTGTTCGACGGAAAAAGATAGTAAAAATTCATTAATTAGCGAATTAATTTCTAATTCGAGCGATAAAGTCGAAATAAACGAGCCAAAACCTGTCAAATCGACAAATTCCGTACAATCGACAAAACCTCTCAAATCTGTGATACAAAACATTATGAAAGAAACAAAAACCACAAATACGCCAAACTCAAACATACTAGCTGCGCGCGCCCTTGCGGACAAAGCTGAAAACCTCGCCCAGTTAAAAGAATATGTTGAGAATTTTGAAGGGTGCGCCTTAAAGAAATTTGCAGCAAATACCGTGTTTGCAGATGGTGTGCAGGATGCTAAGATCTTACTAATCGGTGAGGCTCCAGGCGCTACGGAAGACGAGCAAGGAATTCCCTTTTGCGGTGAGAGTGGCAAGCTTCTGGATAAAATGCTCGCCTCTATTGGTATTTGCCGGACAAAAAACGCCTATATCACCAACACTATTTTCTGGAGACCCCCAGCAAACCGCCGGCCAACCACGGAAGAAATCGACATATGTAAACCATTCGTGGAGAAGCATATTGCATTGATGAAGCCGAAATTAATCATCTTAGTTGGCGGTACTGCCACAGCCTCGCTGCTCGGCAAAAGCGAGGGGATTAGCCATATCAGGAAAAATAGTTATTCATATACAAATCAATATATCTCAGACCCCATACACACAACAGCCCTCTTCCACCCAGCATATTTGCTGCGTCAGCCCATGCAGAAGAAAACCACTTGGTACGACCTTCTGAAGATAAAAGACTTGCTGAAAAAACTGGGTGTGTAGTTTTTGAGGTTAACAGAATGAGAGCAATTTATAAGCTCGCTATCTCATCCTTGTCAGGCAGGCGATAGCTTGTGCTGCGTCCACCGCCATAAGATTATATATAAGTAGAAAAAGAATGTAAGATTATACCTATAATTAAAAAGAGGTATAATAATGAGATTAGAGAAGGAATGGATAAGAGAGGAAACAAAATCAGTAAATTTAGGAGATAAAAGGTTAGAAAAGAGGTTATCAAGGGTAATGAAAAGCTTGTCCAGCTCGTCGAGAGATAGTATCCCTAAGTCATGTGAAAGCTGGAGTGAAACAATAGCAGCCTATCGTTTTTTTAGTCATAAGAAGCTACGTGCGTAACCTAGGATACCCCATACTTTTGATCTTTTTCCATCTATTTTTTAAATTTTTAAATTAAAATATATCCAATATTTTAACCCAAAAATTTAAATCTAGATGAAAAAATCTCTAAAAATACGAGATATTCTAGGTTACGCACGTAGCTTCTTAGATGCAGAGAATTTGACGCTTACGCTTTATTTATATACATACAATATTGAATTCTTTTTTTAATCGATGAAATTAGAATAAATTATATCAATTCTCAATTCAATAAATTTTATTTTAGCCTTTCTTAACTTGCCGGTGCCGGCTACACTGCTTAATATATAATTTACTAAGTTAACAATAAATGGAGGTTAAAATGACAAAACAAATGGACGTATCTAAAGATAGAACTGATAATAAACGGCCTGTTGAGGTACTTGGCAATGTTGAACAACCTCCGAGTAAAAAAATCAAACGAGACATAGATGAAATGATTAAGCTCTATAAGACAGCATTTGCATTCTATCGTGACAAAGAGCCGAAGAAAGTATATGAGATTTTGGAGAAAATGCATATAAGAGACTTGTATCAACTGAATCCTGTAATGACAACCGAAATGTATAGTGTATTGGCTATTAAGGTGTCCAATTACGAAACAAAGAATCATTGCCTCGCTAAGATAAAAGTTGGGCTGAGTACAATAGACCCTCGTGCATTGGATGCAAAAAATATGCTGAAGGTAGCCCTACTACTGGAAAGGTGTATACAACAACTTTCCACACATTTTAATGACAGTGATAATATATTGCGAACCACACAGCTCCTAGATGAGTACTCAGCATTGATGCGTAACCTTGAGCCTGGCGCTCTCAACGATCAACCCACCTTAGTAATAGCACAGTATGGTACGTTAGCACAATGCTACGCTCTACTTAATGCCAGAGAATCTGTACTTCTGGTGTGTGAGCAGCTTTTTAATTTATGCCGCGAAGCTATGGTAAAAATATCTGTAGTACCAGAATCAGCTTGGTTATTGAGAAGTGCAGTTTATTTAGTCAGGGCTTTATCGACCTGTGAATCATCCGGGAGAAAAAAATTGGTTGACGATAATATAGAGACAGTTATACAAATTTTAAGCTTTGTTAGTGCCTTTGATAGAATTGATGAAAAAACCGCTCTGATGAGTTTAGAGATAATCAATAAGCTGATGATTATTTGTTCAAAAACAAATGCCATAATATCCAGCACATATAGTTCTAATTTTCTAGAAAGAGAGTTTGCTGTAATTCATTTTGCAGAAGCGCTAACAAGCATTATTCACCAGCTAGCTGACAAAGCCAATACTAGCCGAGTTCTTACTAAGACAAGTGACGTTATGCATGCAATGTTTGGGCATGTTATGTTTCTTGAAGTAGATCATGGAGTTATTGCACAATACGTAAATTGTTGGCAACAAAGTTTACAAAAAGGTACCCTTGATAATCCTGGCAGTATACTTGATCAGGTAAGCTCCGCCATAAATACTGCATTAAGGAGCAATCAGACTGTATCGATAGAACCATTGTTAGATTTAGCGTGGCTACTAATACAAACAACTGCTTCAAACAAAATCACTGCAGGTGAGACGCTTTATACGCTTTACTCATATTTAGACATGTACCTACAGGCAGGACAGACAGAAATATTTTTAAATCACTTTACTGCTATGTTACAAATGCATATTCAATCTGTACAAACATCAAAGGATTATTATGGTTTGAATGCACAGTTTGAGACATTCATGTCACTATGTCATCTGCAAAATGATAGAAACATGCTGTTACCACTATTGCAACAATTAGACGAAGCTTTTGTCGAAAAATTGACAAACAACCCAACCCAGCGCCTATCTCATTATTTCATTACTAGTGCAATTCAATATTGGAATCTTGGACAACATGAATTAGCATTTGGTCATTTAAGTAGAGCAATGGATGTTATAGAAATAACGAACGCTAGGAACGAGAAGGTGTTTTGTATATTTTTCCTAGAATTTTGTAGATTATACAGCATACAATCTGGAGATCATATGTTTTCAGATAAATTTAATAAATATCACGAGATATACACTAAATTACCTGCGCGTGAGCGCCAGGCAGATTTGCGTACTCAAGTCAACGATATACTAGCAATCATAAATGCTGATACTGTAGATGCATCATCTCCACTCTTGTCCATGCGCTACGAAGATAATGGTAGCATTATAATAGATAGAGCTTTAATAGAAACCGTCTCAAGTTTTATAAAGTTTAAACATAATAAAGGTATATCTTTTAATCATGCACCTGACCATTCTCGTTATGCAACATTACAAGATATATCAGCCAATGACAGGGAAGAAATTCAGAGGATTGCAAGAGAGATGCACAGACAGATAGATGATACGTTATGTGTTCTTAATCAAGGGTCATCTGAACAATGGCAGGAGTTTGCGCAGTGTGCTAGGTGGATTTGTCCACAATTGTGGGTTGCACTCCGAGTAAATGATGCTAATCAGTTGGAGTGGGGGAGAGCGAGCTGGCGTATACAGGTCATATTCGAGCAATTAATAACATATAGCATGATGAATCATGATATCACAGGATTAAAAAAGATCAGCGATATTTTGTTCACTCGATTAACATTGAAAAATCAATGGAAGAATAACTCATTACTAGAGTGTTTAGAACATACGATTGATGCGTTTATTTTTTGTCAAGAAGGGATGGAAGCAGCTCGATGCATTCAAACAATCGTTCAAACCCCTCAATTAGCAGATGAAAGAATTGATAAATTGACGATAAAACTCTTGGCGTTAATGCCATTATCTAGGCCTGATGAAGAGGATGTCCAGCTCCTGCTGTTGCCACAGGCAGTCAGGGAATATGAAATATTAAATAATTTTCTAGATAGATCTGATGTTTTGAATTGTGTTGAGGATAGGCAAGTAAATAATGCTTTGGTTACACAATATGGCCACATATCACACATGTTGTATCAGAGTTTGTTGTCAATTCTATTGCATGATCCAACGCTACCTTCTGAGATAAGCTATATATTGGCAGACTATACATATGATAGTGATGGCTACAATTTAGCTGGAGCTCTTCCTTCGGTTTGTTTATAAAATTAGCAAAAACACCAGGTGCACAGTCCGTGATAGTTTTAATACCGATGCCAGCCCAAATGCCGACAATGATGATGATAAGTAAAAATGCTGAAATAACAACAATATCTGGGTTAAAGTTCATAAGTGCCTCCGCATTTAAGGTTAAACCGAAGATCTTGAAGATAAGGAGTTAGCTTTGCTGTTTAAAGCAAAGCTGTAAAACTCAAACTATCAAAATCAATTAGTTTGACCAGCAATGGGATAAAAAACACTGAATAACGTGATTGATGTTCCACTGGAAGTCGGGAAGTGAGAAAAACCGTACCCAACGGTCATGGATACACATAAAGCTGAGGAGCGACCCCCCTAGCCATTTAGCTACATGCACCCATCTTCCTTCATTCCAATGGAACTTGGGGAAGCCTATCATTTCTGGCAGATAGATCGCCATGGGTAGAGGAGTTTCTCAGCTCCTAGTACTACAGTTGTAATTCATGTTAACAAAGAAGATCTCCGTGTATAGTGGCAGAACTTAGCGATAGATTGGTGTTTTCGTCGCCAATAAGACCAGTCTAATAACCAGGTGAGTGTTTTTTGTATCGTTAGTTTAAAATAAATGAAAAATCTTCTTACCTCACGCGCGGAATAATCTATAAGTTCAGTCCCCGCCTTTGCCACTAAGCTGCCCCGCTTTCATCATATTTAACATTGATCTTCAGCTTGTCTGAGCCTAGTTCCTGCGCATTTGAGCTTAATCTATCCACGAATTTTATTTTCGCACTTGAAGTCACGTTTTTCAGGTCGGAGACTAGTTCATCTGATAATTTGGCACCTTCGATTTCGATATACTCAATTGGCGCTTTGATCGATAGATTATCTTTTGCCTTAATCTTGCGAACCAAATCCAGAACCTCAATTAAACTCTCGGACTCATGCGGTGCAAACTCGTCAAAATTAATATCCAGTTTTGGCCAGCTATGGCGCGTATGTATCGACTCTTTGCTATAGAGAAGCTGGTGGAGTTCCTCAGTTATGTGCGGCACGAATGGAGCAAATAATTTCAGCAAAACTTTAAGCCCGTGATAAAGAGCTAGCCTTGCACTCAGGGCACCTTCAGGGTTTTCGGACTCCTCATCATAGGCTCTGCTTTTGGTGATTTCTAGGTAATTATCACAAAATAATGACCAGAAAAATTGCTCCGTTTTAGCCATCGCGAGCGCATATTCATAATTCTCGAAATCAGCAGAGGCCTCTTGAACCAATTCAGAGAGCTTGAGCAGGAAATATTTGTCAAAATCGCAGCTGATTTTGCCTTTTAGCGCGCCAAGTTCCAAATTCTTGTCGCTATCTGGTATTTTATCAAAATGCTGCGAAACGAATTTAGCTGCATTCCATAATTTATTAACCAAGCGCTTGCCGTTTTTCATCACATCTTCAGAATAGGCAGTGTCCGCGCCGAGCCTAGAGCTTGCAGCCCAGTAGCGTATAACATCCGACCCGTGCTGCTCTAGCAATGTCTCAGGCGCAATAATGTTGCCCTTGGATTTCGACATTTTGCTTTTATCTTCCGCCAGGCACCAGCCGCTGATCATGATGTTTTTCCATGGCAACGTACCCTCATGAAGATGAGATTTTAGCATTGTGTAATATCCCCATGTGCGCAGGATTTCATGCGCTTGTGGGCGCAAATCTGCTGGGAATAGGTTCTCGTGACGCTTCTGGTCAACCATAAAACCATCTGCTATGCCATGCGAGCTGAGCTGCGGGGAGACAGAACTTGTTGACCAAGTATCCATCACATCCTTGTCTGCTTCGACTTCATCCCGTAAGTAGCCTTCTGGCAGGTCGAGCGCTGGGTCTATTGGGAGCTGTTCCAATTTGGCAAATATTGGTTTTCCTTCTTCGCCGGGCCTTTTAGAGTACCAAACAGGGAAGGGAACTCCGAAATATCTTTGTCTTGAAATACACCAATCAAGCGCCACACCCTCGATCCATTTATCAAGTTTTACTTTCATTGATTGCGGGTACCAGTTTAGCTCGTCTGATCTTTTTGCCAGGGCTTCTTTATGGGCAACAGACTTTATGAACCATTGCGGAGTAGTTAGAATTTCCAGCGGTGCACCAGATCTTTCTGCGCATTTAACCGTTTGAGTTCGCTCAGTTTGGGCAAGAAGCAATCCTTCTGCTTTGAGGATGTCTATCATCTTTTCTCTAGCAGCTTTGATCTTCAAGCCAGTAATTTCTGCTCCAAATTTCTCTGCTTGCTGCTTATTTATGCAAGTATCATCGAAAGTGATACCGTCAATCGTTCCCCATTTTGTGAATATTATTTTCGTAGGCAATTTATGCTTTCTCCACCACAGAATATCTGTTTGATCACCAAATGTGCAGCACATAACAAGCCCAGTTCCTTTTTCCGGGTCGACCATATCATCTGCAAGCAGTGGTACGCGAACGCCGAATAATGGCGAAATAGCCATCTTGCCAGCAAGCTTGTTATAGCGCGCATCATCCGGATGAAAGAATACCGATACGCATGCGGCCAGTAATTCCGGGCGGGTCGTTGCGATGGTGATTTTGTCACCATCTTCCGTTGTGAACTGGATGTCGTTCATGAAGGTGGTTTTCTCTTGATCCTCAATATCCGCCTGCGCAAGAGCCGTTTGGTCGACTGGATCCCACAGCATTGGCTGTGAATCTCTGTATATTTCTTCCTTATTCATCAAATCCAGGAAGGACATTTGGGATATCTTGCAAGAGGTTTTGCTGATTGTACGGAATTCTATGTTCCAATCCACAGAAAGCGCGATACTATTAAATAAATCGCGAAATTTTTCCTCCTCAGACTCCACAACATCTTCGCAAATTGCCACGAACTCTTCGCGTTTCATCTGGCTCGCTTTGACCTTTTTTTTCTTTTCCACCAAACGCTCTGTCGGCAGGCCATTATCGTCAAACCCCATAGGATAAAATATGTTCAGGCCTTTCATCCGCTTATAACGCACGATGAAATCAGTATGTGTGTAGCTATATACATGACCTATATGCAACTGCCCAGACACAGTTGGCGGAGGAGTATCCACGACAAATGTGTTATCTCTTGCCTCGCTCTTATCCCAGAGGTATATTCCTTGTTCTTGCCAAAAAGCTTGCCATTTTTTCTCATGGTCATTAAACTTGTACTTCTTTGGGAAATCGGTCATGATATTATTTATATAATTTGTTTAGTTAGAAATGAGGAATCATATTACAAATAGCCCAAAAATGCCAAATAAAACTTCGCAAAATAAGCTCATAGCCTTATTTCGCCTCACGAGATTTCATCTTCCAACGGGATATTTGCTCGCATTTTTCCCAGCCGCCTTTGGGTTGCTTCTGGCTTATGAGGAGACCCCGAACCTAAATTATCTGCCCTTATTTTTTGTCGGCAGCATTCTTGCCAGAAGCGCTGGATGCGTGATAAATGACATACTAGACAAAGATATCGACAGACTAGTTGCTCGTACTCAGGATCGTCCAATTGCAAGTGGCATAATCACTGTCACTCAGGCTGTGATCTTTTTAGTGCTATTATTTACGGGTTGCCTTGCTATATTATTGTCACTCAGCATCACCTCAATTGCGCTGGGGATTATTGCTTTTCTCATGATTCTGCTATACCCAATAATGAAAAGAATCACCTATTTCCCGCAGGCATTTTTAGGAGTCACATTCAACATGGGTTGCTTGATTGGATATGCGGCTGTTAAAGATGAGGTTAGCTATGAATCCATGCTGCTATACATCGCTTGTGGTTTTTGGACTTTTGGGTATGATACTATATATGCTTTTATGGATATTAAGGATGATAAAAAGATAGGAGTCTGGTCTTCTGCGATCTTTTTCGAGGATAAACCATATAAATTGATCATAGCTGGGTTTTATGTGGCTTTTTTCGTTTTATTCTCAATTGCAACACAAGACTCATTTGGGATGTATTCTTTATGTACTATTTCCTTTGCTGTGATGGCTACGCTCTGGGGCATTGCGTCTCTTGATGTTAAGGATCCTAAAAACTGTTTGGCCAGGTTTAAAGCAAATAACTATCTTGGTTTTTTATTATTTTTTGTTATGCTACTTGAAAACTTGTGAAAAAATCCATATATTATATAAGTAAGTAACCTAATTGATGTTTGAGGTAAAACAATGATTGACTATACAAAATCTTTTTCGGCAAAAGAAAGCAAGGGCTTTGATGCAGGGCTTAGAAGTTATATGCTGAAGATATATAACTATATGACCCTAGCGCTGCTTCTTACTGGCGCTATGGCGTTTGGCACCTTGAACTTTCCGCCACTTATGAATATCATGTATAACATAGGTGCAAATGGCGAATTTATGGGCGTTTCGACTGCCGGAATGGTCATCACATTCTCTCCGATACTCATAGCGTTATATTTCTTTATGGGCATGGGAAAAATGTCTGTGCAATCATCGCGCGCATTATTTTGGGTGTATGCTGCTTTGATGGGAATGTCGCTTTCTCATTTGGGTCTTGTTTATACAGGGCAGTCACTTACTCGGACATTCTTTATATGCTCTGCTGTGTTTGGTTCTGTTAGTATATATGGCTATACTACTAAAAAAGATCTAACCTCCATGGGGTCTTTCCTGATGATGGGATTGATAGGTCTGATTGTAGTGTCAGTGATTAACATATTCCTACAAAGCCCAGCGATTGAGTTTGCTACTTCTTTCATCGGAGTTGCTGTGTTTATTGGTCTCACTGCATGGGACACGCAAAAGCTTAAAGCTATGTATTATGCATCAGGCGGCGGTGAAATGGGGCAAAAAATGGCGATCCGAGGTGCTTTTACTCTGTATCTGGATTTCATTAATTTATTCCTATATCTCCTAAGATTTTTTGGAGATAGACGATAATATCAGCTATACTAAGTAAGATGATATTATCCACTCAGAGTAGAGCTTATTATTGAGCAGGATAATATCATCCGAACTGGATAGCAGATAATGCAATAAAAGGAGCGGTGCTTATTTTATTGTGACCATACGAAAAAACTAATAGATTACCAAATTACCTCTCAAAGATAGACCTCTTAAGCTTAGCTTAAGGGGTCTGTTTGGGTTTAAAGGGGGTGTTCTTGCCTGCGGACGTAGTTTCGTAGCTTCTTAAAGCTGATAGTGGAGTATACTGACCCTAAAGTGCCAGAGGAAAAGAAGAAAGAACTAGCACAAGTAATGCAAGACCACATGTCAAAAGAAGATAGAGTTAAGTTTATGAAAACTGTTAAAGATAGCTATCAAGAAGAAGCTGTTACCAAGAGAAACACTCAAATCGCATCGCAACAAATATGCTAGAGCGATATTTCGACTTGAAAGAGATTCTTCCGTCACTGGTATTTCTGCTGCCAAACTAGCAAAACTCCATAATAGTGCTCGTAATTCTAATCATAAATCATAGGTGCGCAAACAAGGGAGAGGCAAATGAACGAAGTGGATATTTGTCTGCCATGTTTTTGCCTCCCCACCTGCCTCTTGGAAGCTACCCACTTTGCTTCTAAAAAACCACTTTCTCGAACTTAAACAAGCATTCTGATTGTCTGATTTCTACCATGCCGGCGGGGAGTTTTTGTTTTAATTTATATAGATGAGTGTCCACAGTGGTTGACTCGCTGTCTTGATGGTAGTTCCATAGGCTGGTTTTTAGAGAGTCTTTTTTGGCTGAGAAATTTTTGTCAGATAACAACCTGGCAACAAGGGCATTTTCCTTGTCCGTTAGCGATATCTCACGGGATGCGGAGATGAATCTCGCCCGGCGTTCGTGATAAATCCATTCGTGATTAATGCAGCAAAAGAAATATTCCTCCCGCATGTTTGAGGCAATTATACCTAGTAAATCATATAATTTGAGTGGTTTTGCGATCCTGATCTCACTATCTGAGAATTTCTGATCTGTGAGGTTAATCAGGCAATTGATTCTGTGCAGAGGCAGCTTATGGGGGTAGATATCCTTGTCCAGAATCAGCAAATCTAGCTTGTTTTTTGAATCGATAAAAGACTCATAATCACTACTCACAACATCAATCTGGCAGGTGGTATTCTCACAAATTGCAGAGCTAATAATAGAATTATCGCTAATAATTGCGCAAATCTTCTCTCTTTGCAAAATCATTTGCTACTACTAACTCCTTTGGCAGTCTGCCCCTCTCCAACCCAAAATCCGTCAGATGGTGACAAATTCGCGGATACAGCACCTCTATCGTCAAAAACGAAACATTCGCCCTGCCAGGCGCCGCTCTCATTCTTTGTGTCTTCCAGATATTGCAATATGCCGCCCTTAAGGTGATAAACCTCACTCACGCCAAGATCTTTCAGTAGCGCAGTGGATTTTTCGCATCTGATTCCGCCCGTGCAGAACATAGCGACTTTCTTGTCTTTCAAAAGCCCCATATTGTCCTTTGTCCATTGAGGCATCTGGCTGAATACTTCTGTTTTCGGGTCAATTGCGCCTTTGAATGTTCCAACCTTGACCTCATAATCATTACGAGTATCGACGGTGACAACGTCACTTCTTTTGATAAATTCAGACCAGTCAGCGCTTTCTATATAGTCGCCTTTTAAGTTTTCGACATCCAAATCACCGAATTTCAAGGCAACGATCTCTTTTTTGATCTTAACTTTCATTTTGGAAAATGGCTGCTCGGCGCAATAATTAACCTTGGAACTAACATCATCTGCTCCGGTTATCTTTGCAATCTCGGCAATAAGCCAATGTAGCTTCTCCTCTTCGCCAGAAATTGACCCGTTGAACCCTTCATGAGCAACAAGCACAGTGCCTTTAATGCATTTTTTCTTTGCTAGAAGCAGAATTTTCTGCTGCATGATTTCAGGGCTTTCCATATTTACAAAGCTATAAAAACTCAGCACGGCAATGTCGTCTCTGCCGGAGATCTCATCTCTGCTGGATACCTCGTTTGCCTCTTCCATCGCGTTTATTTCTTCCGTCATATCTATCTTTGTATTGCGGTTTTACTTAATTGGAAAAGCTGCAAACATCGTAGATTCCTTGCGACGTATGATACGTTTTACAAGAAGCACAACATTTTTCTTTCCAGTTTTGCCCATCTTATCATAAATTTGCTTAAATTGCTCGATATTATTAATAGATTCTTGATCTATCGACATAACCAGATCCCCAATTTTAAGCTCATTGCTCGCCTCTTGCGCCTGCATAGAGGCCACCAGAACTCCCTTGCTTTCAGGAGGAAGCCCAAATTTCGTGATTAATTTAGGAGATAAATTACTAAAAGTCACCCCAGATTCTTGCATCGTAGAAACGTTACTATCAATTTCTGCAGCGCTTGGTTTTTTGAACTCAACCATTTTTGCAGTAAGTATCACAGGGTTTTGCCCTCTGATAACAGTCAGTTTGATCTCTTCGCCAATATTCGTATCTGCGACAAAAATCTTGAGCTTCCGGGAATCCAGCACAATATCATCGTTAAATTTTGTAATCACATCACCGCGCTGCAGCCCAGCCTTGTCTCCAACTCCGCCAATATTAACATCCACAATCAAAACGCCATTCTCATCTTTCAAAGACAGCGCTTCTGCAAGTTCCGTGGTAACTTCCTGTATATTCACATTCAGCCTCCCGCGACGAATCTTGCCTTTTTCCCGCAGCTGCTTCATGATATCTTGCACAGTATTTGCAGGAATCGCAAACCCAATTCCGATATTCGTACCACCGCCACCATCTGCGATGGAAGTATTCATACCAATCACCTTGCCCTCTATATTATATAAAGGTCCGCCAGAATTTCCGGCATTAATTGCAGCATCTGTTTGGATAAAATCATCGACTAAATCCTCGCCAAGGTCCCTCCCTTTTGAAGAAATAATGCCCGTGGTCACCGTTCCTCCAAAGCCAAGAGGATTACCAATCGCAATCACCACATCACCAATTCGCGTCCGGTTAGAATCTGCGAATACGGCAAATGGAAGCTTCTTTTTGGTCTCAATTTTAAGGAGCGCAAGATCAGTTTTTGCATCAGTTCCAACGATTTTTGCCGGAATCTCTATATTATCCGTAAGCTTAACATAAATCTCATCAGCCCCCGCAACGACGTGGTCATTCGTGATAATATACCCTTCCTCGTCAATAATGAACCCAGAACCAAGCGACATCGCCTCGGGGCGGGAATAGAGGTCGTCAAAGGAAAATGGTACGTTGTATTTCTCAAAGAAACTATTGAACTTCTCAAATGGAAATATCTCAGGCAGACCAGCTTTTCTGTTCTTTAGCTGCTCATTATACCGCACAGTATACACATTAACAACAGTCGGCATCAGAGGTTCCACGATATCTGCAAAGCTTGTAATATGCGCCGGCGAGAGAGCAGGCGCTGGGGTAGTGACTGGGGCAGTGGCAAGGGCGCCCCCATTTGCAGCGCCGAAATGCAGAGTCGTTATGAGTATAAGAAACAGCGCTCTGAGATATCTCATATATTATTTTCCGATTTGCAGATACTTAAAGAATGCAGATTTAGGAGATAAAATAAACTGAGTGCTATCCTTCGACAAAGAAGCTTTATAAGCCACTAAAGATCTATAGAATTTATAAAATTCAGGATCCTTCGAATATGCGAGATTATACAATCTAGCAGCCTCGTAATCTCCTTGCCCTTTAGCTTTTTGCGCTTCCATATAGGCTGTTGCTAGGATAATTTGGCTCTCCTTATCAGCCTTTGACTTGATTCTAGCAGACTCTTCTGCGCCTTCTGCTCGGATGCGTTTTGCTTCTTTATACCGCTCAGTTTGCATTCTATTATAGATAGCCTCACTATTTTCATGCGGAAGATCAGATTTTAAAATACGCACATCAATAACTTGAATACCAAAAGGTTCGGTCTCTCTATGTACAAGATCACGAATTTCCAGCATTAAATCAGAACGCTGCTCAGTCAAAAGCGTCACCAAAGGGAACCGGCCAATAACTGTTCTCATAGAGGATTCTAAGATCTTATTCAGACGCAAATTAGCACCAGCATAAGTATGCACAGTTTTAATAAACTTCACTGTATCAATAATCTTATATTTTGCAAAAGCATCAACGATAATACGCTTTTCGTCAGAAGCAGTCAGCTCCTTTTCTTCTGCAACAACATTCAAAATGCGCCGGTCAAGATACTGAACATTTTGGACTAAAGGAATTTTAATATTCAGCCCCGGCTCTTCAATAACCCTGACTGCCTCACCAAATTGAAACACAACGGCTGTTTGTCTTTGATCAACAGTAAAAAGCGATCCTGCTAGTAATACCAAAGCAGCAAATGCCGCAAAAATCGTAATATATAATTTATTCATATTCATTTTCGTTATTTACTTAATCAAATTATCTTTATTTATAGCCATATGAGGAAGAACCCCACCGCTGCCAACAATAGTTATACTCGCATCTTGAAGAATATCTTCGATGGTCTCCAAATATAACCTGCTTTTAGTCACAGATTTACCAAGAACATATTGCTTATATACGGCATTAAACCTGGAAGCATCACCTTTTGCTTTGGAAACAACTTCCACCTTATACCCCTCGGCTGCCTGCACAATCTTTGCAGACTCACCTCGAGCTCTCGGCAGGATGTCATTTTGATAAGCTTCCGCTTTGTTGATCGCATTTTCCTTATCCGCTTTTGCCGTTTGCACATCGCGATATGCTGCAATCACTTCTTTTGGAGGCTCGGCTCTGAGCAATTTCACCTGCTCAATAGTAACGCCAGACTCATATTGGTCAAGAATCTCCTGAATCAACACTTCCATTCTGTCTGCGATTGCTTGCTTTTTGTTAGAAAGTACAGAAGTTATATCAATAGATGCGATCACCTCACGAATAGCACTTTGCGCAGCTGCTCGGACTGTGTCCTCTGGGTCGGAAATATTAAATACATAATGTGAGAGATCCTTAATATGCCACATAACATCAATATTAAGCTCCATAATATTCTCATCACCAGTCAGCATAAGACTTTCGCTTGCGATATCACGCGCAGAAACAGCGCCTCCAACACGGGCTCTTCCAGTGGAGCGATAGCCAATCTCTAGCCTGTTAGACTTGTCAACTTCCGCAACTATGATTTTTTCAATCGGATTTGGGAAATGATAGTTCAAACCAGGCTCGCCGGATCTGTGATATTTACCGAACCTAATAACAATCGCTTGTTCCCCTTCTTTCACCTCGTAAATCCCAGAAGCAAGCCATACTGCGATGAGTGCAGCGAGTCCTATCAGGATAAGTTTAGGGCTAAAATCGAATTGAAAATTATCAAAATTAAATTGAGGTTTCCTTTTCTGGGTAAAGATATTATCCTCTTGTCCGTTATCGTCCCAAGGGGATTTGCTAAAAAATTGTCCGTATATTTTATTTATCATTATAATAAGTACTAAATTAGAATTTGTAAAAAATAAGCTAAACTCATATACTAATATAGTAAGTTTATAGAATATTGCAAGTATGATTAGTTTAAACAAAGATCAAATTAAAAAACTATTAGATATAATAGCCTTTTCTGACGCATCCTCCTGTCTTTCCAGGGCATCTGATATCGTTATAAATAATACAGATATCGGATTTTCGCTGGATATCACGGGAATTACCCATGCAGAGGCTGAATTAATCCGCCAAAAGGCCATAAAAGAGCTGAAAAATATCAATAATATTGGGAATATCAATATTGTTCTAACCAGCTCAGCCCCCATAAAGCAAGGGGCAAAACTCGGGACAAAACCGGGAAAATCACCCTCGCGCGAAAAGCCAAAGCTCCATATTGACGGGGTGGATCAGGTTATCATGGTGGCCTCTGGCAAGGGCGGCGTTGGGAAGTCAACAATATCCGCTCTGCTTGGGTCTAAACTGGCTGCAGATGGTATGAGAGTCGGGATTATCGATGCAGATATATATGGCCCCTCCATGCCAAATATCTTTAATCTCTCTGGAAAGCCCGAGCTTGATGGAAATAAGATGATCCCGCTGAAGAATCACGGCATTAGCATCAACTCAATTGGGTTCCTCACTGCGCCATCAGCTTCTATAAGCTGGCGCGGGCCCATGGCGAGCAAAGCGCTCTATCAGCTATTATCACTGACAAAATGGGGGCAGCTAGATTATTTAATCATCGACACGCCCCCAGGAACTGGCGATATACATTTAAGTTTGCTACAAAATTACATCATAGATAAGGTTTTCATGATCACAACTCCGCAGAAAATCTCTGAGATCGATGTCAGCCGGGCAATTTCTCTATACCAAAAATTCAACATCCCAATCTCTGGAATCATTGAGAATATGAGCTATTATCACGAGCCCATCTCTGGCAAGAAAATTAAGTTATTCTCAGGAAGTGCCGGGGAGGAGATATCAAAAAAGCACAATATCCCCATGCTAGCCCAATTACCAATTTCACCTGGTCTATCTACAGCCTGTGACAAGGGAGAATCACTCCAGCCATATGCATGGCTACTTGATGGTGTGGTATAAGGGAAAAGTAAGAATGAGCATAAAAAGAAAACAAATTTTTATGCTCATTCTTGCGAAAACGTCATGTTGAGCAAATTTATTTGACTTTAATCTTGTCTCATTATAACATTATAGTATAAGTTGAGCAAAAAGAGGTTATATATGTCTGTCCCGCCTGTTAGGTCTATTCCACTATTTATTGGCCGAGAAAATGAGTTAGAGCGCCTTGGAGCGTTGCATAAAAAAAGAGCTCCTGGCCTGGTTGTTATTAAGGGGCGTCGAAGGGTTGGCAAAAGCCGCTTGATCAATTTCTTTGCTTCTGGGCGCGTGAAAAATAAATTATGGGATTTTGCTGGGTTAGCGCCGCAAGATGGCATGGACGACCAAACTCAGCGAGATCATTTTGCAAGGCAGCTGGCCGCTCATTTAAAATTACCGCCTTTTACCTTTCAAGATTGGAGCGATGCATTTGACCATTTGAGCAACCATATCAAGGCTGGCGACATTATATTACTGGATGAAATTTCCTGGATGGGCGCTAAGGATCCGAGCTTTATTTCTAAACTAAAAGCATGGTGGGACAAGCAGCAACTTCCCATCATGGTTGTTTTTTGTGGCTCAGTATCCAGCTGGATTGAAGAGAATATCCTAAAAAGCACCGCTTTTTTTGGGCGCATTAATCTTACGATCACCTTGGCACCTTTGCCTATAGATGAGGCTAATAAGCTGCTAAGAGCGTCTGGTTTTAAAGGGTCTGACTATGATGCCTATAAACTGCTCAGTATTTTGGGCGGGATTCCTTGGTATTTGGAGCAAATCACCCCTGGCCAGAGCGCAGATGATTTGATCAAACAATTATGTTTTGAAAAAGACAGCCTGCTGGTGCTGGAGTTCGACCGCATCTTTCATGATTTATTTAATGGCAAAGGGGTCTCATACAAAAAAATACTTGATGCGCTTAAAGATGGCATGAAAACACTCGCTGATATTCGCACGATCATCGAATTTCCCCATAGTGGCACTTTAAGCAGCCTAATGGAGCATTTAATCATTGCAGGGTTTGTACAAAAACAAAATCTTTGGTCGTTTAAGACAACCAAACCACTCAAGCAGAGTCTGTATCGTATTTGCGACCCTTATATGCGTTTTTATCTTAAATTAATAGAGCCGCAGCGCAATAAAATAGATCTTGGTGCTTTTCAAAATACAGCAATAGCGCAATTACCAGGGTTTGAGGCTCATATTGGGTTTCAATTGGAACAATTATTATTACAAAATCGAAGCCTCCTACTAAAAGCCATCGGCATCAACCCAGCAGATATCGTGGCTGATGGGCCGTTTAGGCAATCTAAAACAGCTAGTAAAACAGGTTGCCAAATTGATTATTTGATCCAAACAACAACAAAGAATTTATTTATATGCGAATTTAAGTTTAAGCGCCGAGAATTAGGTCTTGATATAATAACTCAGCTTCAAGAAAAGGCAAATGCACTAAAGGTACCAAGGGGGTTTGCTACAATCCCCGTGCTTTTTCATATTGGTGGTGTTTCCTCGAACGTAGCCACCGATGATTATTTTTACCGAATCATTGACATAGCCGATTTCTTGCAGTGATTTTAAAAACTTTGCTGGCAGGCCTTAGAAGCTCTGCTGGAGGCGCTATCATAAAGGGATTGTGCAAATCCGCAGGATGGGACGAAGATACTTATCTTGACTATATTAACTCAGTATTCTTAATGCGGTTGCCCTGGGTTGCCCTGCTGTTGTAGATAAGAAGCCTATTGACATAGAGCCTAAAACTGCTATAATATCGGTATTATAGGTTAATAAGAAATAATAAAATAATATGGATATAATTAATCCAAGAGTAGATCTGGCCTTCAAAAAAATCTTCGGTGTTGAAGAGAATAAGGACTTATTGATCTCCTTGATTAACTCTATAGTAGGAAAGGAAGATCAAGTTGCAGATGTTACTCTACTGAATCCATATAACCCTCAGAATTTCAGACAAGATAAGCTTTCCATATTAGATATTAAAGCTCGCGGGATAGATGGGAAAAGATTCAATATAGAAATACAGATCAGTGATGAGGCTGACTATGATAAAAGAGCGCTGTTTTATTGGGCAAAACTCTACACCGAGCAGCTACAAGTAGCCGAAGATTATTCTGAGCTATCAAAAGCGATAGGTATTCATATACTAAACTTCACCTCGATACCATCTTCAGAGAGATATCATAATACATTTCATATAACTGAAAAGACAAGTGGAGAATTATATTTCAAGGATCTAGAACTACATACGATAGAACTAAAGAAGTTTACGCCTGATTCGAAGGAAGATTTATCGCATATAGTAGCAAAAGTAAAAAACTCATTGGATATGTGGATAGCCTTTCTAACGAGACATGACTTACTAAAAGCAGATAATCTTCCGCCGGAGCTAAATAATAAGGAATTAAAAAAAGCCCTAAACGTATTAAACGTAATGAACTTCACAGAAGAAGAAAGAGGAGCCTATGAAGATCACCTAAAATGGCTTCGGGTTGAAGCTAATAGCTTGAAAAAAGCTGAGGCCAAAGGTCATGAAAAAGGTCTCGAGAAAGGCCTGGATGAAGGCAGAAAACTTGAGAAAATAGAGATGGCGAAAACCATGCTTGTGCAGGGCTTAGATATTAAACTTATATCGAAAATCTCTAAATTATCTATTGAAGAGATAGAGGATCTTAGAAGCTATGAAGTAACCTAGAATATTTTATAGCTTCTTAGTACTACAGTTGTAGTTTGATTTATAGGAAGATTTTTTGTTTTATAATAATAGAATTGTTCCATATTTTGAGGTTTTGGATCCAAATATTGGGTTGTAATATGATAAATCTACCAACTAATCGGCGGTTTTTGCGCTGTTAATGTGAATTACAACTGTAGCTTCTAAAACTCCGATAATTTCATTGCATCTTCCTCGTTCAGGCGGAAGCACGGGGGCATGGTGATTTTTGCTACGAACTCCTCTTCCACGGGAAGTAATACCGAAATAGAACTATTGCTCTTATCTTGACTTATCCTACTATTCAAGAGTTCCATAATCTTCTCAACATCCTGAGGTTTTTTCGGACTGAGCGTAAGATTATATTGTATCCCCTGCAGCTCGTCGTTGATGGATGAAAAACGTAAGGCCGTGGTTCTGAGGCCTCCTTTATCTTTGAGTATGTCACAGTAAATAATCACCGGCTCTTTGACATTGATTAGATGCGCATAGTTTTTAAACACATCCTCATTATAGATCGTAACTTCGAAAATGCCTTTAGGGTCAGAGATGATTAATGTCACGAATAGCCCGCGTTTGGACATGCGTGCATCTTTCTTCACTATGATGCCAGCGAGTTTGAGCTTATGCGACCCTTGTGGTAATTCATTTTTGATATAGTCAGTATCTTTAATACTACATTTTTTTAGCGACGATGCCAATCCTGACAATGGATGGTTTTTTAAGAATAATCCCATCACGTCAAACTCGGCATAGGCAATTTCTGATGCGGATAATGGCTCAGCATCAACAAGCACATCATTCCCGTTGCTGCCAACTGAGATCAAACTGATTTGATGCGATTTCTGCTCCAAATGATAGGCCGCGCTATATGCCATAATCTTTGGCACACTTTGCAGCAAGCTGTTGCGATTTGGGTGCAGCTTGTCGAAACATCCAGCTTTGATTGTGCTCTCTAGCAAACGCTTATTGAGTAGCTTGGGGTCAATTCGCTCGGCAAAATCTATTATCGACTTAAAATTCCCCTTTTCCATCCGCACAGCAGAGGCCGCATTACCAAAATTCACCGTCACACTTTTGATCGCGCCAAGGGCAAATGTAATCGACTTTTTAGCATTGTCATTATCATTTTTAATCTCAAATAATCCAGAAGACTCGTTGATATCTGGAGCTATAACATTAATATTTGCATTTTTGGCTTCTTGAAGAAATATACTTATCTTGTCACTGCTATCTATATCCAAATTCAATGCGGCAATCAAAAACTCTACCGGAAAATTAGCCTTTAAATAAGCCGTTTGATAGGAAATAACACCATAAGCCGCCGCATGCGCCTTGTTGAAACCATATCCAGCAAATTTGGCAACTGTGGCAAAAATCGACTTTGCATCGGACTCTGAAACTTTATTAGCAAGCGCCCCTTTAACGAAGATCTCCTCCTGTGCATCCATTTCCGCCTTGACCTTCTTGCCCATAGCACGCCTGAGCAAATCAGCGGTACCAGCACTATAACCAGCAAGCTTCCTGGCAATCTCCATCACTTGCTCTTGATAGATAATCACCCCGTAAGTATCCTTCAAAGTTGACTCTAGCAATGGATGCAGATAATCCACCTCCTGCTCGCCATGCTTACATGCTATATAGGTGGGGATGTTGTCCATAGGACCAGGGCGATACAGGGCTCCAAGCGCAATAATATCATTGATATTATCGGGCTTTAGGCGCCGCAAAGAACTCTTCATCCCGATACTTTCAAACTGGAACACGCCGGTGCTGAGACCATTTGCTAGCATCTTGAATGTTTTCTTATCATCAAACGGGATTTTTTCGATATCCAGCACCACGCCGCTATCCTCAAGCAGCTTGATCGTCTTGGTGATGACTGTGAGCGTTTGCAAACCCAAAAAGTCAAACTTCACCAGACCTGCAAGTTCGCAATATTTCATTGAATATTGCGAAATCAGCATATCGGCATTGACATCTTTATATACAGGCACAATCTGGGTCATATCCTGGTTTGCGATCACCACACCAGCTGCGTGAGTCGAGGAATGTCGCTGCAGCCCTTCCAGGGTAAGCGCGGTGGAGAGGACTTGCTTTATGAGCTCATTATCACCTTCGAGATTATACAAGCCCTTGCCCCGCGCTGCCCCTTTTAGCTCAGCAACATCCGCGATCGCCTGGCTTAGAGTTACCGGATTAACCGCATTAAAGGGCACAAGCTCGGTGAGGTAGTCCGCTGTGCTATAGTTCAAACCAAGCACGCGCGCAACATCTTTAATTGCCGCCTTTGCTTGCAGCTTCCCAAAGGTGATGATCTGCCCAACGCGCTCATTTCCATATTTTGACCTTACATAGGAAATCACTTCTTCCCGGCGCTCTTGACAAAAATCGATATCAAAATCGGGCATTGATACACGTTCAGGATTTAGGAAACGCTCGAATAATAAGCCAAATTCTATGGGGTCCAAATCAGTGATCTTAAGCACCCATGCCACAATAGACCCAGCGCCCGAACCACGGCCTGGCCCCACGGCGATGCCGTTTTCCTTGCTCCATCTTATGAAGTCAGAAACGATTAGGAAATAACCGGAGAAATCCATCCGGCAGATGATGCCGAGCTCATATTCCAGACGTTCGAAATATGCTTTTCGCAAAGGCGCTTGGTCTGCTTTCTTGATATGTTCTTTGTCGATCTTTTGAGCAAGCTTTTCTTCGAGCCCTGCTTTGGCTTGATCGCGTATTAATACTTCCTCAGATATTTCCCCATTAGAGAATTTTGGCAATGATGGCGGGCGCGTTTCTGCCATGATGCTGCATCTTTGAGCCAGATAGACAGTGTTTTCTATAGCTTCTGGAAGATCCTTGAATAAAGCGATCATCTCTGCTGTGCTTTTGAAATAGCAATTATTGCTCACTCTTTTTCTGTCTTGCACCTCTTGCACTACGCCCTCGGAGATACAGAGCAGAACGTCATGTGCGTCATGCATAGAGACGTCGCTGAACAAAACCTGATTCGTTGCGAGCAGAGGGATTCCAAACTCATTGGCTATTTGTAGATACTCATCCTCTATCCGCTTTTCTTTTTCGCTGCCATGACGCATGATCTCGAAATAAAACCTGTCACCAAATAATTGCTGTAGTTTTTTGGCGGTGTTTTTAGCAGATGGTAAATTATTCTGTAGAAGAAATTTTCCGATTATCCCTGCGGTGTATGCAGAAAGAACTATCAAACCTTCATTGTGTTTTTCTAGATCATCAAACGTAATATGATTACAGGTTTTTCTATCATTCTTGGTAAATGTATAGCTGGCTAGTTTGAGCAGGTTCTTATAACCAGCATCGTTTTTTGCGATCAGGACTATCTCAGCAAAATCGTCTTTGCCTTTATTGCTAAATAAAATATTCAAAATTGCGCCATGAATAGGCTGAACACCAGCTTTGCTTGCCTCCAGCGCAAATTCAAGCGATGCAAATAGATTCCCGCGATCAGCAAGGCACACCGCCCCCATCCAATTATTCTTGGTAAGCTCCACTAGCTGAGGTATCTTGATGGTGCTCTCCAGCATGGAATATGAGCTTTGTACGCGAAAATGAATAAATTTATTGGTCATTTTTTTCTATCTGTTTACTAGTAATTTTTTCTACCTATTGAATAATACTCAAACCCCTTGGACAAAACCTCTTTGGGGCATAAGATATTGCGCAAATCAATGATAACAGGCTTCCTGGCCACGCGTTTTGCTTGCTCTAGATCAATTTTTTTTAACTCTTCCCATTCTGTTGCTATGATAATCGCATCTGCGCCCTCTATTGCAGACATAGCTGAGCTTGCACAATCCAGCTTTCGGAAATATTTATCCGCATTCACCATTCCTTCAGGGTCATATGCCACCACATGACCTCCTTTTTCCTGCAAGAGATTAATGAGGTCAATCGCTGGGCTGCTACGCAAATCATCAGTTTCTGCCTTATAGGTCAGCCCCAGAACCGCGAATTTCTTGCCGTTAATATCGCCGCCAATAGCTTTGGAGATTTTTTTAAGCATTCTGCCAGGGCGGTTGCTATTTGCTTTAATCACAGCATCTAAAACAAGGAAATCAGAGTCAACTTTCTTGCTTAATTGCTGCAAGGCTAGGATATCCTTTGGAAAACACGAGCCACCAAAGCCAGGCCCAGCCTTCAGGAAAGCCTCGCCTATTCTTTTATCCGTCCCAACGCCAGTGCTCAAAGTGGAGATGTCCGCCCCAATTACCTCGCATAAATCCGCCATTTCGTTGATAAATGCGATTTTATTGGCAAGAAACATGTTTGATGCATATTTAATCAGCTCAGAAGTGGCAAGATCCGTTTCAATCAGCCGGACTCCAGCATCCGTGAGTGGTTTATATATTTGTCTCATAACTTCAAATGCGTGCTCAGATTCCGCTCCAATGACGATCCTGTCTGGCTCCAGGAAATCTTTGATAGCAGAGCCTTCCCTTAAAAATTCAGGGTTTGAGACTATATGGATGGTTTTTCCCTGATTTTGCATGAATTCTCGCACCTGAGCGCAAGTTCCCGGGGGCACGGTGGATTTCAGAACGATCACGCATTCAGAGCGCACATATTTGCAAGCATTTTGCACTGCATCGAAAATACCGCTAAGATCAGCGTCGCCATCCTCTTTTGGCGGGGTTCCGACTGTTACGAACAGGCAATCTGTATCTTGAATTGTAGCGTCATATCCAAGAACAAATTGCAACGCAGGGCTATTTGCATATTTAGCTAGATATTCATCAAGGCCAGCCTCATATATTGGAGCTTCTTTGTTTTTTAGTTTATTAATTTTATTCTCATCAACATCAAGACACACAACATCATGCCCCAAATGGCTCATCATCACACCAGAGACCAAGCCGACATATCCTGTACCTATAAAAGCTATTTTCATTATGGCAAATCTATTATTTGTTATTATTTTTGTTTCTGTTTTAAACAGGCTACATCTTAACCTAAAAGCTCGAAAAATAAAATTAAAACTCACTGCTCGTTGCTTTTATTAGAGAATCAGGTTAAAACCTCGTATAGTAAACAAATACTATTATAGGCTTTAACATTCAAGATTTAAAATGAAAACTTTATTAAAATTAACCCTCTGGCTCACTCTGCTCGCTTTATCTTTGTCGGGTGTGATGTATGCTGCGAATAATGGGCAGCTTAATGCTGCAACAAAACATGCTCTACGATATTATCTTAAATCTCAAGGTGTAAAGGCAAAATTTTCAGATTTTCAGTTCAAAGATGGCGTGCTCACTTCCAGCGTGCTAAGACTCCGCAAAGGTAGCGCTACTGTGCGTATTACTAATTTCAAGCTCCAAACTAGTCTTTCTGGCAATTGGAGTGCTCCTATATTTTCTGCAAAGCTTAATCCTGCTCAGACTACGGTCCTGGGTCAAAATGATGTGCAAATCCTAAATACAGAGATTTCCTATGAGGCGCGGATGAATTTGCTAAGCGGGGATAAAGATTATAATTTCTCAGTGAGTAATATAAAAATAGACAAGTTCAAAGATATAGATAACAACCCTCTAGAAACCGGCCAAGCATATTACAAATATAGCTCCCATGATGGGGAGCAAATAATCGATTGCAAAGTCCAATTCGGCAGTACAACATATCTCAACATAACAAATCTGGATAATAACAAAATCCAAATTGAGGCAAAGAACATACCGTTAATGTTTTACAAGCTCGTACAAAAACTTTCCCCTGAGCATGGTTTAGTCAATTTTTTCGAAAGTTATATCAAGAATGGTCATGTTACAGAAGCCTCGCTTGTCCTGGATCTTGCAGCAGAAACGATTTCTGAGGATAGTTTATTCGGAAATGTCGCGCTCCGGGGTGTGGACTATCAATATAGCAAAGAATTTCCCACCATAAGCAAGATGGATATTAATCTTGATGTTAAAGGAGGTAGCCTAGTTTTTGCTATAGATCGTGGATATTCCTCTAGCATATTGCTCTATGATGGCGTTATAAAAATGGACTGGCTGGGCGCAGAAAAGACTGTATTATTCATCACCGCCAAGGGAAAGGGAGATGTTCTCGGTCTTGTTGATTTTATCTCAGAGTCTACCCATGCGGAAACAAGCAAAGCAAATATAGATTTCCGGAAGCTCAAGGGGGAGGCTTTCATTGATATCGATGTTAAAGTGCCATTAAAGACCAGCAGCGTAAATATTTACAATATATCAGCCGATATTCAGAATGTGTCACTAGGTATTTTTAAAGATTCTGTACATCTTAAAGAAACAACCCTTTCTGGCCGGTTCGACGGTGATCAGGTCACTATTCGCGGAGATGGAGAGTTGAATGGCTTCAAAAGCGAGCTGGATTTTGTGTATAATATAGAGGACGAGTCAGGAACCGGAATTGGAGCAGAAGTAGCAGTAGGCGCAAAGGATAAACTAGAATTTGACCATAAACTAGACATAAAAACCTATTTTAAATCCGCCGCAAAAATGTCTGGCGAGGATCAAAAAATCGGTTTTATCAGTCTGATGGGCGGTGATTCGGTTGTTGATTTTCATTATACCAACAAAGATTCAAAAGGCTTTATTAATATAGAATCCGACATTTCTGATCTTGACCTATATCTTGATAAGCTAGGAATTCATAAAAAGAAAAATGACAAGGCAAACCTGACTGTTAACGGCTCATTTGATGACCCAACAACAGGAGTCTTCCAATTTTCCATCACAGGAGAGAATAAGCTCAGTATGAGTGGCGAGATTGCTATGGAAAATGAGGAATTTACTATTGATATCAAAGAGCTTAAACATAAAAAAACCGATCTTTCTGGTAAGATTATATCAAAAGGCGATCTGCTAAGCACGGAGCTGCACGGAGAAGCGCTAGATTTATCCTCTGCAGATATGATGCAATTGCTGGAAAAAGAACAAGATGATGGCGGGGTTGTATTAAAATTATCTATTAAAAAGGTTTATTTAAAAGACAATATTCGTCTGGATGATCTGGAAGTAGATTTGGAATGTGTCGCAATCCAATGCACCTCTGGAACTATCAGCGCTATGATCGGCACAAAACAAATCGAAATATTCGTAACCACCGATAATGGCAAGGAAAAATGGCTGATTCGTTCTGGCAATGCGGGCGCTTCCCTGAGAGGTTTCGGGGCATATGATGCTATGAGATCAGGCGCACTCTCTATTGACCTCACGACGGATAGAGAAATGGTGAAGTCTGGTGAGATCATCCCTATTTTAAGCGGAACTTTTGAAATAAAGCGCTTTGTTCTTGGCAACACACCCACCATGGCAAGGATCGTTTCTTTCGTGTCACTCCCCGGGATGGTGAATGCGATTTTAGGCAATAAAGATATAGTATTCTCCAGCATGAGCGGCAATTTCTCGTTCAAAAACAGTATACTGACTATAGAAAATAGCACAGCCAAAGGCCCCTTCTTTGGCTTCAGCCTCAAAGGCACCGTGAACATCGCAGATAGAATCATGGATATTAACGGCCATGTCACGCCCTCCTTATATGGCGTGAGCTCCATCGTCGGTGCAATCCCCCTAATAGGCAGAATTTTCACCGGGCATAAACAACAGCGAGGCTTGATCTCTGCGAGCTATAATATTCAAGATAGCTATTGATGCGGCGCGCGCGCGTGCTTAGTTTGAAGGAAGCAGTTTTTCGGATAAGTTTGGGTGGCGTGCTACCTCCGCGTGCTTAAACTTTTGCTCTCTTCTTGGAAGCTCCGCGCGTAGCCCCAGATGAGCTATTCAACTATCACCAGCTTTTCCTTTGCAATGAATTGAGTATGATAGAAACACAGAAAAAGGAATGAAGAAACCAATAAGAAACCATCTTAATGACTGAAGAAACGAAAGAGCATTAGGCAGTAGTGCAAATAAAATATTTGTTAAAAACAACGAAGAAAAGCAAAATATTGTAGCGATTATTTTGCTTTTTTTAGCATCAAGTTTTATTTGTTTATTATCAAAAAAATACTCCGATACAAGCAAGCCAAATAAAGCATAATATGCCATCCATAAGTGCGGACTAATCTGATAAATTAGTCTAATATAGAGCATGCAGCAAGTAGTGAAGAGTATAATTGCAAGAAACAAACGACTCTCAGGCATTTTGCTTTTTATAGATACATACCCGAATATAAGCATTAAACCAAAGAAGAGCGCGCCTAATATATCGTATATGTTATGGTATCCAAAATATATCAGACTCATAGCAATTAAAGTTAGCAAAATTACCAAAGACACTTTAATAATCGTGTTTTTTGAAAATTTATAAAGAAACCCGTATAAAACTATGGAGGTCTGCATATGCCCACTTGGAAATGCAAATCCTTCTTTACCAAGAGCAGGGGACAGAGGTATCTGAAACGTGGCTTTTAACCCAGCATTAAAGATCATGCTAATCAAAACCAAGCAGATACCATGAAAAAATGTTTTTTTATCGATCCAAATATATCCAATGATAATCAATGGAACGATCAGGCTTTCATGACTAAATTCTAGAATAATTTTTGCAAATAAGTTTATAAATTCAAGCATAAAATTTACTAATATTTCGATTTAAAAAAGAAGATTATAGCAATTATAATAATATAGTCATTCTGACTTTACAACTAAATTTATAAATTACACATGCCAACACTACATCTATGCATTATCATAAAAACCACGCACTCAGCAAGCCCTTTATGTCTATCCATTCTACCAATTTTGGGCTTGAGAAAATCATGCGGTATATCCTATATATAGTATGTCAAGGAAAAAAACCTACTATATGTATAATTTTACTGTTGCGCTCTTTTGTGCTTAAAACTATCCTTATGGAAGGAGAATTTTAAAAAGATATATACGCAGTTTTCGAGAATACGAACACAAGCTTCCAAGAATACGAATACAACATTGACGAGGGATTATTTGCATGACAATGATAAAGAAAAAGAAATTTGAAATAAAAATTGATCGCAGCCGGGACGATCTACTTACTGATTTTGGCAAGGCTATGCTAAAGGACAGATATTTGCTAAAAGGAGAGGATTATCAGGATCTGTTCGCGCGGGTTTCCTCATATTATGCAGATAGCCAAGAGCACGCGGATGCGATGTATAAATATATGAGCAAATTATGGTTCATGCCCGCAACTCCGGTTCTGAGCAACGGTGGAACTAATCGCGGTTTGCCGATCTCATGTTTTTTGAATGAAACGAAAGATAGTCTTGAAGGCATTGTTGATCTATGGAATGAGAATATTTGGCTTGCCTCACGCGGCGGCGGAATTGGCAGCTATTGGGGTAATGTCCGTTCGATCAATGAGCTAGTGCGTGGAAATGGCAAGACATCAGGGATTGTACCGTTTTTGAAGGTTCAGGACTCCATGACTCTAGCAATCTCACAAGGCTCACTACGCCGGGGAAGCTCTGCGGTATATTTACCGATGGACCATCCAGAGATCACGGAATTCATTGATCTTCGCAGACCAACTGGTGGCGATGTGAACAGAAGAGCTTTGAATATCCACCATGGCGTTGTTATTCCTGATGCGTTTATGGAAGCTGTGGAGAATAACGAAGAATGGAAATTGATAAGCCCGCATACCAAAAAAGTAATAGAAAGCGTGAGTGCGCGTGAGCTTTGGAGCAAGCTACTAACTACTAGAATCGAAACGGGCGAGCCTTATTTGCTGTTCATAGATAGCGTTAATAACAATATCCCTGAGCATCACAAGAAGCTTGGTTTGAAGGTGAAGACTTCGAATTTATGTGCCGAGATCACGCTACCTACCGGGGTAGATCATCTTGGAAACCAGCGCACGGCGGTGTGTTGCCTTTCTTCTCTTAATGTGGAATATTACCAAGAATGGAAGGATGATGCCGAATTTATCCCAAATATAATGCGTTTCTTGGATAATGTTCTGGAAGATTTTATTGAATCTGCACCAGAGAGCATGTCACGAGCGGTATATTCTGCAAAGAGAGAACGCAGTGTTGGGCTTGGTATTATGGGGTTCCACTCATTCTTGCAGTCACAAAATGTTCCGATAGAGTCGGTGATGTCTAAAGTATGGAACAAAAAGATATTCGAGCACATAGAAGAAGCAGCGAATGCCTCCTCAGTAATGCTAGCAGAAGAGCGCGGGGCATGTTTGGATGCTGCAGAAGTGGGCGCGAAGGAGCGGTTTAGTAATAAAACATCGATCGCCCCAACTGCGTCGATATCAATCATTTGTGGTAATTCATCGCCTGGGATTGAGCCATATGCCGCTAATAGCTTTACGCAAAAAACTTTGAGCGGGTCGTTTACTGTTACGAATAAACACCTGGTCAAATTATTGCAAGATAAAGGGTTTAATAATGAGCAAGTATGGTCGTCAATTTCGACGCATGAGGGTTCTGTTCAGCATTTGAACTTCTTGACTGACCATGAAAAGGACGTGTTTAAAACTGCCTATGAGATTGATCAAAACTGGTTGATTGAGCTCGCTGCAGAGCGCACGCCATATATTTCGCAGTCACAATCGCTTAATATATTTATCCCTGGAAATGTGAGCAAGCAATATTTGCATGATATCCATTTCAAAGCTTGGAAGAAAAAGATCAAGAGCTTATATTATGCTCGTTCGACCTCCATCCAAAGGGCAGACAAAGTTTCGCATACTGTTGTGCAAGCGCAGGAAATGATCGATCTTGAGAAAAAGAATAATAACGAGCCTAGCAAACTTGCCAAATCTGCTTTGCCGCCAGAGAGAATTGAGAATAACTATGATGAGTGCCTGTCTTGTCAGTAAATCTTGTAAGCAAGACTTGTAAGCAAGCCTTGTCAGTAAATATATTAGGAGAGAGAAATGTCATTACTAAACGCAAAATCTATATATAAGCCATTTGCATATCCGTGGGCATATGAGGCTTGGCATACCCAGCAAAAGATCCACTGGCTGCCAGAAGAAGTGCCACTTGCAGATGATGTGAAAGATTGGAACTATAATTTATCCGCCGGTGAGAAGCATCTATTGACGCAGATTTTCCGCTTTTTCACTCAAGCAGATATCGAGGTGAATAATTGCTATATGAAGCATTATTCCCAAGTATTTCAGCCTACCGAGGTGCAAATGATGCTAGCAGCATTTTCGAACACGGAAACGATTCACATTGCTGCATATTCTCATTTGCTCGATACTATCGGTATGAAAGAGTCAGAATATCAAGCCTTCATGAAATATAAGGAGATGAAGGATAAGTATGATTATATGCAAAAATTTGGCGTTGAAACCAAAGAAGATATCGCCACCACCCTTGCAGTATTCGGGGCATTTACGGAAGGGCTGCAGCTTTTTGCTTCTTTTGCTATTTTGCTAAACTTCCCAAGATTTAACAAGATGAAGGGAATGGGGCAGATTGTGACTTGGTCAGTGCGCGATGAAACACTGCACACTAACTCAATCATCACCTTGTTTAAAACATTCGTGCAAGAGAATCCCGAAGTTTGGAATGAAAAGCTCAGAAGTCGTCTATATGAGGCCTGCGCGACTATAGTTCACTTCGAAGATGCATTCATCGAACTTGCCTTTGAAGTTGGTGGAATCGAAGGGTTGACTGCAAGAGAGGTGCGTCAATATATCAGATATATCGCAGATCGCAGACTCATGCAGCTTGGTTTAAAGGAGATATATCTAGTAGACTCCAACCCGCTTCCATGGATGGACGAAATGATGAACGGTATTGAGCACGCAAATTTCTTTGAAGCAAGAGCAACAGAATACACCAAAGCCGCAACCACAGGCACTTGGGATGATGTATTTACGAATATAGATAAAGGAAAGGCTGCAGGCAAAGGGCAAACTGCCGGATAATGTAGGGATAAAGCGCTAATGCTGCGGGTGTAAGAAGTTATGTCCGTAGGCCTAG
This sequence comes from Rickettsiales bacterium, assembly GCA_002402195.1. Taxonomy (GTDB): domain Bacteria; phylum Pseudomonadota; class Alphaproteobacteria; order Rickettsiales; family Rickettsiaceae; genus Megaera_A. Next base: position 873 of record NVVL01000002.1, on the reverse strand, counting down.
AATATTTCTTATTTTTAGAAATTTTTTCATCTAGATTTAAATTTTTATAAGCTATCTCAGAAGTTTTGCTGAAAGGTCTCGAGAAGCTCGCCAGACAAGCCTGGAATATTCCGTATTTTGACTGCCAGAGAGCTTCTAAATACGGGTGTTTTAGGTTTGCCTGCCAGCTTCTCATGTAAGGTGGGAGCTTTCAAGCAGTCGTATTAACCCAGATTATTCAGTTGTAACCTCTTGCTATTAATGGTATCATTGCACATAAGCTCCCGCTTGCGGGCTGGGAATTGCACCATGTGTTGAATAAATATCAACGAAAATCAAATAAGATTTGTCTCTATGTTCGAAAAACCATTAATTAGCTTCGATTTTGCGATTAAGTTCCTCCTAAAAAGCAAAGAGGATTATGAAATCATTGAGGGGTTCCTTTCTGCCCTTTTTGTGGCAAATAACTATAAACCTGTCAAAATTACTGCCCTTCTTGAGAGTGAAAGTAACAAGGAAGCTGCACATCTGAAGAAAAGCGTTGCAGATCTAATTGTTGAAGATACTGACGGGAATAAATTTATCGTAGAGATCGAGCGTTCATTTACTCCAAATTTCACTCATAAAGCTTGTTTCAATACTGCGAGGTTAATATCAGATAGTCTCTCAACTAGCCAAGATTACAGCAAAATACAGAAAATATTCCACATAAGCCTATTATATTTCGAAACAGCAGGAATGGAGAAACCAATTTATCATGGCAAAACCATTGTTCATGAGGTAGATACTGAGCATCCGATTAATATAGATATTATGAATAAAGGAATAGCGACTTTTGAGAATAAAAATATATTTCCCGAGTATTTTTTCATCTCAATACCAAGATTCAACGAT
>NVVL01000015.1 GCA_002402195.1 Rickettsiales bacterium | reverse complement strand
ATGTAATTTTTTATTATATAATTTTAAGTAGTCATTATATAAAATACTAGCTACTCGCAAGAATATCAACTTCAAGCATCAAATTATTGAATTATTTTTAAAATTGTGTCTGCCAAATACTTGCTTCCATCAGTTTTTCTGGCAAGGAGCTTCCTTGATGCGTCTTCAAGAAGGCTCCTATCCTCCAGTAATTCACTGAGCTTGGCGGCAAGAATTGGGGCAGAGACTTCTTCTTGAACAAAGCACCAGCCAGCACCCATATCTTCTATAGATTTTGCGTTGAAATATTGATGATTCTGCGCAGCCGACGGAAATGGGATAAAAATTGCTGGCAGACCGGTCGCTGCAAGCTCTGCAATAGTTCCCGCACCAGAGCGAGCGATCACTAGCTGCGCTTTGTCGTAGATTTCACTGATATTATGGAAAAATTCTGCAAGCTCATATTTGATATTTAACTCATCATAGAGAGCCTCTATGCGGGGTTGCTCAGTTTTTGGCGCCTGCTGGGTGATGAATAAATCTGCACCTGGATGCTGTTTTTTAAGCAGGGCAAGGGCAGGGGGGATGAGCTCTGAGAATATCCGCGCCCCCTGGCTGCCACCGACGATGAATATGTGGAATCTTTTTGAGCGAAACTTTTTCGCGTTAGAGCCTTTCTTCGCAGCAAGCTTTAATATTGACGAGCGAATTAGATCGCCAGAAATGCATATTCTGGATTTGAAACTCTCATCTATATTGCTTGTGTTGCTATATGATAGGGCGATTAGCTTAGCCGATTTTGCAAAAAAATGATTGCTCTTGCCAAGTATGGAATTTTGTTCCTGAACGATTATTGGAATATGCATTAATTTGCAAATAAGCATAGAGGGAAAAGTTGGGTATCCGCCAAAGCCGATGATTACGTCTGGTTTGATCTTCCGGATTAGAAAAAATGACCGATAACAAGCCGCAACAATCTTCCAAGCCGATTTGAGTTTTGCAAATATACCATTAAGATTTAAATGCAAATCAACTATATGAGCCTTAAAAGGTAGCTTGGGAGTTAGATATTTCTTGCAGCGAAGATCCGTGATTAGGTGAATGTTGCATTCAAGAATGTTGCATTCAAGAATGTTAGAGTTATGTTTGCTGAGCTCTTCGGATAAAGCAATCGCTGGGAAGAGGTGTCCGCCAGTTCCGCCAGCTGCTAGTAATATAGTTTTTTCTTTTTTCATTATAAATAAGTATCAATATGTTATGTCTTGTTTTTAGTAAGCTTGTACGCCAGGTTCCTAGCAAATCCTACACCTTATTTTCAGCCAATCCTACATCCTATTTCGACTAAATAATGCCTGTTTTTTGGTCAAACCTAGCAGCATGCCAATCGCAATTGCGATGGATAATGTGGACGACCCGCCATAGCTGACAAAGGGCAAGGTCATGCCTTTGGTGGGGAGCAGATTTAAGGTCACGCCCATATTGATCGTGGCTTGAAGACCAAATTGAGTAATGATTCCTATCGCCGCTAGCTGCACAAATTTATTATCCTCTGTTCTAAGGTTTATCAGGGTTCTGAGCACTATAAAAGCAAAGACTAATACGATTATCATGCAAATAATTCCGCCAAATTCCTCGCCAGCGACGGCAAAGATGAAATCCGTGTGAGAATCTGGGAGATATTGCTTTATCGCTCCTTCCCCAGGGCCTTTGCCGTAAAGCCCGCCTTGTTCGAAGGCTAATATTGACTTGCTTACTTGATAGTTTGACTCGGATGGATCTAGGAAGCTATTTATCCTGCTGGCCACGTGGGGAAGTAATAAATAGGCGGAAATCACTCCTAAAAATCCGGTAATAGAGGCAAATAGAATCCAAATAAGCGGCAGGCCGGCAACGAAAAGCTGCGTGCCAAAAACAGCTGTGACTAATACTAACATTCCGAAATCTGGCTGGGTGATGAGCAAGCTGGCAACGATGATATAGAGCGCCGCGCATACGGTGAAGCTCGGGAAATCTTCGTGATATTTAAGTGACAAAATCCAGCCAGTCACTATCCAAAAGAATGGCTTGAGGAACTCGGAGGCTTGGTAAGAAAAACCAGCTATGCTGATCCAGCGGCGGGCTCCTTTGACTTCGTACCCATAAAATTTGATCAAAATCATCATGACGATACTAACTAAAAAGCCTAAAATGCCAATTCGTTTTATCCATTTTTTGTCAAAAGAGGAGAATAATATCAATAAACCGGCCGAAATAAAGAGATAGATCACCTGTCTTAGTGAGAAATAATTGTCCCTCAGGCCGATTTTCTCGGCAATTGCCATGCTTGTGGTGGTCACTAGCATTAGGCTGAATGCAATCAAGATCGTAAGCGCGATGATCAGCTGTTGATCAACCCCTCGCCACCAGCGCTGGACAAAATTATTTTTACCAAAACCATACATTTATTTTATAGCCTCAAATAGCTGGATAAAGCGCTCTCCTCTGTCTTCGAAATTCTTGAACTGATCAAGCGATGTGCAAGCAGGGGCCAGCAGAATATTTGCAGATTCCCCCTCTATTTTAGCATCACGAACGGCAGAGTAGAAGGCTTTTTCCATATTATCATAAATTTTATACTCGGCAATTCCTTCCAGATATTCTGCGAAAAGTAATTTACTCTCACCAAAAAGATATGCTTTTTTGATGTTTTTTATGGAATTACCAAGGGGTTTTAGGTTGTCTTCCTTAAAAACGCCTCCAGCTAGCCATAATACGTTATCCAGCGAAGATATGGAGCTAGCTGCTGAGTTTGTGTTAGTAGCCTTACTGTCATTGTAAAAGCTGATATTCTCTATGTTTCCCAGGAACTGCATTCTATGTTTCAAACCACCAAAGCTTTTGATATGCTGAATGATCTCACCTGCCTTCAAGCCCATCGCCCGGCACACAGCAAAGGCGGCTGCGATATTCTCGCAATTATGCACACCAGTCAGGTTTACTAAAGTTTCCATATGATAAGATTTGCGGTCAAAGAAATTATCCGTAATAGTATCCGAGGTACAGTTTATCCCCTCATCACTGCTGATTGGAACAATTTTTTTATCCCCAGTTTTCTTTAGTTTTTCGTATAATTCTTTGGATTTATCACTATTAGTTCCGATGATTTTAAGCCCGTCATTGTCGAAAATCCTCGCCTTTGCTGCGCAATATTTGTCAAAACTACCATGCCTATCTATGTGGTCGGGAGTTAGGTTTAATAATACGGAAATAGCAGGCTCGAACTTTTTGAGTAAATCAATTTGAAAGGAAGAAAGCTCTAATACGTAATATTTCTTGTTCTTTGGCAGAGATAAAACAGCAGGTCCAATATTCCCGCCAATATCATGATCAATCCCGCTGCAAGTCAGAATATGGCCGATTAAAGCCGTCGTCGTGCTCTTGCCATTAGTGCCTGTGATGATGATTAATTCAGAGTCTGGGTTATTATCAATGAAAAGCTGAACATCCGAGGAAATCAGTATGTTATGGCTAGCAGCCAGTGAAAATACCTCATGTAGTTTGGAGATTCCGGGGCTGATTATTATCGTATCTAGCTTGCTCCATTCCGGGCTGGATAGCGGGGCAAGGGTGGAATGTTCGAACTTAGTTTGGAAGCGATTTCTGTTATCCTCTGAGTCATCCCAGCAGATGATTTCTTTGTCTGTGCCATCTACTTTATCCGCCCCATCTAATGTAGTGAAAACTGATTCTCCTGTGACTCCAAGACCAAATATACCTATTCTTTTTTCTTTCATAAATCTAATCACCTATTTTCTAATCACTTATTCTCTAGTCATCTATTTTCTAATCTTTCTAGCCATTTATTTTATTTGCATTTGCGGCAAGGGAGGCTGAGACAAATTTTTCAAGATCGCCGTCTAGCACCTTTGCAGAGTTGCTAGTTTCATAGTTAGTTCTTAAATCCTTGACCATCTGATATGGCTGCAAAACATATGACCTGATCTGATGACCCCAGCCATTATCAGTCTTAGCAGCATTTTGCTTGTCGGACTCTTCCGTCTTTTTCTTCAGTTCAAGGTCAAATAAACGAGCCTTCAACATCTGCATAGCCTCTGCCTTATTGCGATGCTGGGAGCGATCATTCTGGCTTTGCACTACGATATTTGTTGGTATGTGAGTAATGCGCACGGCAGAATCTGTGGTATTAACGTGCTGCCCGCCCGCGCCAGAGGCTCTGTATGTATCGATTCTGAGATCTTTATCCTCAATCACGATGTCTATATTATCATCCACCTCAGGATACACCCAGCAAGAGGCAAAGCTAGTCATCCTCTTTCCGGCTGAGTTAAAGGGGGAGATTCGCACTAAGCGATGCACGCCAGATTCCGTTTTAAGCCATCCATAAGCCATATCCCCTTTGAATTTGATGCAGCAAGATTTTATCCCCGCATCCTCGCCGTTGATTATGTTGATGATTTCTGTTTTAAAGCCCATCCGCTCGCCAAAGCGCATATACATTCGCATCATCATCAAAGCCCAATCGTGGCTTTCTGTGCCGCCTGCGCCTGCGTTGATTTCAAGGAAACAATTATTGTTGTCCGCCTCGCCAGAGAATAGGCATTCTGTTTCGAATTTTTCTGCAGATTTGGCTATGGCTTCGAGATCTTTCTGGATTTGATCTGCCATTTTCGTATCATTTTCTTCCTCTGCGATGCTTGCAAGCTCGATATTTTCAGCCAGCCCGTCATTTATATGATTATACAAGCCCAGAGTTTTCTCGAGCAGGCTTTTTTCCTTAAGCAAGGTGCTTGCTTTCTTTGGGTCGTTCCATAAATCTTTATCAAGAGAGATTTCTTCAAGCTCATCCAGACGTTGTTTTAAGCTAACCGGGTCAAAGAGACCTCCCAATCAAACCTATGGATAGCGTGATTTTGTTTTTTAAATTTTCCAGTTCTGCGCGCATTTATTTTACCTCAAAAGGATATTTTGCTATATACTACCGTCTATTCTCGCTAATTTATAGTAATTTTTTAAAATATTTAGATGACAGACCATAAATTTATACGTAATTTCTCAATAATTGCCCATATAGATCACGGTAAATCCACCTTAGCTGACCGTTTGATTGAATTTTGCGGAGGGGTGCAAAAACGTGAAATGAGCCAACAAATCCTCGATTCAATGGATATTGAACGCGAACGCGGCATAACAATCAAAGCACAAACCGTGCGTCTTGAATATAAAGCCAAAGACGGTAATATATATCACCTGAATTTGATGGATACTCCCGGTCACGTGGATTTTTCTTACGAGGTAAGCCGCTGCCTTGCTGCTTGTGAGGGGTCGTTGCTTGTGGTGGATGCTAGCCAAGGTGTGGAGGCGCAAACACTTGCCAATGTTTACCAGGCAATGGATAATAATCATGATATCGTGCCTGTACTGAATAAGGTGGATCTGCCAGCAGCGGAACCTGATCAAGTAAAGGAGCAGATAGAGGATGTGATCGGAATAGATGCATCCAATGCGCTGCTAATTTCGGCTAAAACTGGTCTCGGTATTGAGGATGTGTTAGAGGCAATCGTGCACCGCCTCCCGCCTCCTAAAAATGAGTTCGTCGAGAAGGAAAGCCCGGATGCTTTAAAGGCTCTGCTGGTGGATAGTTGGTATGATCAATATCTAGGCGTGGTGATTCTAATTCGTGTGTTCCAAGGCTCTTTGAAAAAGGGCATGAAAGTTAAAATGCTTTCAACAAACAAGACATATAACATAGATAATGTCGGTTATTTTACGCCCAAGAAGGTCATGTGCGACTCGCTAGAGCAGGGGCAGGTAGGGTTCTTCACGGCTTCAATCAAAAAAGTAACTGACTGCAAAGTGGGTGATACTATCACGGAAAATGGTGAGGAAGTCCAGATGCTTACTGGTTTCAAACCAAATCTTCCAGTAGTATTTTGTGGCCTCTACCCAACAGATGCATCAGAATTTGAGACGCTTAGAGACTCCCTAGAAAAGCTTCATCTAAACGATGCAAGCCTTGAGTTTGAAACCGAGACTTCCACCGCTCTTGGCTTTGGTTTTCGTTGTGGGTTCCTCGGTTTGCTCCATCTTGAGATCGTGCAAGAAAGGCTTGATCGCGAGTTTGACCTTGACCTCATCACCACGGCGCCTAGCGTAATTTATAAAGTAAACCTAACAAACGGCAAGCAGATGGAGGTTCACAACCCCGCTGACTTCCCGGATGTTCAGACTATTGACTCTATACACGAGCCCTGGATAAAAGCAACAATCATGGTGCCGGAAGAATATTTAGGTTCGGTGCTTGCTTTGTGCACAGATAAGCGCGGAGTTCAGGTGGATATGAAATATATCGCTGGCAGGATTATGCTGATTTACAGGCTCCCATTAAATGAGATAGTTTTTGACTTCTATGACCGCCTAAAAAGCTGCACCAAGGGCTATGCAAGCTTCGACTGGGAAATGGATGGGTATGAGGTGAGCAATCTTGTGAAGCTCAGCATTCTGGTCAATTCAGAGCCAGTTGATGCGCTCTCGACTATAGTTCATAAATCAAGAGCGGAGTCGCGCGGGCGGGATTTATGCAACCGTCTTAAAGATTTGATCCCGCGGCAATTATTCCAGATCGCAGTTCAAGCTGCCATCGGCGGAAAGATCATAGCCAGAGAAAATGTGAAGGCCATGAGAAAAGATGTTCTTGCCAAATGCTATGGCGGTGATGTATCCAGAAAGCGTAAGCTGCTCGAGAAGCAAAAAGCTGGTAAGAAAAGAATGCGTAATGTGGGTAATGTTGAAATTCCTCAATCTGCATTCATCGCCGCTTTAAGAGTGGGGGATAGTTAAGAAAGCTCAGCATTGCTAGAAAGCTCAGCGTATGGTTAAGTATTAGTATATAGTTCAGCATATATAGATTTTATGATCAAATTTGACCGAGAAAAAGACAAAGTCGCTATCATCGCTCCAGCCTCTGGGGCAAACGATGATGACGGGGTTTTGGATGTAGAAAAAAGCATGGAAAAGCTTGGTGTTGCCATGAATCTATTCCAAAATGCCGGATTTCGCTGCGAATATGATGATAAAATCTTTGCTGGTGATAGTTTAGGATATTTTGCAGCCCCAAGGGCTGAGAGGCTGCGGCAATTAAAGAACGCTCTGGAAGACCCGGAAGTCAAGATAATCTCAGCCTTTCGCGGTGGTTATGGATGCTCGGAGATAGTTTTTGATTGTTTGGATGTAAACCCCTCCGGTGCCAAGATTCTCATAGGGTTCAGCGATATCACTGTGCTACATTTTCTGTTTAATCAACATTATAATTTCCCATCGATCCACACCCTTGTGAATGACTCATACAAACATATGTTTGGTGATGTTCTGTCTGTTCTTAGCGGCGGGGATATTACTTTAGACCTCACCCCTCTCAATGATGCAGCAACTAGCGCTACAGATGCGCTCGTGCCCAGCACTACAACTGCCATCTCAGCCCCCGCTATTTCGGCTGAAATGCTTGGAGGGAATATGACATTAATATGCAGTCTGCTTGGCACTAAGCTCCACCCCAACATCAGCGGGAAAATTTTGTTTATCGAGGATGTGAACGAGAAAGGCTACCGCATTCATCGCTCTTTAATGCATATGCATAATGCTGGCCTTTTCAAAGAGGCCGCGGCAGTGATATTTGGAGACTTCACAAAAGCGGATAAACACGCAGAAGCAACTCTCCGCGTCTTTTCAGCAGAGTATCTGGGTGGCATTGCCGCATATAAAACAACTGGAATAGGTCACGGAAGAGTAAGCCACCCAATTACTATTGGTGGGAGCGGAAAAATAGAGGGAAATCAGCTGGTTGTAAGTAGCTCCTTTGAGTTAATATAAGCTGATTTGATATAAACTTATATAAATAACAAATATATGCAAATAAGAATCGGCACTAGAAAAAGCAAGCTTGCTCTCATTCAGACTAATATGGTTATCCGCGTGATAGAGCGGCATTTTCCAGGCGCAGAGTGCATAATCGTGCCTATGGTCACAACGGGCGATAAAATCACTGACCGAAACCTCTATGATATTGGCGGCAAGGCTTTGTTCCTGAAAGAGCTAGAAGAGGCGCTCCTTGCCAATGAGATAGATCTCGCCGTGCATTCGCTCAAGGATGTTCCGGGGATATTGCCAGAGGGGTTGCTGGTTGCGGCCGTCCTTGAGCGCGAGGATGCTAGAGATTGTTTTATTTCCGCAGATTATAAGAGCATCCAGGAGCTCCCGCATGGCTCTGTGATTGGTACATCTTCCGTGCGTAGGAAGATTATCATCCAGCAAGAAAGGCCAGATTTAAAACTGGTTCAATTCAGAGGAAATATTAACACAAGATTGGATAAGCTCAAAAATAGTGACATTGATGCAACAATCCTTGCAGCAGCCGGGCTCATCAGGTCAAGCCTATTTGATCCTGCATATTGTCATATGATCGAAACAAGTCAGATGCTCCCAGCTGCAGGGCAGGGGATAATAGGCATTGAGATAAGAGATGATGACGCCCTGACGCGCGAAATTTGCGCTAAGATCAATCATCTGCCAACATGGAGCGTAGCGCAAGCTGAGCGGAGCTTCCTTGCCTATCTAGATGCGAGTTGCCGCACGCCTTTATCGGCATATGCAGTGCTTAGCGGCGGGGTTATCCTGGCGCGTTACATGCTCTCTGATGATGATGGTAGATTTGTATTTCACCATGAAGAAGAGGCGGAGGAGGAGCATGCTTCGGATATGGGTGAGTCTGCTGGAGAAAAGCTACTTGCCAGATTAAAAGCGGCAGTAATGCAACAGTGATTTATATTTATATATTTAACAGGGCTATAAATTATCTTGCCTCCCGGGTTAAACAGTGTATAACCATCAGATGAGCTTCAAAGAACCTTAGGGTATTTTGGGCTTGTGGCTTATCTTGAGTGTTTCAAGTTAGGTTTAGTATAAAACGTTAAGTATTAAAGAGATTACATTTATGACAACAGGTATAGTAAAGTGGTTTAACCCAACAAAAGGATATGGATTCATCGCCCCCGAAGACGGCTCACCGGACGTATTCGTTCACATTAGTGCAGTCGAATCAGCTGGTTTTAATAACCTGAATGAAGGCGAGAAGCTTGAGTTTGAAGTTTCTGACAATAAAGGAAAGCAATCAGCAACTAACCTTAAATCTTTAGGCTAAGGGTGCTTGCATCATGATTTGCGAGGTTGCCTGCGCAGCTTCTTAAAGGCAGGCCAATATTTATGTATAATGTATGTTTGTTACACGAAATATTGGCCTGTATAATCAAATTTGAAATCACAAATCTAAACTCACAAGCTTAAACTCAAACTTCTGATTTTAATAGCAATAACCATCCACCCATCCATCTTCCCTAGAAAACCTTCTAAAAATAATCTAGAAATCCCTTGATTCCTGCTGAAAATAGTGCAGAATACTAGATTACTTACAGATTCTAAAAACATAAATTTAAAACTCATGTTGCTACGTTCGGGAATTGTCATTGCCTTTTTCACTATGCTATCTAGGCTTTTCGGCCTTGCAAGGGAGCTATTCATCGCAGCAACATTTGGCACATCTGGCATTGCAGACTCTGTGAATGTCGCATTTAAGCTACCGAATCTTTTTCGCAGAATATTCGGGGAAGGGGCTCTTTCTGCTGTGTTCATCCCAATGTTCAACGAGAAGCTCATCACTTCCAAGGATGAAGCTTTGAAATTTAGCGGCGAAGTTTTTGCACTTTTACTGTTGATATTGACCGTACTAACCATCATTTTGCAAATATCTATGCCATATATGATGCTGATCATTGCGCCTGGTTTTTTCAATGACCCAGAAAAATACGAATTAACCACCACATTATGCCAGATAACAATCCCTTATCTCATATTTGTCTCAATCACGGCGTTGTTTGGCGGGATGCTCAATTCGGTGAAAAAATTCGCTGCATTTGCCTTTGTGCCCATCATTATGAGCATTTGTGTGATTGGCATAACTTATGTTTTTCAAGAAAAACACAGCCCGCATTTTAGCGTCGCCTATGCATTAGTGATAGCCGGCATTTTCCAAGTAGCTTTTATGTATGTTTGCCTGAAGCGGGCGGGGCTCACCTTTCCATTTTTATTCCATCCAAAAGACAGGGAGGTTAAAAAGCTGCTTAAAAATATGGGGCCGGCCACTTTGGGCTCGGGCGCGCAGCAGCTGAATCTTTTTTTATCACAATCTATTGCTAGCTTTTTGCCCGGGGCGGTGTCTATTTTGTCATATGCTGAGCGCCTGTATCAGCTGCCACTTTCACTGATTGGCATAACGTTCGGAACGCTCCTGCTGCCGGAGCTCTCACGTATTTATAAACAGAAGGATTTTGCCAAAGCAAATACGCTGCAAAATAATTCGATCAAGATTGCGCTGGCTATCTCTATCCCTGCAATGTTCGGTTTGTTTGTGCTATCTGCGCCTATAATCCATATTATTTACGAGCATGGAGCCTTTACGCCAGCGGATACGGCGCTCACGGCTAATGCTCTTGCTGCGTTTTCTCTGGGGCTGCCGGCTTTTGTTGTGGCGAAAATCATAACCCCGATTTTTTATGCAAATTTAGATACAAAAACCCCCTTGCGAATCACTGTATATTCCCTGCTGCTTAACACGATTTTGAATGTCATATTGATGATTCCGTTTGGTCATATTGGCATTGCGATCGGCTCGTCAATTGCCAGCTGGTTCAATGTTTGGATGCTGGCTCGCCATTCCGGGAAATACGGGGGGTTTAAAATTCATCCTGATATCAAACTTTTTTCAGCAAAAATAGTTCTAAGTTCGTCCTGCATGCTTGCGAGTATAGTAACCTTTAATTATTATTATGGGTATTTGTTCTATTCGAAGAGCTTTTTGATAAAAGCATCTGCATTAACGGGAGTGGTTGTGTTGGGTGTTTTTGTGTTTGTATTATCGTCATATTTCCTCAAAATACATACAAAATTGCTAGAAAGATAAAGAATTATGCAGATATAACGTAATTTACGCATTTTAATCTTGACTAATTGTTCGTCTAGCTATATTTTACCTTTAGTCTTTTGTAAGAAATGATTTTAAAAAGAGTACAAGAAAAGTGTCTAAAAAGAAAAGTAAAAATCTTTTGGTAAAACTCGTCAGCACTGCAGACACTGGTTATTACCTTGTAAAGAAACGTAATCCTAAAACGCTAACTGAGAAGTTGTCTTTTAGAAAGTACGACCCGAAAGTGCGTAAGCATGTTGAGTTTAAAGAAGAAAAAATTAAATAAGTTTTGTATATATGGCAGTTAAAATTCGTTTGGCAAGAGGTGGCGCAAAAAAACGCCCTTATTATAGAGTTATAGTAGCAGATGAGAGAGCCCCGAGAGATGGCGCTTTCATTGAAAAGCTCGGAACTTATAACCCTTTACTTAAGAGAGATGATGAGGATCGTGTTTCTCTGAAAGCTGATCGCATTGAGCACTGGCTCGCGCGCGGTGCACAACCAACTGAGCGTGTGGCAAGATTTATCAAAGAAGCTGGTATTAAGTTACCAGATTCCATTCTTAAGAAAATGGAGATAAAGCAGAAGGCGCAAACAACAAAGCCTTCTAAAAAAGAGTTAAAAGAACAGGCTAAAGCTAAGTAAAAAACACCTTACTATGGAACGTAAGTTCGTGTAGGGTGTCAATGCGTTTGAGAGAAGTCTTTTAGAGGATTGAAGAGTTTGTAGTAGGCCTTAGAAGCTTGAATTTGCTGAGGCTTGGAAACTGAAACTTAGTATAGTACTAAACTTGTCAAGATGCTAGGAGCTAGCTATCAAGGGCTTGAGAGGTTTTAGTAGTATCTGGGGTGTTTTGATAAAGACTATGATTAGCTGATTGACCATTAGTTTTATTATTGCATTTTTAGTTTGTTAGCCTGTATATATAAAGGAGCTATTTGAGTTTATAATACTCTGCCTTTAATTTTTGACTTATATATATTTCGCCGGATTAGCTCAGTGGTAGAGCAACCGCCTTGTAAGCGGTCGGTCGTCAGTTCGAATCCGACATCCGGCACCATCTTTTCGTAAATTTAGTTGGTATATACCGAGCACATAGGTAACAGTTTATTCTTGAGACATAGGTAACAGTTTTACCCCAAAAGGATCAGTAGTAGGTTTGATCCTACAACTATCCATATCAAAATACCCCAGAGCCACAAATAATCCCCACTCAGCAAAATTGCTGATATTTCAATGCTGCATAATAATCGCATAGCCTGCTAAATGACTGGTGTTACTGGGTATTTGTTCTTGGCAAATAACCTTCTGCTACGTAATCTCCGAATCATGTTTTTTTATCAATCTAAGGAGAATTATAATTATTATGACTAAAGAAATCAAAATTTTATCAATAAACCATAACCCTCTCAATACTACTCTAGCCCGCCTGTGGAAGAAAAGTTTCAACTGCACTATCGGATATGGCAGCCACTGGCAGGGATGCGCTTAGAATGCTTGCGAAAACGGAATATAATCTAATATTCATACAGAAAACCCCCGATATCGCACTTCAAATACGCAGTTCAGAGACCGAGCTAAACAGAGAGCCCGCAATTATCAGCGTGTTGATTCCAAGAACCCCAGTAAAGCAAGACCCCAAATATCTAGATGCTGGTATCGATTATGTTCTCGAAAATCCACTCATAGGTGATAAAATCGAGGAGGTGCTTGAGAAGTTTGGACTGGGGGGAGGTTGATACCATTTCCCTCATAGGTTTAATAATTTTGTGGTGATAGAATATACGCTTTGCTTTTATAAATTATAATTAAACAACATATTTAAAAAAATACCCATCCCCTCACCTTAAAAAGCAAAAAATGAGTAGTTTTTCTATCATTAATAGCTATATTAAAACTGACTCTAGCAAATTCTATATAATAAACTTATGAAACATATACATATACAAGATTGCTCCGTGCCGTCCTTATTTCAAGAAGCCCCACCGGCAGATAAACAGCTAACCGATGCGGAGCTAGCAGGTGCGGTTGTGGCTGCGCGCGGGAGGGGGGTGTTATTTTCGATGGCTTGTCAACAAAATGAGACCCCGGAGCATGATTTCCTGAAGGAAGTTAACGTATTGATAAGAGCTGAGTATAAGGCTGCGGTGAAGTGGTGTATGTCTCATGGCACTTGTGGTGTATCTGGCGAAACACTCGATTGGGTTGCTGAGTTGGCTACTATTTTTATTACGGGCAATAATACGCGTCATGTAGCAAAGAGTTTCCACCCTTATAGAGAAATATACAATCCTGGTGAGGAAGCGCAGATTTTTGCATTATTTTCAGAAATGGAAAATAGTCCCCCTGGCGAATTAATATCTAAGTTCTTGAAAATATTTGATGTTGCTAATGCAGCTCAGATTGTTGAAGCCGTTATTGACTCAATTGCGGCTGATGAGGATCTTGCTTCAATTATCAGGGCCGGTTTGAGTAACGCTGGTGATGATGAAATCACACATGGTTTAGTAGAAGAAATAATAATAAAAATCCTCATATACTCCCAAAGTGACTCTACAATCAGGGGCGCCAATGCATATCTCTTGCAGCAAGTTATTGAAAAACATCCTACCTGCGCGGATGGTATCAGGGAAGTTTATATGGCTCAAGAAGCTATGCATTCTGCTGCTGCAAATATGGTCCCATACTTGCAAGAACCATTATTAGATAATAAGCAGCTAGCAGATGCGGTTGTGGCTGCGCGCGGGAAGGGGGTGTTTTTTACAAGAGCTTATCAAGATATCCCTCCTATTGAGCTTGGTTCCTGGACGGAAGTTAACGCATTGATAAGAGCTGAGTATGAGGCCTCTAT
>NVVL01000014.1 GCA_002402195.1 Rickettsiales bacterium | reverse complement strand
TTTTTTATAAACAATATAAGTTATCATATTATTACTACTTAGTTCTAAATACTAGTGTAATTAATATCAATTATTCATATGAAAAATAAAGACCAGCCATTCCGCGAGCAAATTTCTTTCGAAATTTCCGACCTTGAAACATATGTTGAAGGGGTTGCGCATGATGCAGAGATAACTCCCCTTGCAAATTGGATGACTTTGAAGTCTCAAATTTATACAGAAGGTCTTAAAGAGTTTCATGTATCTCTCAACAAAACTCCACCAATGACTATAGAGCAAATTAGAGAGCAACATTCTAAAGCTCTATTGCATGACCTTGAAATGATTACTAAAAGACAAGCGCTTGTAGAGTATAACATTCCTCCATTCCAAGAGGCATTTTACAAAGAGATAAACAAGCCTAACGATAGATCTGAAGAGTATAATAACTTCGTCATTGCCTGTTCTGAAATACAGATTGATGCACATTTTATCGAAAGAGTATCAGCTCAAGCCTTGCTTAAATTAAATGAAAACAATGTCACTGTTAAAATTCTGCAAGAGCATATAGACAGAGAACTTAGCAACTATTTAGAAGAACATAAACGGGAAACAGCACGAGATCTTAGTAGAACCGCTATATTATTAAAGACTGAAAACGGAATGGTACGTGGCTCTTTTGTTGAAGAGATCATGACCTCAAAAGAGATAAACCTTACAGGAGAACAGAGAGAATTCATAATATCCTCTTGGCAACAAGGTCTTTTTGATTTAGGGTGGGCTGCGTCTTGTGTTAGTGTCTTGCACAAAGCACATCCAGATATGGAAAACATATGGGGAATGGACACTCCTCGCGATCGAACAAGTATCTTCATTGATACTTCTGATGGGGAAGTTAAAATACTAAATAGATCGAAAATTATACTACGTAGTCAGGACGACCCGGAAGGGGAATTAAAACCTTACCTTGAAATGCTTGCATCAGTTAACATAACTGGATTAACCAGCAATGAATTTATACCGGGATGCGCTACCGCCCCCCCTGAAATACGATTTGATATTAACAGAATCAATGAAAATTTAGAGTTTACAATTCCAGAAAATTTAACTCTCTCAAAGACCTCTAATCCCTTAGACGCTTACACCAGGTTAAGAAAGGATACTATTGAAGAGTATTTTGATAGCATTAAGAATGATCGCCCAATATCTAGTTTTGCTTGGGAAGGTTTAAAAAATATAATGGGTGATGCTGAGTCAATAAAATACGCAGCCACTCATATTCATCCAAAAAGCGAGAAGCTCAAAGCAACATTACTTAAAAAAATCAATATTCTGGCGGACGAAGCCTCCAATCACCCAGTAAATTTTTCTGATTTATCAACAGCATCAATTGCGTTTTGCTCGACTGAATCAGACAAAGAAAAGCAAGAAGAATTTACCTCGAAGCTTCTAGCTTCATGCTCAACACATCAAACGATTACAACTCTTGGCGATCGAGAAATAGACTCTATGGAAGAAGCTGTAGTGTCTATCATGACTCCTCTCCTTGACTATTCAAATGAAGATTCTCTGCGCAAAAATGCAAAGAAAATCATCAGGGAATCTTCCTCAAAACTTGGCATAAAATTCAGCTGGTCACAAAGATGGGAGCAGCTTAAAGACAATACCTCGAATCTATTCACCACTCTTACTGGCGGCACAAATTCAGCGCATGAATTTATGCATAATCCGGAAAATGCCAGAATCATACAAAATATAAATGCTAGTTTAAGCAAAAGATCTGGCAAGAAGTTCACTCCTCATGCGCCCGTCACCACGCCGCCTCGGAAGCGTTTTGAACCGCATCCACCTGAGACCAAGCCGCCAGTAGAAGTCTCCCCCCCTAACCCGACACCTTCTGTTGTTCACAAGAAAAAAACGAACTCCGGTCGAAAGCATTAAATTATGGCCGGACTAGATAAGGAGCGGAATGATGGGGTGGAGTAATGTAGTATAGGTGGGATGAAAAAAGTGAGAAACAGCAACCACATCGCCGCTAATCAAAAGCAATGCAAGAAGCAAGAAGGGATAGGTTTATAGTTTATTCTATGAAATTACCCCCCGCCAAAGGCAGAAGATGCAGGGTCTTTTAGGCCTGCTGACGTAGCTTCTAACAATTTCATTATTCCGATTAAGCTAATTGCCTGAATGTTTTCAGATATTGGATATTGTGTTTTTCCTGAATAAACCACAAATCTATGCGTTGCTTTAATATCCTCGATTGCGTTATAAAAACCTTTACTTGGTTTCGCAGTTAAGCCGCTTTTTATTTCTATTGCCCAAATATCATTATTTGGCATTTCTAGCACAAGATCAATTTCCGCCCCGGCCGATGTACGATAAAAACTTGCCCTTGTTCCCGCTTGCACAACTGACAGAATATTCTCAATCACAAAACCTTCCCAGCTTGCTCCGACAATAGGATTCCCGGCAAGCGCGTTATATTCCGTAATTCCCAATGTTGCATGTAATATTCCGCTATCTCGAATGTATATTTTAGGAGCTTTAACAAGCCTTTTTCCTATATTAGCGTGAAATGGTTTTAAACGTCTAAATAATAATAAATCAACCAATAAATCTATATAAAAACTAACCGTTTTTGTGGATATAGAAAGATTGGAAGCAAGCTTTGAACTGTTTAACATTCCACCAGAACAATGTGCAAGCATCATCCATAATCTTTCTAATGTTTCAACCGGAAAACGAGGAGCAAATTGAGGGATTTCTCTTTCTAAATATGTTCTTATAAAATCTTTTCTTATAAGAAAACTATCCTCCGAGCTGCTCCCTAAAAAACTCTCAGGAAATCCGCCTCTAACCCATAATTTCACAACATCATTCGGATCTATCTCCAAGGCAGTAAGCGGAGTCATATCCACATAACCAATGCGCCCCGCAAGACTTTCTCCCGACTGTTTTAAAAGATCAAGTCCGGCTGATCCTAGGATTAAAAAACGCCCCGTTTTTTTGCCTTTGCGCCTATCACTATCGATCACACCACGTAATGTTTGAAATAATTCAGGCATGCGATGAATTTCATCAAGTATGATTAAATCATCTGGATATTGATCAAAAAAGAAAATCGGATCTTGTAGCTTTTCTCGATCTATATATGATTCAAGGTCAAGATAGAGTGAAGTTCTGCCTTTTGCGATATCAAGTGCAAGCGTCGTTTTACCAACCTGGCGAGCACCAATAATAGCCACAGCAGGCTGACGGCTTAAAGCTTTTTCTATAAGATATCGTACTTTTCTATCTATCATCCTTGTAAATTAGGACATCTGATTGCAAATTGCAAGGATAATACTTGCCGGAAACTCATTAATATAGTTTATTTCTAATAAATCCAGCTTCCATGGCTCACTTTAGTGGTCAGTTTTTCTCAAATAATTGATATATTATACGATAATTATGATATCTGAATCTGTAGAACGCTTTATATTTAGCGGAGAATTGTTCGACTAGTTTTTTTAGGGGCTTTTGAAGCACGCGGGCAGGCCTAAAATACAAAATGTATGCCCTTGCCAGCAAAGCCTTCTTAGAAGCTACGTCCGCAGGCCTAGAATATTTCGTATTTTTAGAGATTTTTTCATCTAGATTTAAATTTTTGAGTTAAAATATTGGATATATTTTAATTTAAAAAATAGATGGAAAAAGATCAAAAATACGGGGTATTTTAGGCCTACCCGTGTAGCTTCTTAAGAATAAATAACTAAGTATATGCCATTTATCCTTAAGATTACTTGCCTGTGCAAGGTGCAAGCTGTATGTTGCATCCTGCATCTTTGCGGCGCGCTAAAGCTTTATCTGCAAAACTCCACGCTTCTCTATTTACGCAGCTTTTTTTCTTCCTTTCCAGTTCTGACCTGGCTTGTTTTGACCCGGTCTGCGCTGACCAGGCTTACCTGTGCCAGACCTACCTGCGCCAGGCTTGCCTTTGAATGGTTTGCGGCCAGATTTTTTTCTTCCCTCGCCGCCAGAATTATCCTTTAAATCTGGGTTCAATAGGCGCTGTATAGCTCTCCATTTGATACCATCTGCGGGGCTTAGGAAACTTAGTGCATTCCCTTCTGCGCCAGCACGGGCTGTTCTGCCAATACGGTGTATATAATCTTCCGGATTCTGAGGCAGATCATAGTTGACCACGTGCTGAATATGCGGAATATCAAGACCTCTTGCTGCAACATCTGTTGCAATCAGGATGCGATATTTTTGCTGACGGAAAGCTAAAATCACACTGCTGCGCTTGTTTTGACGCAAATCGCCATGCAACGCATCAACCTTGTGACCATTTTTGCGAAGCTTTTTCGCCATGCCATCTGCTGAGTATTTTGTTTTTACAAAAACAATGATAGAACCTTCTCTCTCAGAAATCTCATCCAACAAACGCGGATATTTTTCTGAGTCAGTCAATTTTACATGCTCTTGCTTCACATTCGCAGCCGGGGCATGAGTCGCGCCAACCGAAATACGCACAGGATCATTCAAATATTTCGCAGAAAGTTTTTGTATATTTTTTGGTAATGTCGCTGAGAACATCAATGTTTGACGCTTTGCAGTCAAGTGCTTTGCGATAGCATCAAGCTGAATCCCAAAACCCATATCAAGCATGCGGTCAACTTCATCTAATGCTAGGAAATCTGTGTCGTTTAGCTTCAGACTTTTGCGTGTTAAGTGATCGTTAATACGACCAGGAGTGCCAACAACCAAACGCGGCTTTGCATTAAGCTGCCTGTATTGTCTTTGCATATCTTCTCCACCAATCAATAAAGCAGTAGAGATTTTCCCGCGTCCTGTGAATTGCTCTAAAGCCTTCATCACCTGCACAGCAAGCTCGCGCGTTGGTAGCAAAACTAAAGCACTACCCTTCGCATTATTCATTAAATGCGTAACTAGCGGAATGCCAAAAGCGCCCGTTTTTCCAGTTCCAGTTTGTGCTGAACCAAGAATATCGCGCCCTTCTAGAGCGTGCGGAATCGCTTCTGCTTGAATCGGTGTTGGAGTTGTGAATCCCATCTCTGTAAGACGGTGTAGTAACGGCTCGGGTATACCGGCCTCGCTGAATTTTTCCATAATAATCCTCATATGTTGAATATATATTTAAGCTAGAAAAGCATTTTGATTTGCTACGCCGCAGTAACCTCCTTATCCATAATCCGTATCAGGAATAGATAAAGCTGGCAGGCGCAAAAACTCAAGCGCTGCTGCAACAGTGGGTGGATAGGATTTTTGATCTCTTATCGCTCTAAGGAGAAATACCATATGCACAAAATAGCATGCTGGCAAACCTATATATACGAATTATAACTCCCAAACTATCGCAAAACCGACCATCGCCAAGATTTATGCTAGACTATGTCTTATGCTACCGACCCCAGTTTCACTCAGCCATTTTGCCTCATGTAACCAGTCTAAGTCTCACTCGATCAATCCCAGCCTCATGCAACCAGTCTCAATCTCACTCGATCAATCCTAGCCTCATACAACCAATCTCAGCTTCACTCGGCTAATCCTGCCTCATGCAACCATACCTCGCATTTTGCGCGAAGTAAGACCAACTTATAGTTAGGAGTTAATCCAAAAACATCTCTCCACAGATGCCTCTTCAAGCTCAAGATTTGCTCGGCAAAAACACCGCGCAAATATAAACACTCAACCGGACAACTAAATGAAAAACTTTTTAGCAATTAACTTCTTAAAAACCACGCCCGCAACCCCAGAATATTCCAGACCTACGGACGCAACCTCTTGAAAACTATGTGTAAACCTAAAATATTCTAGACCTACGCACATAGCTTCTTACAAACTCAGAGCACGAATATCAATCAAACACCCGCGCTCCGAAATAAAAATCTGATTAGACTTCTAGATTACCAGCTGAATCTCTGCCTTTTTCATTAACAACTTCAAACTTGATTTTTTGACCGTCTTCAAGACCAGACATACCAGCTTTTTCAAGTGCGCTGATGTGAACGAATACATCTTTAGTTCCATCATCAGGAGCTATAAAACCATATCCTTTTGTGTTATTAAACCATTTTACTGTACCTGTAGCCATAATAATTAACCTTTTTAATTGTGTTACATTAAGATTTTCAAAAACAACTTTTGAAAATACCATAGAGAGCCAGAATACCTAAAATTTGCATTTTGCTAGACTCTTAAATGAAACACTCACAAGATTAGTCACGCATTGCCATCCGTAGCCGAAGCCACTGACGTAGAATACATAGTCAGTACAAAAACTCTTGAGACCACTATACAGCACATTCCCCAAACAAGCAAGAGAATAGTGATTATAAATTTAAACGATTCTTGTAATTCCCGATAAAATATACTATTCTGTCGCTTAGTAAAAATCATATATATAGCTAATTTTATGTTAGAAGAAATATTACAGTCCGCTGATGAAAAAATTAATTCAGCCAAAAATTCCAAGGAATTACAGGATATTAAGGTCGAGTTTCTTGGGAAATCCAGTCTTATTAATCAAGAAATGAAGAAACTTGGCAAAGCAGCGCCAGAAGAGCGCAAAGAGCTTGGTCAAAAGATCAATTCTGTGAAGCAGAAAATCCAGGAGCTGATTGATGCACAGTCAATTTTGCTGCAAAAGAAAGAACTCACAGAGCGTTTCGCCTCTGAAAAGCTTGACCTAACCACCCCGGCGAGGCCTAGGGCGACTGGTAGCATCCATCCGATCACCCAAGCTATGGAGGAGCTCATTCAGGTATTTTCCAAATATGGTTTTGACATCAAAGACGGCCCAAGCATAGAGGATGACTGGTATAATTTCACCGCCCTGAATATCGACGAAAACCACCCGGCGCGCCAGATGCATGACACTTTCTACCTGAAAAAAACCAGTGAGGATTCTAAACTACTCAGAACGCACACCTCGCCAATTCAGATTCGCACGATGCAAAACGAGAAGCCGCCCTACCGCTTCATCGCCCCGGGTAGGACTTATCGCTCTGACTCAGACATGACCCACACGCCGATGTTTCATCAGATTGAGGGATTGGTTATTGACAAAAATATTCATATGGGTCATTTAAAGCATGTGATTATTGACTTCATACGTAGCTTTTTCGAGCAATCAAACATAGAAGTACAATTCAGACCGAGCTTTTTCCCGTTCACAGAGCCCTCTGCTGAGGTTGACATTAGAATGAACAAGGATGATAAATGGCTAGAGGTTCTGGGCTGCGGGATGGTTCATCCGAATGTTCTTAAAAATGTTGGGATCGATCCAGAGGAATATCAAGGCTTTGCTTTCGGGCTCGGGGTTGAGCGTTTTGCTATGCTAAAATATGGCATAAAGGATTTGCGTCAGTTTTTCGAAGGAGATATGCGCTGGCTGAACCATTATAATTTCAAAACACTTGATATACCAACACTTGCAGGAGGGCTAACACGATGATATTTACTCTATCATGGCTTAAACAGTTTCTAGATACCGACGCAACACTGGAACAAATAACCAACACACTCACCATGACCGGCTTAGAGCTTGAGGATTTGGTAGATAAATCGAAGGAACTTGAGGCTTTTAAAGTTGCCAAGATCATAGAAACAGAGCCGCACCCAGATGCGGACAAGCTCAAATTATGCAAAGTGGAGACCGATTCCAAAACGCTGCAAATCGTCTGCGGGGCGCCGAATGCTAGGGCTGGTATTAAGGTTGTTTTGGCGAGTATCGGAACTGTGATTCCGAGCGGCAATTTCAAGATTAAGAAATCTCAGATTCGCGGCATAGAGAGCTCGGGCATGATGTGTTCGGCTGATGAGCTCAACATTCCTGGAGATTCTTCCGGAATAATCGAACTGCCAGATGATGCGGTTATTGGGGATGCGGCTGCAAAATATCTCGGGCTTGATGACCCGATTATTCATATCAACATAACACCCAACAGAGCCGATGCTCTTGGTGTATATGGAATTGCAAGAGACCTTGCAGCCTCTGGGCTTGGAACTTTAAAAAAGCTTGGGAACCCAGAATTTAACCAGGAATTTGAAACAAAAACTACACTCAATGTGCGAGGCAGCGAGGCTTGCCCTTTATTTGCGATTCGGGAGATTAAAGATCTTGAGAATAAAGAGTCGCCAACATGGCTGAAGAATCTGCTGGATAATATTGGTGTTGGCTCTATCTCCCCTGTTGTGGATGTTACAAATTATATTTCATATAGCTTCGGACAGCCTATGCATGCATATGATGCAGATAAAATTTCTGACAATATAATTGTTGAAACATTAAGTTCAGATGAGAAATTTAAAGCTCTTAATGAAAAAGAATACGAGCTAAAAACAGGCGATATCGTCATTCGTGATGAGAAAAATATACATTGCCTGGGTGGAATCATTGGTGGCGAGAATAGCGCGTGCGATAAAAATACCAAACGCATTATCCTGGAGGCTGCAAGTTTTGACGCTGAGCACATAGCCAAAACCGGCCGCCGCCTTATTATAGATACGGATTCACGCTATCGCTTTGAGCGCAATGTTGACCGGGAATTCACCCATATGGCACTGGATTTTGCGACGGATTTAATCCTCTCTATATGCAACGGAGTCGCCTCGAAAATGGTAAGCTCTGGGGATCCCGCTCTACCGGTCAGAACGATAGACTTTCCTGCAGGCTTCTTGGAATCAAGAACCAATATCAGCTTGGCGCCTCAGGAAATTGAGGATATCTTATGTAAATTAGGTTTTATTTGCACAAATATTGGGGAATCCATCAAGATCACGATTCCAAGCTGGCGTTATGATGTTTCGATCAAAGAAGATATCGTCGAGGAAATCGTACGAATCTATGGTTATGACAAAATCCCAGAAACTCCGCTACCGGAAGCGCCAATTGCAAGAATTATCCCGCGTGATCAGAGAAGGGTTTCGGACATCAAGCGTCTTCTTGCAAGCAGTGGCTATGATGAAATTGTCACCTGGTCATTTATGGATAGCGAGAAGGCGAAATCCTTCACTACTATTAAAGAGGAGCTGACCTTGCTAAACCCAATCAGCTCTGACCTTGACTATATGCGCCCGTCGATTCTGCCGAATTTGCTGCGCGTGGCTAATAATAATATCAACAGATCTTTTCATGATTTGTCCTTGTTTGAGGTGGGGCCTATTTTTGAAGATACTGGCCATAAGGTGATAACTCATGCAAGCGGCATTCGGACTGGAAACATTGCTCCGAAAAATAGCCATGAAGCTTGCCGTGTGTTTGATTTATTCGATGTTAAAGCTGATATTGCTGCGATTCTTGAGTCTGCTGGGCTTGATATTAACAAGTGCCAGATTCGCCAGAACGCGCCAGATTATTATCACCCCACACGCTCTGCCAGCATTTGCCTTGGGAAGAATGTGCTAGGATATTTCGGACAAGTGCATCCTTTGATATTGAAAGAGTTCGAGATTGATGCGGATGTCATTGCTTTTGAAATGAACATATCAGCTCTACCTTTTGGCAAAGAAAAATACGGCAAAAAGCCAGAGCTTGTCAGGTCGGACTATCAAGCAATCACTCGTGACTATGCATTTGTTGTAGATAAAGACCAGCCAGTTGGAGAAATGCTGAGCTTCATCAAAAACGCAGATAAAAAGCGAGTGAAATCCGTGAATTTGTTTGATATATATTCAGGCACGCATATCGACGCAGACAAAAAATCTGTAGCTTTATCAGTGGATATTCAAGATGACGCCAAAACATTGACCGAATCCGATATCGAGACAATAAATAAGGCAATCATTGACGGAATAGAAAAGAAATTCAGCGCCACTTTGCGCGGGTGATGATGGGCTGCT
This sequence comes from Rickettsiales bacterium, assembly GCA_002402195.1. Lineage (GTDB taxonomy): Bacteria > Pseudomonadota > Alphaproteobacteria > Rickettsiales > Rickettsiaceae > Megaera_A. The sequence continues at coordinate 4,055 of NVVL01000014.1, read as the reverse complement.
GGACACGGAGACCCTGGTATCTAGAGAGCTGCTGAGAGTAGTTTTCCTGGAGGTCTAAATTTGAGGGGAGTGAAGTGAGGAGAGGTTACAGAAAAAGCCAGTCTGTAAGCGGGACTGGCTTTTGTGTTTTGGTGGATGAGTTAAAAATCAAAAGTAAAACTCCAATCAAAATTGCACTCAGGCTCAGGCTCTAGCTCCACATCTCTCACTTCTGTGGAATTTTCACCAAACAAGATAAAATGAGCCCTTTCATCATTGCTTTCAGGACTTTGATCTACTAACCCATTAAAAAACTGAACTGTTTCAGGACTTAGATTATCACCTTTTAACAAAAAAAGTAGAGCATCCTCATTAGACATACCAGAATCAGGATAACCCTTAGTGCTAATATCTCGATCTAAGATATTTAGAAAACCACCCATAATCCAAGGCTCAAACCCATCTGCCTTATCTTCTTTTGCCATTCTTTTTCCTATTACTTTACATTAAAAAACCAACTTTATTAGCTAAAATTCATTAACTATTCTGGGTACTATATATGAAATTGCATTAATATCTAATATTTAACGTAATTTAATAAATCCTAATGAGCTATAGTGACTTTAACCACACAGATAACTAGGACAACATTGCTAACATTAATGTAGAGCATTATAGGAAAAGCCAGCCTCGATCTGAGGCTGGCTTTTTACCAGGACAATAAGCACGTTCTGTTAATCTAGTTCACATAACAAACTTTCCTCAGAATTCTGGCCTAAACTTGGCACAAGGTTAGGATTAGACAGATCTAACCTCCCCACAAGCAACTTATTAAAAGCCTTATCAATGGAATTGATTACATTAATCTAGCGATTCCATAGACTCAGTAGAACCTTGACCTACCATCTCTGACTCATTATTCCATGACTCACTATTCTCTAAGACTTGCCCCTCCAATAGTCCTTTTTGATAACCTAAAACCCCATCATATCTTTTTACATCTATTATGGTTTGCGTGTAATCTAAAGGAAAATCAGCATGAGTTTCCAATATATATAGTATCGCATCTACAGCTAGGCTATAATCTAAGGAGGAGGCTCCGTTTGCCGGTGTGTATCTTAGTATATTCCATATTATATCTAAGACTGGAACATAATCAATCTCATTATCTCCATAGCAATGTTTTAGTAAGCTCTTGGCAGACTCTATATCATTCTTCAATAGAGACTTACAAAGAAAGTACGCAAAAAGCTTTTTTCTACCATCTAACTTATGCATTTCACAATATTCCAAAAGATATTTTTGCATTTCCTCGCTCTTTGCAGAATACATAACTAAGTTTGCATAGGGGCTAATTGAATGAGGTGCAATACAACCTAGAAAATACTCTACATACTCAATATTACCACTAATTATATTATGCCGCAGGTCTAATATTAGAAGTAGAACATCTACATCTGAATTTGACTCATCTGCAAGAGATCTCTGTATATCCTGATCACTATCTTTCCAAACATCTATACTTCCCCAGACCTTTCCGCTTTCCCAAATGTCATAACCCTCTACAGGCTCCTTTGGTGAAGAGATGTTTTTTTCACCACTTGCAGTGCTATATTTTAATGCTTTTCTGTCTACTATATCACCCATTACTATTACCTTCCCTATGATTAAAAACATCAATTAGTTTAGCTAAAATCTGTTAATTTCAACTAAAAATCATTAACTAGTTCAGCTAGTGTACATTAAATTGCATTAATATCCAGTATTTAATCTAATTTAATAAAGTTTACTAGTTTATGGTGACTTTAATAACGCATTTTAAGATTTGATTCTCTAATCCGGCAGGTTGCCTGGGGTGCGCGAAAATGTATCGAGGTAATTAATCGCAAGGGGTGGCTGCGTAGCCTGGGAAACTACGCATTTTAGAAGCTACGTCTGGCAAGACTAAACTACACTTCTCCCTCCAAGAGGGTTAAATATTTACAATAAACGTAAATTTTATCTCTTTTTTTGCCGGTTGTTTCTTCCAAAATCCCCAGGCTTACCATTTTATTCAAACAGTTCCTTGCGGTTGGCGGGGTGATGGCCAGTGTTTGGCTTAGATGTCGCACAGATATTTGCGGCAGATGCTTTAGATGTTCCAGAACCCGCTTGCAAGAAAATTTTATCTGACCTAAAGATTCTATTTTTGCAAAATCTGCTTTGAATAATGCATTTATCTCCTGAGCTGTTTGGATGCCATCCTTGGATGCGGCAATCACGCCTTGTAAAAAGAATTCCAGCCAGGCTTCCCATGCTCCGCGCGTTCTGACTTCTTGCAGAAGACTATAATATGTCTCTCGATTTTGCTTGAGATACATACTTAAATATAAAATAGGTGACTCTATCATGCCCTCTGCGTGCAGCAGCAGGATAATCAATAATCGTCCAAGCCGCCCATTGCCATCTAAAAACGGGTGGATGGTTTCAAATTGCACGTGAGCCAAACCCGCTTTAATTAAAGTGGGCACGCTATCGTCATGCAGGAATTTTTCAAGATCATATAAACAATCCATCATTTGCTCGGGTGGGGCTGGAACAAAAAACGCATTTCCCGGCCTTGTTCCACCGATCCAATTTTGCGACCTGCGGAACTCTCCGGGTGATTTAAGGCTCCCCCTAATTCCAGAAAGCAGGATTTCATGGATTTCGCGAAGCAAACGAAGAGAAAGAGGAAAACCATTTTTAATCCGCTCTAGACCATAATTTATCGCTTTAACATAGTTTGAAACTTCCTCAACATCGTCAAGCGAGATGTTTGGCTTTTGATCATTTTCAAACAGCATTAAGTCAGAAAAAGAGCTCTGCGTTCCTTCGATTTGGCTGGAGAGTAGTGCCTCCCTCCTAACATACATATAGATAAAGAGCGAATGGTTGGGCAGGAATTTTGCTGCCCCGTTTAGCTCCGCAATAGCGCAGGTTGCTTTTTCTAAATATGGATGTAACTTTTGTAAATCTATCCCCCCACCTGGCGGAAGCTTAAAGGGGATGTAGGCTTTATATTCCTCACCGCCGATTTTCTGAGTTAAATATTTACCTGATTGCTTATTCATGACAAAAACCTCTTCTATAGTAATATGATATGATATTGCCTTTTCTTATCTATCTTGCTTAAGAAAAGAACGATAAAAGGGGCTTGCCAATTGTGTTCCAGATGGGCTTYGCAGTAGGCGCAGTGTTTTTGACCAAAATATACAATGAGTCCATTTTTATTGTTTTCTTTTAGGTCAATTATGTCATTGCTGAGTTCGAGAAAGCTTAATTTGAACCAGTCGGGTAGTGTGAGTGGGCCTTCAAGTGGTTCATCTTGAAATTCAAAAAAATCAGACTCTGGTATATCACCTAATGAGCCTGGTGCTTCATCGGTTTCAAGGGTGGTTTGTACACCACCGTTGGCGTAGGCAGGGGTGGATAGAAAGCTGAATAGCAAAAGCCCAAGTACAGTATAAAATTGTAATGGGCTAATGTTGAACATATGGATTTTGTAATTATTCTTCAGACATCTTGGAGATGCCTTTGCGGCAATTAAACTGGATGGTGTCACCTAAGCCTAACAGGCTTGGTACTAGCGGACTTTCGAAAGGTAAGTCAGGGGATTCATTACTCATGAAACACTCCCAAATATGTAGTGTATATGATGAATTATTATTCCTGCTTAAGTCATTAGTTTAACACTGACAGGGGCTGATTTTCCGCCTCTTTTGGAATATATTGGTAAAAATATAAGGTCGGTTATATATGTACTGTTATCGCGAAGGCTTTTGTCGTTGTCGCTGTTTTTTTGTCCCCACAGGAATTCTGGAAATCTGTTTGTAGGTTGCTGTAAATGCACGTATTAGCATCGATATGGGTGGTTGTCTTTATTTTTTGGTCTTATTTTTTGGGTTGTTAACGCAGAGGCGCAAAGGCGCAGAGTAAAACAACAAAAGGATTTGTATGGGAGGGTTATAAAAAATGTAGGGTGGGCACGTTTTTTGTGCCCACGGGAATTCTGAGAATCTGTTTTAGGGTGCTGTAAATGCACGTATTAGCATCGA
>NVVL01000013.1 GCA_002402195.1 Rickettsiales bacterium | reverse complement strand
AGTGATCAACGCAATTAATTTCAGTGAAAAAGGCATCATTGCGATCAGCGTTGACCGTGAGAAATATTTCGCATCATTCGCAATCAGAGACGAGGGCAAAGGCATCCCAAAGACCGAGATTTATGACATATTCACCCCATTCAAAATGGGCTCCAACACAGAATCTAAGGCAGCAGGCCGGGGCGTAGGTCTTGCACTGTGCAAAGCAGTAATTGAAGCCCATGACGGTGAGATCAAAGCTGAAAGCCGGCCAGTTGGGGCGTTGTTCAGGGTGTGCTTGCCTTATGCGGGTGCATTGCAAAATGGTACGAAAAGTTTCTGAGAGACGGTAGGCCTTTGTTCAACTGGTGTTTAGGGCATTGACAACTTAAAGCCGTCAAAACAAAAAAGCTCTAAACCCCTTATAGATACAGGGCTTTAGAGAAAACAGAGGTTTTCTTTTTTTAGTTGTAGAAATTTTGGGGTTAGAATTTAACCCCCCATTTGAGGCCTTTTCATTCAAACACTATCTAACTTAACCAAGTAGATCACTGAGAACAGCCTGTCAATCTATATGCGCATTACTAAGCATACTACCAATTTCTGCTACATCTGAATCCTCTTCCGTTTGATCTGCAATACTCTGCCACAATCTTATTGCTTGAGGTATGTCTCCGCTATTTTTTATATCTAGTTGTGCCTCTGAAAGTTGCCCTGCTCCTTTCTTTTTTCTTTCATCAAATTTTACTTTGTAGGGAACAAGCTCATTATCATCTCGTATAGCACATAAAAAATAACCATACTTCTCAGCAATAGCAGTAAGAATTCCATTAGCTAGCGCAACCATTGTTGGTATTATCACCTTACCGAATCCTACAATATTGCTACTACCACTCATAATCTTAGGATTCGGTTGGTTACTTAAATCACCTCTTATCTTAACGGGACTGGTAACATAAATTCTTGTAGCACTAGAATTCAGTCCAAAAACTGCCTCATGATAACCTGACTCAAAACCATCACCATCATGTATATTAGGGTATATCACTGGAATTACTGCTACGACTGTATCACTTGATATTTTTCCTAAGAAGTCACATTCTAACTGGTTTTTAAATCTAAGAAAATCTGGATCTTTTTCAATATTCTCTGTCGGGATGTCAATATCCCCAGACTTTACTCTTCGATTCACATCTATCATAGTATGATTACCGCGTGCTTCTAACAAGTCAGATAGCTTATGCATAGTAACATAAAGTAAACCAGCCAGTCTGTGCGTAGGAAACCCATCTATATATTCTGGTTGCATTCGAATTTCCCCTCTTGCTGCCTCAACATTTCGACCTATTGCAAAACGAATAGCGTGATCTGGAGCTTTGCTAGTTGCAATAACTGGAAAACGATATTTGACTATTTCATCATCTGAAGGTGGTAGTTCACTATCACTATGCGGTGCACCATCATTATTGTTGTTTTCCCAAAATCCTCTAATAGGACTGCTAGCAAAATTAAATACATAATCTTTCATAGCTATTTTAAATTTCTTTGGTAAATCATGGCGATTAAAGTATCCCCATAGATTCTCATCAATTGTATTTAACCTCTGTAAATCCTCCGGACTTGCTACCATAATTTCATATAAGCTTTGCATACCGGCACTTGCCGTAGCAGTACGTGAATGTATGCCAATCAATATTTCTTCTTCAGGAGTGAGTGTATACTCTACTTCTGTCATGGAATCATCAAACCTTCCCAGTAATTTACGATTAATTGCAAAAATCTTTTTTGCTACTTCTCTGCGCTGAAAATTACTATATTGAGAATGCATAAAAGGTACCCCATGAAATAAAGGTACATACATAGAGTCTATAACCTCTTTATATTCTGCTGATTCCGTTGAATCAGCAGAAATGCTATTAAGTTTTAACCAAAAATTGTTCCAAGGATCATCTTCCGTAATAGACAACCCCTCCATTGCATCAGAAAAGAAAGCAAAATCAGAGTCATAAGCATCAAAAGTACGTTGAAAATTAGCATGACTCTTCTCTCTAGTATGACCTTTTATTGAATTTCCAATAAATCGATTAAAATCCAACAACATTTGCTTATATGTATATGCAGGCGAGTCTTCATCAGCACTATCCCCACTATCGTCATCAAATTGGTCAACTTCATATGATGCCAAAATGAAATCAAAATACTTCTTACATAACAGCTTTATTCCTTGAGACTTAAATTTAAGCTCTAGTAATTTACTACTACTAATCATATGACCATCTAATTTTTTACTATCTAATTTTTTACCATTTTCTAATTCACCTAAACTACCAGGATTCATTGTTGGATAGTTAGGATTAAAACAATCTTTATCATCATGCATACGTTTGCTCAATACCTTAAAAAACTCTGATAAAGCTTTTCTGAACTCTTGTCCTTTACATTTAGATGCTGCCAACATCACATTATGCAATAATGTAGTACCACCGATTGTAGTTGAGGTAGTATAATCCATATGTACTTTATTATTTAAATAGCCAGTAATGTCATACGCAAAAATACCTGCAAAGATTGTAGCTATTTTTATTCCTCCCAGATTATTACTATCTGTAGATAAGAAGGCCATTCCAAGAGGGTTTGTGCCATCATGATTACGATGATTGACAAGATCGCTAATTATACCATCTAGCATAGCTCGATGAAGGATTGCCGTCACCAAATTTAAATCTTGTCGAAAAACTGCATGATGCAATATATTATTACCATGGGAGTCGAGGACTTTTCTTATACCGAAAGCAATTCTTGGAATTACCTCAAACCCGTTTTCTAAAGATGCTATATAAAATAATAAGTTATCACTTGCTCCAAAAATAATTGTTTCTTCCGTATCTGTATTTTTGAATAATGCCCTAGCCGTAGGTTTAGAAGGAACAAAACTATAAGTGCCTTGTATAATCAAATCATCCAATGATACTTTTTTGACAGAGTCCAAAATGACCTTAGCCTCAGTATCAAGATTATCATAATCAGAACTTAACTCTAATGTCACCGTAGTTTCGTGCCTAGCTGATGAATTTGTTGCGCTAAATGTAGGGAACTGACTATTATCCTCTCGAAATACGACTGCTGCTATTACATCCATTGCTCCCTCTTTAAATCGGCCGTCCGCTTCTAGTAGCATGCCAGCTATTTTGCTATATTGATCATCTTCATTATACTGTTGTTGCAATAAAAACTGCTTAAATAAATCTATATTATCTCTGCGTATATTATCATCTTCTGAGTTCAGTAGATGCCGTATTGCTTGCTTAACCCAATCGCGATCTGCATGAGCTATAAGATCTGCTAATGATTGAGTTGCTGTATGTGCTTCTTCTATAGAACGATCGCCTCCCACTGCATATGCTTGATTATCACGTTGGGTTTGATTAAAAGCCTTATCATCTATTTCTGCAATATGCTGTCTTCTTAGCTCCTCAGCCCCGGCTTTATATGTTCTTTCTAATAAATCTCCACTTTGATCATCTAAAGATTGTGCTAAAAACAGCTTGGCATTTTCTGCCGTTATTGCTCCACAAGATGTACCATTATATTGCTGTTTGGTTGCACTTAATTTATTTTGTTCAAACACTATATTTAAATCACTCAATGAACTTGCAAGGTGGTCATAACCAGTACTTACACCGCCGAAAGGTTCATATATACTAATTCTAGCGTTGATTTGCTCATCATTGTCATCATTTGAAGTGAAAGTCAACTCAACTGTTCCTAAATTCCAGTGGCCAGGGTTTCTATGATATGGAAAGATTATTATATGATTAGTGATTGCTGCCTCCGGATGACTCTGATTATAACTGCGTATTTGTTCTATTATTGCTTCCATTCTACGTGTTATACTAGCAACATCGCGATCTGCAACTTCTCCGCATAATGTTATGGTTTGATCACTACTATTTCTATAAAGATTATTACCTTGTAAAACTATAGCAAAATTATAATTCAGTGACATGCCATTAAAAAGACTAGAAACATTATCTTCACCCGCTACCTCACCATCTCTAGCAGAAAGAAAGCTGATACTATCATTTTTTGACGTTAAATATTTCTCCCACAACTTTACTATATGGTGCCCCTGATACCAAAATGCTTTATTAGGTACAACAGCAGGCATATTCTGCTCAGCTCCCACATTGCTAGATTTTGACATATTCTGTACCTAATAATTTATTGACAACACTATTTATTTAAGCACTCTAAACCAAAAATTTCATTTAAACAACCATAAATTGATAATAATCATTAGCCTATAGATTGGTATCTGAACAACAAAGACATAAGAATTATGATTATTATAGGTATATTCACCTCATATTTATTTTATTATTTAGGGAATGGTATTTTATCTGTTAACACATCTATGAATCCGATAAAATCAAGCTGTGGGATGGTATTTCGTCAAACTTAAAGTGCAAACTCATAATATACGATTGCGTGAATTAAAATAACTTTTTAACAACTTCAGCTAGTCCGAACCTAAATGCCCATTGACAAGCGGAACTAATCTTAATTTGCCAGCTCCACCCTCCAGTTATAGAGCGTTTGTCTTGAGACTTTAGCCATTTTGGCTACATAGGTGACACTGTACTTCCCGCTCTCCAGCATTTGGACGTATTCTTTGCGGATTCCAGCATCTACTGAATGGGTACGTCCCGTATATTTGCCTTGCCCTGTAGCTCATTGCATACCATCATAGATTCTTCTATTAAGGATTTGCATCAGCCATGATTTTTGCTTTTTCTACATAACGATAAAAAGTTTTTCTACTAATTTTGAATTGGTCGCATATTTCCATAATAGAAGCTGATCTAGCTTGATATAGCTCTAACATCATCTGAGTTTGCTGTTTGTTTAAAGAAGGTTTTCTTCCTCCCTTTCTTCCTCTGGCTCTAGCGGCAGCAAGACCTGCTTTTGTTCTTTCTTTAATAAGGTTCCGTTCTAATTCCGCAAATGCTCCTGTGATGTGAAAGAAAAATTGTCCAATTGAATTTGATGTATCAATGCCATCTTGGATACTGCGAAACTTAATTTCTTTTGCCTCTAACTCATTAATTAATTCAATAAGGTGCCGAAGAGATCTTCCTAATCTATCTAGTTTCCAAACTACAAGAGTGTCACCCTTTCTAAGTTGCTCTAATGTCTTAGTTAAATTGTCGACAATTGTTAATAAGTCTTTTATACTCTGAATTTCAATTGCCATAGATTGAGCTTTAGTAAATATGCTAAACAAATGCAATCTCTAGAATTATCTAAAATAGGCGGTTAAAACCATAAACATGACTATACACAGAAAATTTCTTTAATTTATAAATATTTGGGAGTATTAATGTCTAGAACTGAGAAAGCTATGGTATCGACAATTGATGAAAACAACACTGTACATGTACAGATAGGCAGACTTAAGGGACGCGATCTGGCAATTGCCTTGAAGAGCAAGGAAGTAGTGGTAGCCCTAGGTGATTCTCTCACTACGCATCTAGACAGACTTGAGGGAATCTATCTGGCAATTACCTTGAAGAGCAAGGAAGTAGTGGCAGCCCTAGGTGATTCTCTCACTACGCATCTAGACAGACTTGAGGGACGCGATCTGGTAAATGCCTTGAAGAACAAGGCATTAGTGGCAGCCCTAGGTGATTCTCTCACTACGCATCTAGACAGACTTGAGGGAGACGATCTGGTAAATGCCTTGGAGAGCGATGCAATAGTGGTAGCCCTAGGTGATTCTCTCACTACGCATCTAGACAGACTTGAGGGATACGATCTGGTAAATGCCTTGGAGAGCGATGCAATAGTGGCAGCTCTAGGTGATTCTTTCACTATACAGATAGGTAGACTTGAGGGAGGCTATCTGATATATGCCTTGAAGAGCAAGAAAGTAGTGGTAGCCCTAGGTGATTCTCTCACTATACAGATAGGCAGACTTGAGGGACGCGATCTGGTAAATGCCTTGGAGAGCAAGGAAGTAGTGGCAGCCCTAGGTGATTCTCTCACTATGCATCTAGGCAGACTTGAGGGAGACGATCTGGTAAATGCCTTGAAGGCACTAATGGCAGCTCTAGGTGATTCTTTCGCTGAATATGCCGCAACCTTGTCGCAACATAAGTGGTATGAATGCGCTAAAGATCTTAACTTACCTAAAGAAGTCATGCTTGCTGTGCATGACTTTGGGGAAGTTAATAATAATTGGAACCCAATATTGAAGACAGACGTATTGCGTAATTTTAGCAGTATAGCGCCTGCAACGGCAATAGCAATAGCAACAGCAACAGATAAAGATCTTAAAAAGCTTTGTCCGGTTTCAGATCTTACGCAAATAATTATGTCATTTGTACATCTCAATTGCCCACAGAATGATCAAGTTGATATTTTAGCACTAGAAGAGAGTGACTCAGGGACAGGGGGTAGTAATTCCTAATATGACTTGAGCCAAATATATACAAGGGTTTTAAAATTGTTTTTCGTGCAGTTTTGCAATAAAATCCTTGTATTATTAGATTTAAATGCGCCCTACCCCGTCAACTATTCTATGTATATTTTACGTTTTCTTGCTAGGCATTTAAAATGGACAGTTTTTGCCTTTTACAGGCCAATCAAAACCTCATTTTGATGATTTTAGGAAAAATTACCATAATTAGATAAATAGCAGTTGGATATGTCCTTTGAAACTGCTGTGAAATGTGGAATACCATTCTATATGATATGTCCTATAAGTTTTGTTTTTCAACACCTATAGGACATATCGCCGAGTAAGGAACCCCCATTAGCATATATACGAATAATAAACCCTTACTCGACGGGGGATTATTTTTTTATGAATCACTTGACGGAGAAGTGATTCATTGATACAATGAATTAATCAATAATAATTAGGTTTCGGCATTGGCTAATAGCTTCATAACAATCTATGAAACCAAGCATTTTACAAAAACAATTCGTCTGTTGATAAGTGATTCCGATAGATCGAAATTATTTCTACATTTAAAAGACAACCCAAAATCAGGGGCTGTGATTCGTGGAACTGGCGGAGTCAGGAAAATCAGATGGCAAGCTGAACATAGAGGAAAAAGCGGTGGTATTAGGGTTATCTACTAATTATTATGATAAGAAAAACGTTTTATTCTTGCTGGCGACATATTCTAAAAATAAAAAAGAGGATTTAAGCGCCAAAGAACAAAAGCAAATAAGTAATTTAACCAAAGAATTAATAATGAGTTTTAATCAAAATAAGTAATTATTATGACAACAGAACAAACTCTTGCCGAAGAAATCAGTGAAGGTTTAGCAGAAGCGATAAAATTTGCTAAGGGAGAACATGTTGAAGGTTGTGTTACGTATATGTTCAATGATCAAGAAATTTGTCCACGAGATATTAGGCAATCTTTGCATTTAACACGAGAACGGTTTCATGAGTGGTTTGTATGCAAAGTGAGCAATCAGCGCAATTGGGAAACGGGTCTGCGCAAACCAAGTGAGGTTACTTTAGCATTCTACTCAATGATCAAAGAGAACCCATCACAAGTATACAAAATGCTACACCATAGCACTATACCAAAGAACGGTTAATTATCGTCTTTTACCACGGTATACTTTCCATAAAACATTATACAACTGAAATTATAGTGCTCCGCATCCCGGTCATTGCCTGTGTGATACAGCTATTCCCCGAAAGCTGCGTACTTCATACTCATCTAAACCAACCTCGCCTTTTGCCATCTCAAAACATTCTTCAATAGTCCACCGACTGCCCGCTGCCATCGCCATATCCTTTAAACTAGACTTATCCCGGGCAAATGTAATGTAGAAACCAACCTCGTTTCTATCTTTGTAGTTCCCTTGAGGAATCGTACAGGGTTTCCACGTTCCGTCGTTCGAGCATGTTGACTTAGCTGCCTGCTATGTACCGGAGAATATATAGACTACGAATAGGCTAACCCCGCCACCTATTCCAATTCTCATTCAATGGCGTCAGCCATTTACCATTGTTGCAGATCACGATACCTCCACAGGTTCAAATATTTTTAGCATATCAACTATCTAGCGCTTACCCAGTTTATGGCTACCGGGAGGATAGTCCGCTCACGCTTCTTATCCCATGCTTACGCATTTCGCTACATTGTCCTGTACGCATCTTTATTCAGTACAGTAGATTCACTCAGTAGCATGAGTGCTAGTATCCCTGTATACTACAGCTCTTCCGACAGCCTCGTGTCGCAGGGGGTTCTTTGCGGGAAAGGGGCAGATTACTGAAAACACGATTCATGCAACAAAGCCATCTATCACTGTTTGCCTGAATAGTCAATGGCTTGTAGTTGAACCGTTAGTTAGTTTGTGCAAGTTTGGTTGTACATTTTGGTATACTGTGTTAGGGTGAGCAATGTGTTAAAAAATTAATAAAATTAGTGTATATGCTATGTCTACAGATTCTGAAAGCAGATATTCCCAATCTTTAATGGCTTTTAATTTTTCACCTGTTTCCAGGGATGATGCACCTCAACGTGCAAGATACAATGAGTATAAAGAAGCTATATCGCAGGAAAAGTTGGCCACAACACTGTTATGTCAGGGTAAGACGATTAAGAGTTTAACTCCAATTGAGCTGGCTGCGCTGATCTCCTTTGCTGTCTCTAATAATTACATTGATGAAATTGCACGGCTTGTTAGTGAGGTTGGAATTGATGTTAATACATTGTATAGAGATGTTGATTATGACAACCTTATGAAATCTACAGATTTTGTTCTCTCTCCAAGGGTTTCACGAAGTGTCAGCTGTTTGTTATACAATGCTTATAGACTAGAGAATTCAGAAGATGCTGGGCGGCATTTCGGAATGGGGTATGTTTCAAAAGTCATAATGGGATTTAATATAGATGTTTCAGCGTTATCTGAATACGATAAAATGCTTATTCTTGAAGAATCAATGAGGTACGAGGATTTAGCAGACATTAGCGATATATTGAGAGTAGAATTACCTGAATTGTCAGTGGACAATAAAAAACTGTTGTTAATATTAGCAATAACCAATATAGCTCCAATCCGTGGTATTTTAACCCTTTTAGGTATAGAAGATATCAACGAATTATCACCAAATCTAATATCAGCTTTTCTGCACTGTGCATCGATGCACAGTATTCTAAAATATGTCATAGATACTTGGGAGGTGAAGTTGCAAGTGTTTATAGATGATGTTGAAGCTTTGTATTTGCCAGATACACATATTTCTTTTGGCTTTGCACCAGAAATGATCTTAAGCCACTTGAGCTACGCAGAGTTTCTTCAGATAGAACTCAAGCTACAGGATTACTACCTCTTACATTCTTCGGAGCACTCAGTAGGCAGGCCTGAGTGGTTACCCAACATTATTGAACAAAGACACCTTGAACAATGCCTTGTTAAATCTAATAAAGTGACTCCAGAAATCAATGTTTATTGCTCTTGGAGAGTGTCTTTTATTACCCAATGTATAGAAACTAAAAATCTTCAAGCATTCTGTCAAATACTTACACCCAGAATAGATGCAAGCAGCTGGAATGAAGAAGGTGATTGCACGGATCACAGTTTGTGCGTATTACTAGTCGAAATAGCGCAGTGTGCAATGCGGGAAGAGCAGGCTCCGCAGTTGCTGATGCTTGGAGGTGCTGTTTTTGACAATATGATGAGAGCATGTAAAAACGCATGCTATTATGAAGACCCATATAATGAGAGGTGGGACATCACGCTTGAGATGGTTATTAATCAAGTAATAGTAGGGGAAGGAGGATTATCACAATTATTACTATTTTTAAGAGAGAATGATGTTTTTGCTGAACTTAATTTGCTTGACTCGCAAGATAATTTGGAATCAATTTCTTCAGTTGAAATGAGGAAATTTGTTGAGCTATGGGAGTATTCAATGCAACATTTGTTCTTTAACCAATTATTGGATCAATATTTATCATGTGAAACAAATGATAAGTCAGAGTTAAAAAATGCATTGTTGGCTACTAGTTTTGGAAAGATTTTTCAAGATGATGATGACTTGTCTGGTTCATCATCAGGCCTATGTCAGTCAGACCACCCTTAAAATCCCACATCTGCACAAAATTTGCATATTGGGGTTTCTTGCAACACTCCAAGCAAAGAAGATCGAATTTCGTCACATTCACCATCCAAGACCAAGGGATTGGCATCCCGCTTAGCGAGCTCTACGACGTCTTCACCCCGTTCAAGATGGGCTCCAACACGGAGACCAAAGCAGAAGGCAGGGGAGTAGGCCTTGCACTCTGCAAAGCTGCCGTCAACGCCCATGGCAGCAAGGTCAAAGTGGAGAGCAGCGGCGCAGGCGTATTGTTCAGAGTAGTACTACCACTAGAATCTGACAGAGGACGCCCGAGATCATGAAGAATAGACCTAACATGTGCATAAAACAGCTCAGTTTTTGGAATGTTTGGTTATGAATGGCGTATTTAGTGATCAGATCCAGAGTATATGACAGACTCTAATTTTCTTATAATAGCGTTTATGATTGACTCTTCTAACTTCCTATTTTAGATAATTCTACAGATTGCATTTGTTTAGGTACTACCTTTATCTATTTCTTCGTTATAAAAATCTTCAGAAAACAGCTAATTATCATCTTTTATTACGACATACTTTCCATAACGGTAATTATAAAACTAAAATCGTAGTGCCCTGCGGACGTAGCTTCTTATAAGTATTTAATACGTAGCCCTCCTATTACGCCTTTTAACTGGATTCTCTAGCTGATGTTTTGCTGGCATATTAGCAATTGAAGATGCGATGTTGTGTCTTCATAAATCAAATTGGAGAATATTAAAATGAAAAAACTACATAAAGCCCTTGAAAATGCAAGACATTTTGGCAAAAAACAGTTTATCGGACTAAAGCATAAAGTTGGGGTTAGCAATGATTTTCAACATGGTATGGAAACTGTTGCAGAACAAGTAAAACACGTGAATAAACTACTATCTATTACTGAAGATAATCTATCATATCTAAACAGGTTAGTGGATTATATCAATGACTGTATAGATAGAATAGTTGAAACGCTAAGCAACATCATTGATATACTAAACGAGTTTTTTGATGATGTACTTGATAATAACTGCATCAATAATTTAGACGATTTTCTAGAGGAGGCTGCTGATATATTAGGTGAATACGAAATATCCGACTAGAAATGAGTGTTTAGTTTGCATACTAATAGCGTTTCTATAATAGAATAGAATATTATATTCTATTCAATAAAAGAAGAGGTAGATTTGTTAAAAGTTTGCCTCTTTTTCGAGTCAAGAGTTAATCATAATGAGTGAGTCATATTCTTTGCGTATGTTAAAATTCTTGTTGTAATGCTTCTTGGAAATGCAAAAAAGCTAGTGCTATTTTTTTGCAATAATAGTGGGAAAGATATGTTTAGAATCATAAATTACTTCCTCCACTACGAATCCTGCCTCACTTAGTTGCTGCCTGACTTCTTTTTCTGTACGATAAACCATCCATTTTGCCCCTAAAATATCTCTAAAAAGAGCAATTTGTTTTTGAGCATCTTCCAAGATAACATTCTTCCAGGGAGAATCCTTTGAGAATGCAGGAGGATATGTTAGGAAACTTGTAATAAGCTTACCGCCAGTTTTTAGTGATTTATAAAATTCTTTATATAGAGCAACCAACCTATCTTCATCTTTCTCATAAATATTCAGACCGTTACTCATAATAATATCAAATTCATCTTTAAGCCCTAAATTCCACGCATCTCTTTTTAATATTTGAGTTTGATGCATTTTGGGGAAATTTTCGGCATTAATTTTTGCCATTTTAATGGATGTCTCATCCAAATCTATTCCGGTGAACTTTACTTTAGCTTTAGTTTGAAATTTCATTGTTAACAAGTCACTCAATACCCCGCAAGGGATAGATGCAATATTGATTTGCTCATTACTACTCTTGGACTCTATAATGGATTTTGCCTTATCTTGGAATATATAAAATCTCTCTCTCGTTGCAAGAACTGTTGGAGCTTTTTTGATTAACCAATCCTCTAAAGGACTATCAAACTGCCCTTTATCTTGCAGGATTAAATAAGATGTCCAATAACCGTTTAAACCCTTGTTCCTAAGCAAGAAACACCCAAGATCAAATTCATTTAGCTGAGCAAGAAGGCTTAAGGTTTTTTCTACGGAAAAAAGCAAATTATCTTGATGCTGAACTCTCTCAATCTCATGTTCCATATCTACCGAGGATAAACCAACATTATGAGTTATAATATTAGGATTTAAAGTTGTAGCATTTGCACTGATTCCAAATAAGGTACAGATGGCCGCTCTGATTAAATTTTTCACTATCTTGCTCCACATATTTTAGTTTGTTTTCTGTTTAATTGTCCAAAAAATTCATTGATGCTAGTTTTGCACTTTTTTGCTCTAGGAATTTAATATGTTCTGAGTCGGAAAGTAAATTTCTTTTTGCAATTTTTAGTGATTGATCTAAATATTCTTGTGATTTTCGATAATAATGTTGTGCTTTTATCATTTTACCGTTGCGTTTGTGGGTCTGCGCTTTCTTAAATGCAATATCTGCCATGATTGAAAAAGTGGAGTATAATTTAGAGCTATTTTGGCTTTCCAATATTTTTAAAGACTCCCTGACTAATTTTTCTCCTTTAGAAAGACCATGAGCGAAGTATATTCTCCCCACTGCTTGTAGAGATAGAGCTGTTTTAGAGTGTTGCTCTCCGTAGTGCAGGCGATAGCTTTCATACGCTTCTTCAGATAATTTAAGCGCCTTTGCAAAATCACCACGACGACTATAATTATCTGCAAGCATTATTTTAATCCAGTTAGTGCGCTTATGATTTTTACCAAACTGCTTCTGATATATCTCAAGAGCCTTTTTTAGATGAGAAAGAGCAAGCGTTAGTTTGTTAGTTTTATTATAAAAACTGCCAATATAAGCATCTGACCAGGCTTTTTCTATATGAGGGTATTTGTAATATTTGCCATATATTTTATACCCTTTTTGTATAAATTCCCTAGCTTTGTCATAGCTACCAGTTGCAGTTAAAATATACCCTAACCTTAAGAAGCTCCATGCTGTATATAAATTCTCCTCACCATAATTTTTGGTCATGATTTCGGATGCTTGAGTTAATAATTGTATAGAGTCATTAATTTTGCCGCTATCCCAAAATAGATGCCCAAGATAGGTCATGGCCCAGGCAGTATTCATATTATTAATGCCATACTTGTTTTTATATACTGAAATTGCGCTTTTTAAAAGAGGTAGTGCTGTATTATATTCGCCTATATGTCTATATGCGTGAGCTAGTTTTACTTTTAATTCAGCCACTAATACATTATCATCCCCATATTCGCGGCGCCTGATCTTCAACGCTTTATTAAGCATATCTATAGATTCTTTATAATAACCTTTTTGCCTATAAATACTACTCATGATATGGTAAACTTCTGCTGTTATCAAATGTTCTGAGCTAAAGGAGTCAGTGTATAAGGACAAAGCTTTCCTAAGCAATTTCTCTGACCTAGCGTAATTACCAACAGCATATAAAGCTTTAGCTAAATGCATTAGTGCATCAGCTGTTTTGACGTGATTCTCACCATAATGATTTTGTATTACAGTAATTGCGGGCTCAAGTAGCTCGGTAGCTTTAAAATGCTGTCCAATATCAGAGCTAATCATAGCCAAATGGAGTAGAGACTCGTTAAATTTTAACGATCCTGTGCCAAAAATGGTTTTTTTAATATGAACAACTTTTTTGAATACTGTTATTGCTTTATGATAATCGAATAAATTATAATATATCAAACCAAATAAATGGAGTATTCTAGCCCTTTCGCTGCTATTTTTACCATATTGGCTTTCCACAATATTAACACATTTTTCTAGCAAT
>NVVL01000012.1 GCA_002402195.1 Rickettsiales bacterium | reverse complement strand
TGCACGCATATTAACAAAAGTAGCAAACATGTCAATGAGTTGAAGTGAAATAATTAAAAAAACTTTAGAAAAGTGATAATTCTACTTGCAAAAACCGCAAGAAGATACGAGAATTATTTTAATGAGGTTGTCCTGGTGTGAAACTCCTCTGATTTTCTTGCCTATATCAAGTGGAAGACTCCTCTGGTTTTCGGCCATAGATCATGAACATCACAAACAAACATGCAGCCAGGCTATACCATGTGATCGCATATTCGAGATGATTATTATGCACTTTGTTTAAATAAGTTGTAGCCAGAGGCTTTGCGCCTTTTGGAAGATTCTGGCTGTTAATTTGCATCAGATAGAAATCCGCAACGCTCACTCTTAAAAGCTTTTTTGCCATATCCAGATCCAAAGTAAACCATATATTATTTTTCTGGTCATTCTCTGGAACGAAGAAATTCTTTTTCTCACCAGACATAACCATAGCCTCGATGGTCTTGCGCGTATAGGATTCGGCCTCCATCTTATCCTTCACACTCTGCGGAGCCCAACCCCTTGAGACAAAATAAACCTCACCATTATCAGCAGCAAATGGAGTCAGCAAATAATAACCATCCTTTTCAGGCGATGCAGACCTACGACCATACAGATATACGCTTTTATCAGTCAAGAATGTTCCAGAGAGTGTCACCTTGGAATAAAGAGGAGCAGCACTTTCTGGAAAGCTCTGAATTGGCACAGCCTGGTTCTTGATATTTTCTTCTATCGAGTCGATAAAATGCCGCTTTTCCTCAAGCCGATGCATTTGCCAATTCCCTAGTATAATTAATATAGCTATACCAAAGGAGACTAATATAAATGGTAATATTTCGAACCGGCAACCGAATAATGTAATGAGTTTTTTCATAATCTAACGAGTTTTAATTATTATTGTTATCTAAAGGCTTTCCCCTATCCAGATCGAGAGGTTCTTCATCTTCTGGATCAACGGGTCGTTTCTCTTCTACCATGAAACAATCCAGAGGAATTATTTCATAAATCGCATGCTCTAATGTGGAGATCGAAGGGTTGGAAGAAAGCACCCAACCATGAAATACTGAAAGATTATCATCCTCCAGGTGGTTATCGAGAATAGTCAGCAGCATCAGGCTGTTACCATTTAAAGGGTCGGTGTTTTTTACGCATCTATGAAGCTCAATCGACAAATTACCAAAGAAAGCGACCTCCCGTAATTTCAGCGTTTCTTGCCTTGATTTCGAGGTGATTTTATTCAAGACCATGATCTTTGCAGTATTCATCTCCACAAGCGAGTTGAACTTATTCTTCTTATTTTTTTCTTTAAGGCGTCGCAGCATTTCTAGGCTTTCTTGTTTTTTGACATCCTCAACCATTAGCCTGTCTATCAACGAGTCAATATCTGTGGAGCAAGGAGGATTTTTGCATTCTCCTCTCTTTACGCCAAGAGCCTCTTCCACCTTGCCAAGCTCTGGTTCTTTTTGCGTTGACCCCTCATCTGCGATGGTATTTGCACATAAAAACAGTTGCGCGAAGGACGCGATGATTATGCATAGAAATTGCAGCAATTTATTATTCATATAATATTTATTATTCACACTAAACTATAAACTGTTCCATTTGATCAGTAGCACCTTACTTATCAAGTAACACAAAATGGATATAAGGGCAAGTCATCGCACTATAGGATGCGTAAAAAAATAAACCAAAGTTACTTCGCTTCTGACAAATACTCCGCAATCACCGGCGCATGGTCGGATGGTTTGTGTTTGCCTCTTGTTTTATAGTCGATTGTGCAATCCACCAAGTCAGAGATCGCATTGCTTGAGGAAATGATAGTGTCAATGCGCATGCCTTTATTCTGCTCAAACGAGCCGCCCCTATAGTCCCACCATGAAAATTCCTGTTTATCCGGGTATTTCGCGCGGAAACTATCGACAAAATCAGAATTCAGAATAGTCCGGAGCTTTTGCTTTTCTACATATGTACAGCATGTGGAATCTTGCAATTTTTGCGGTGAGTAAACATCGATATCAAACGGGGCGATATTATAGTCTGCACATATATATAGCTTTTCCTCAAAGGATTTTATTTGCTCAATATAATCTGTAAAAGCGTCATAGAATTTGAGCTTCATAGAGAATTTATCACTATCCACCTCGCCGCCATTTGGGGCATATAAACAGATCACTCGCCCGTAACCCATGGGGGTGTTTAAGGCAATTTCGATGAATCTTGCTTGCTCTGATGCGGGGTTATTTGGAAAGCTAGTTTTAACCTCATCTGCCTGAATTTTAGACAGTATAGCAACACCATTATAGGTTTTTTGCCCCTCTACATACAGATTATACGGCAAATGAGAGAGCTCTTCAGAGGGGAAGTTCTCGGTTTGGCATTTAAGCTCCTGCAAGCAGATAATATCAGGGTCGTGCTCCTTTATGAACTCAAGCAAATGAGGCAGACGCACTTTGATTGAGTTAACATTCCAAGTGACAATTTTAAAACTCATGATTCAGACTCCTTATCCATTGCTATAATTTAGGAAAAATGCTAGTTTTGATCGAGAATAAATGTTAATTTATAACGTAATCTAAAATAGGTCAAGAGGAGTGGACGAAAAAGACAAAAAAGATGAAAAAACTTTTGACGAAAAAAGTCTCGACGGAAAAAACCTTGACAAAAAAAGCTTTGGATTTGAAAAAGTTACCTCCAAACAGAAAAGATCCCTCGTGGATAATATTTTCTCAGATGTTTCTGCTAAATATGACCTAATGAACGACCTGATGAGCCTTGGGGTGCATCGCCTGTGGAAAAATGAATTCTGCAAGATGATACCTAACCTAGACTCAAAAATCATCGATGTTGCAGGTGGCACGGGTGATATTTCGCTGCGTATTAAGGAAAATGCCAAGAACCAAAATAAAGACCCGCATATAGTAGTTTGTGATATTAATCCAGATATGCTGGAAGTTTGCCGCGCGCGCGCGATTGATAATAACATTCTGACTAATTTTGACATCCTTACTTGTGATGCAGAAAAGCTTCCTTTTCCGGATAATAGTTTCGATTATTACACTATCGCTTTTGGAATTAGGAATATGATCTCCATTGAAAAAACTTTAGCAGAAGCGTACAGAGTTCTAAAACCGACGGGGAAATTTCTCTGTCTGGAATTTTCTAAAGTGCAAAATGATGTCGTGCGCCCGCTATATGATTTTTACTCCTTTAAATTAATCCCCTCTATTGGTCAGTCTATTGCGAATAATAAAGATGCATATAAATATCTAGCCGAGAGCATCCGTATGTTCCCAGATCAAGAGGATTTCAAAACTATGATCCAAAAATCTGGCTTCTCCGATGTGAATTATAAAAATTTAAGCTTCGGAATTGCTGCAATCCATTATGGTTTCAAAAATTAGAGTATCGCTATGATGAGATTTTTTAAACATATGCGCGCGGGTCTGAAATTACTTTGCACTCTCTGCAAGAATCAAATCCTGACCTACCCGCCAGACAAACTAAAACTACCGCGCCATCTAAAGGTTTTTGGTACTATTTGTGGTATTATATTCTATCCAAAAGGCTTATTTATTCGCCCTGATAAAACCTATGGAGAACGCTTTTCCAATTGTCTATATGCGCTTGGTTCTATCTATATCAAATTCGGGCAAACATTATCTACTCGTCCTGATCTTATCGGCGCGGAAATGGCTGAGAGCCTGAGATATTTGCAAGACAGGCTCCCTCCATTCGATAGCGCAATCGTGATTGAACGCATTGAGACGCAATTTGGCAAAAAGATCTCTGAGCTCTTCGACGAGTTTGAAGAAAAACCTGTCGCTGCCGCATCTATTGCGCAGGTGCATAAGGCGAGACTTAAATCAGGTGAGCTGGTGGCTGTTAAGATACTTCGTCCAGATATTGCTAAGAAATATAATGACGACATAGATTTCCTAGAATATTGCGCTGCCCTTATCACCAAAATGGTCAAATCCTCCAAAAGACTGAAACTGACAGAAGTAATCGGAATATTCCGTCGCTCTATGGAATTCGAGCTGGATCTTCGCTCCGAGGCCGCCGCTGCCTCCCGCATTGCCGATAATTTCACGGGTGATGATAGTTTATGCGTACCCAAGATTCACTGGAATTTGACAACAAACGACATCATCACACTCGAATGGATTGACGGTGTTTCGATTTATGACAAGGAAGCTATCATAGCGCTCGGCCATGACCCAAAAGAGATCGCTGCAAAGATTGCAGTCATATTCTTCAACCAAGCCTACCGCGATGGCTTTTTCCATGCAGATCTACATCCGGGCAATATTTTTGTCTGCAAAGATGGCCGTGTCGCGCTGGTGGATTTCGGAATTGTCGGAATTCTGCCAGAGAATGATCGGCTCGCTATTGCTGAGATTCTCTTTGCATTTTTAAATCGCGACTACGCTCTTATTGCCAAGGTGCACCATCGCATAGGATATATCCCGAGTGATACTAATCTAGAATATTTTGCTCAAAGCTGCAGAGCCATCGCCGAACCTATTATAGGTCTTGCCATTAAGGAAGTTTCGATCGCAAGACTTTTATCGCATTTATTCAAAGTAACAGAAGATTTCGGCATGGAAACGCAGCCGCAGCTACTATTATTACAAAAAACAATGGTCGTAGTGGAAGGCATAGGCCAAAGCCTGGATGAGGATATTAATATGTGGCAACTAGCTGAGCCATGGATTAAAAAATGGGCCGCAAAAAACATCACCCCCGAGGCCAAGATCCTGCGCGCTGTGAAAAAGATTATCAACGACCTGCTTGATCGGGCTTAATTAAACTGATATTTATATATAAGAAGCTCTTGACGCGTAGTCACGTTGAGACTACAATGTAGTATTAGGTAACTGACTGTAATAACTGTAATATATAAGGTAAATTATGAGTGTAGCAAACACATATGTAAGAGCCAGAATTGATTCTGTGACTAAGGAGCGCGCGACTGAGGCGCTACATGCAATGGGTCTTTCTGTTTCTGATGCAATTCGTCTCCTTATGTTGCGCATTGCGCAAGAGCATCGCCTGCCCTTTGAAATTAAAGTTCCAAATCAAGCTACTAAAGAGGCTATAGGCGAACTGGAAAGCAACAAGGGTACAAAAGTTTCAAATATTCAAACACTAATGGCGTCACTTCATGAGACAGATTGAGTATTCGTCAGCATTTAAAAAAGACTATAGGCGTGAATCTAAAGGAAAACATCAGAAAACCATTGATGCCAAGTTTAAGTATGTTATTAGTAGTTTGATAGAAGACAAGATATTAGCAGAAAAATATAGAGATCATGACTTATTAGGGGATTGGTTGGGATATAGGGAGTGCCATATATCTCCAGATTTGTTATTAATTTATCGAAAAACTGGAAAAGATTTTATTCGGTTAGCGCGAATTGGCTCCCATAGCAAACTATTTAAAAAATAGGCTGAAAAAGCATAATTTAGTCAAAACAAAAAAAGAAATATAATGAAAATAATCACCTGGAACATCAACTCGGTACGTCTGAGAATCAAGCTGCTTGAGAAATTATGCATTGAGCAAAACCCGGATATTATCTGCCTGCAAGAGACAAAAACAGAAGACAAAACCTTCCCCCTAGAGGCCATAAAAGCACTAGGTTATGAGCATGTGGTCTATTCAGGGGAGAAATCATATAATGGCGTGGCGATTATTTCCAAGCAACCGATCAGCAAAAGCTTCTCACTTAGTTTATATAATGACCATAAGCGCCATATCTGCGCCCAGATTGGTGATATTGAGGTGCATAATTTCTACGTCCCTGCCGGCGGGGATGAGCCGGATATCGAGCTTAACCCCAAATATAAGCATAAATTAGAGTATATTGACCTGATGCATAAATGGCTTGCTAGCAACAAAAGCAAATCAGACAAAATCATCCTAGTTGGCGACTTAAACATAGCGCCGCACGAACATGATGTTTGGTCAAGCCGTCAGCTTCGGAACGTAATCAGCCACACAGAGCCAGAACGCACAGCGCTCCTTGCCTTGCAAGATTCACTAGAATTCATAGATACTGGCAGATATTTCGTTAATATGAGCGAAAAGCTCTATAGCTGGTGGAGCTACCGAAATCGCGACTGGACCAAATCAAACCGAGGCAGAAGGCTCGACCATATATGGGTAACCCAGCCGCTAAAAGATAACTTGAAGAGCATAAATAGCTTCCAGGAAGCTCGAAGCTGGGAAAAACCCTCCGACCATGCCCCTTTTATCCTGGATATGTTATGAGTGTGCCATCTGTGAACGCATCCTCTATGGACGTGTCGTCGGCGCAAGCGTCACCGGCGCAAGCGTCACCGGCACAAGTGTCGTCGGCACAAGTGTCATCAGCACAAGTGCTGCCTTCCAATATGCCTCCTATTTCTATTTATATCCATTGGCCGTTTTGTTTGTCGCTTTGTCCGTATTGTGACTTTAACTCGCATATATCAGGCTCAATTGATCACGAGCAATGGCTCACCGCCTACAAAGCGGAAATTGATTATTTTGCGCATAAAATCTCTGGCAGAAAGGTTCGGTCTATTTTTTTTGGTGGCGGGACTCCATCACTAATGAAAGCATCCGTAGTGGAAGCTATTATCCAAAAAATAGGAGATCTTGCCAAAATCACCGATGATACCGAAATTACCCTGGAGGCAAACCCAACCTCATACGAGACTCAAAAATTCGAGGAGTTCAAATCAGCAGGGGTAAATAGGGTGTCTATTGGGGTGCAATCTCTCCGGCAGGAAGGGCTGCAGCTGCTTGGTAGAAAACATTCGGCTAAAGAAGCTATGCATGCAATTGAGTCCGCATCAAAGCTTTTTGCAAGATATTCCTTCGATCTGATTTACGCGATTCCTGATCAAACATTAGAAGAATGGCAAGATGACCTGAAGGCGGCTATGTCCCTTGCGGGCGGGCATATTTCGCTTTATCAACTCACTATCGAAAAGGGCACTCCGTTTTACAAGCTTTTCCATGATGGCAAACTGCATCTTCCTTCAAACGACATCTCCAGCAATATGTATGAATGGACGAATGAATATTTGCTGGAGAATGGCTATAGGAGATACGAAATCTCGAATTATGCAAAGCAAACTCATGAATCCATCCATAATTTATGCTATTGGAATTATAACGAATATATCGGTATTGGCGCGGGGGCTCACAGCAGGCTGCATAATGACAACATGGAAATTCAGGCGATCATGATGACTCATGCCCCTGCAAAATGGCTAAGCTCTGTTATGAAAAATGGGCACGGAATTCAGACCAGCTGCAACCTCTCCCGCTCGGAGGTAATCGACGAAATGCTACTAATGGGCACAAGGCTTGAAACAGGCATCCTGGAGGATAATTTCCAAAGAGTAACCGGAATGAATTTCGAGTCTGTGCTAAATTTAAAAACCGTGAAGCATTATATAGAGCAAGACCTGGTGAGCCTGGATAATGGCAGGCTCAAACTCACAGATAGAGGCCTGATGCTGCATAATTATTTAGTACCCAGAATGATTAAAACGTAATCTTTTCGTTTTGGTTTGCGATTATATGCGCAGCTTCTTACTGGAGAAAAAGTGGTATGTGCAAAATTTGCACATACCACTCAATGCGGCTTAATCCCAAGGGAAACATGCCCGCTCCGCTTCTTCCTCCATCACATTTCCAGAGCAGCTTGTTTCAGAACTTCCATCTGATCGCGCAGTTTGGCTGCTTTTTCAAATTCCAGATCTTTTGCAGCTTGGCACATTTCCCTCCGGAGCTTTGCGATATGCTTTTGCAGTTTGGCCGGGTCTGAGAGGATTATTTTTGCCTCTTCTGTGCCTCCGGCGATATCCTCAACTTTTTTCAGCTCCATAACTGAGTGTATTTTTGACGAGATAGTCTGAGGAATAATCCCATTTGCCTTGTTATATTCCCTTTGAATCTTGCGACGCCGATCTGTTTCAGCGAGCGCTTTGTTCAGTGAGTTTGTCATTTTATCAGCATAAAGCAGCACCCTGCCCTCGCTGTTTCTTGCAGCCCGCCCTATCGTTTGAACCAAGGAAGTTTCCGAGCGCAGGAACCCTTCCTTGTCCGCATCAAGAATCGCCACCAGGGCGCATTCCGGGATGTCGAGCCCTTCTCTGAGCAAATTAACACCGATAAGTATGTCAATCTCCCCAAGTCTCAAGCTCCTGATGATCTCCACCCTCTCCAAGGTGTGTATCTCTGAATGCAGATAGGATACTTTATGACCAAGCTCCTGCAAGTAAGCGCTTAAATCCTCTGCCATTTTTTTCGTCAATGTCGTGACTAATATTCTAAAACCTCTCTTGATAGTAGACTTAATCTCGCCGATTAGATCCTCCACCTGGGTGCTTGCCGGCCTGACAATACATTCAGGGTCTAGCAAGCCAGTCGGCCGGATGATCAATTCCACCACCTCCCCTTGTGTCTCCTCCAGCTCAAATGCGGCCGGGGTAGCTGAGACGAAGATCGTTTGCGGTCTATAATCAAGCCATTCCTCGAATTTCAGCGGACGGTTATCCAGCGCTGATGGCAGCCGGAACCCATGCTCCACAAGCGAGCTTTTGCGCGCCCGATCACCATTATACATCGCCCTGATTTGCGGCACCATAACATGCGACTCATCGACAAAAAGCAGCGCATCTGGCGGCAGATATTCAAATAAAGTTGGTGGCGGCATCCCGGCTTTGCGACCGGTGAAGAATCTGGAGTAATTCTCGATTCCCTTGCAGCTACCTGTTGCTTGCAGCATTTCCATATCATATTGAGTTCGCTGATTTAGCCTGTGCGCCTCCAAGGAATTGCCCATATCCTTCATCACAGCGAGCCTTTCTTGCAGCTCGTCCTCTATCTCCACGATTGATTTTTTAATAACCGCTTCCGGGGTAACGAAGTGCGAGCTTGCATAAAGCACTGCGGCATCAAATTTCCTGAATTTCTCACCCGTTAGCGGGTCAAATTCGCGGATATATTCAAGCTCATCACCAAAGAATGAAAGATTCCACGCCCGAGTGCTGTAATGTGATGGGAATATATCGATATTCCCCCCAACCACGCGGAAGCTCCCACGCTCGAATGCGATATCATTACGATCATATTGCAAATCAATCAGCTGATTCAGGAAATCCTTTCGCTTGTATTCTTTTCCTGCCTCCAGTTTCAGAGTCATCTGAGAATATAATTCCGGCGAACCCAGCCCATATATACACGAGACCGACGAGACGACAATCACATCCCTTCTTTCCATAAGAGAGCGGGTGGCGGAGTGGCGCAGCATATCAATCTGCTCGTTGATGGAGGAGTCTTTTTCAATGAATGTATCAGTTCTGGCGATATATGCTTCTGGTTGGTAATAATCATAATAGGATACAAAATATTCCACGGCATTATCTGGGAACAGATCCTTCATTTCCGCATATATCTGAGCAGCCAGCGTTTTGTTATGCACCATAATCAACGCAGGACGCCCCGTTTGCTCGATCACATTTGCCATAGTAAAAGTCTTCCCAGACCCCGTAATCCCCAGCAGCATCTGAGATTTTTCCTTTGCCTCTAAGCCTTTTATAAGGCTAGCAATCGCTTTTGGCTGATCACCATTTGGCTTGTATTTTGACTTGATTTTAAAACTACTCATTGACATACGCTTGGAACTGGTTAAGATGTAAGAAGCTACGAAGCTATAAAACAATCTAGTATTATAGCTTTATATACGGAAATAAACTATGAAAAAATCTAATCAATGATGATATTGCAAAAAATCTAACCCAGGTGCGGCAGACCATTTTCCCCAGCTGGGGAAAATGGTCACAACCGGCTTTGAGAAGCCGCATCTGCAAGGATAGAATCTTATAACTTTTTATACGGAAAAACTATGAAAAAATTTACTATCTACACAACAAATGTTTGTCCTTATTGCGTACGCGCGAAAGCCCTTTTTGATCGCAAAGGATTTGCCTATGACGAACTAAATGCGGAAGATGCCAAAATTCGCGAAGAAATGCTAGCAAAATCAGGCGGAATGAGAACTGTGCCACAAATTTTCCTAGGACACATCCATATTGGCGGATGCGATGAGCTCTATGCACTTGAAAAAGATGGCAAGCTAGATGGCATGGTAGAGGGATAGTGTTTTAGAAGCAGCTATCCTAGCTACTGGCCGGTGCAAGCATAAGACTCAAACTACTTCTGCATCGCGCCTTACAGCAAGACAAAACCCAAAATACCCTCGCAGATTTCAGCGAGAAGACTAAGATGTATAGCTTATTATTAAAACTTCCATCAATTAGATGGCATGCAGTCCTCCAAACGAGCAATTTCTGCAGCGAGAACAGTATTCTCAAGCTGTATATCCACTACCTGCTCCACCCAACTATCAATAGTTGGGTCTGGGGTTAATCCTTTTTGCTGTTCCAAACGAGCAATTTCTGCAGTGAGAGCATAATTCTTAAGCCATATCTGCACTGCCTTGTCCATCCAATAATCACCCCTTTTATCTAATGACATTATGTTTCTCCTTATGTTATATTTGAATATTTTTTACTGCACCTATGGGTTATACAATACTAAAGCTCTTATATCTTGCTCCCACACAGTTTGAAGACAATGACAATTTGCCCAAAAATTCTATCCTCTTACAGGAAAAACTTCCAGCAATGGGGAGGAGGTTACTCGGCAATGAGCTTTTATGTTTATTTCTTATAATGAAATCTACAATTATATATTATAATTTCTTTAGCGGTAATGCAGTAGATTAGTCTATGTTCTTGGTTGATACGCCTTGACCATAACCCGGCTAAGGCGTGTTTTAAAGCTTCAGGTTTTCCTATCCCTGTAATTGGTGTTTCTTGAATATTTTTTACTAACAGCTTGATACGATTATATTTATTTAAATCATATTTTTTCCAGTAAGCTAAATCCTCAGCAGCGTTTACTGTCCATTTAATTTTTCTAGTCATCAAGATCAACTTCAACGAACTCAGAATTGTTGGCTTGTTTTATAGACTCCCTTATGCGCGCAGCATTAGCAGGATTGGATAATAAATATAGAGTTTCTTGCTTGGAGTTATAATCTTCTTCTGTTAAAATAATCATATTCTTATGATTTTTTCTTGTCACTTGATAAGCCACATGATTGTTCTCTAAAGTATCTAGCACAGAGCTCAAACTCTTTCTAAGAGCGGTGTAAGTAATAGAATGCATAATATACCTAGTATGTACAGATAATCTGTACATACTAACATATTTCTTTTTGCCATGCAACTAGGCATTTTTTACCAAAACACATAGTATATAATTTTATACTATAAAATAGTTGTATCTTCTCCATAGTGATCAAGCAACATTTTAATAGCCGCTACCGGATTTCCTCCTCTTAAAACTAACAAAAATTCTCTTTTAAGCCAGGAAAAATACACTCGACATCTATTTTATAATCTTCTATATTTAATGAATATTGGGAGCAAAACCAAATTTAAAAGCAAATTCCACTCCGTCATGGAAAGTCCAAAAATAACTAGAGCTGGTTTGCTGCATGTTCCTATTTTCTGACTATATAACATCTTTTTAAAGTCAGACACCGAAAAATCAGCATCAATGTAAACTAGCGGCTTGCACAAGCTTGATGGTTCAAAGATGCCCCATTCAATTGAGGTGTGATATGCAGCAAGCACAATAGCTGCAAGAATTGTGCTGATATAATATTTATTATAGTTCTGCCCGCCGCAGGAGAGAGAAATAATCGACAACATAATGAATATCAGATATGGGAATCGTTGATATATATATAATGGACAAACCGCAAATCCCATTATATACTCTACGCAATAAGCAAATAGCAGGCTAATTATAGACAAAGCTAATAGCAAGAAATATGGATTCATTTAATGTCAGTGCATTAAACAGCCTCCAAGATATCTTATTTGCACTTACGCAACATAACGAAGAATTACGAAATGCAGCGTGGCAGCACCTTATATCTTGGCATAACCAATATGCCGTGAAGTTATGGTTCAGCTTTGGTGATGACACTTACGAGAGAACAGTAAAGATGCTGGATAAATTAAGAAAAACAAATATAGAGCCACCATATCATGCATGGAATGATCTGCCGAATATAATGAAAACAATACAGAAGAAAAAATGACATTTGAGAAACTAACATTTCAAGCAACATGGAGAGAGTATCAAGAGCGTGGTTCTTGAGAAATTATGCCCTTTCCTGTGGTAAACCCCTTCAAGCGAAGACTATATACGAAAACCCACACATAAACACAATTATATATAAATATGTATATCTGTGTTTATAGGTCTATGTGTGATCACCTTTTGCAACGGCTTGAACCCGCACTCCGCTGGCTTCGTCCTTTCTATTGACTTAGAGTTTGTTTTTAAGAAACAACAAAACTGGTTATATAATTAGCACATAAGTATTATATATCCATACTTACAATAAGTTCATTTTTTGTTTTTTTATATCTTGCTGTCTTTTTCTTAGAAATCTATCTCTTTCATAGAGTTTGATAGAAAAGGCTCTACTTTCATATATTAGGGTACATACTTTTGAATTATATCCATCTGTATTTAATTGAGAATAAAATACATACCCATTTAAGAGTCGTACTTCAGTCAAGCTATGCATAAAGATGTTTTGAGCACCTTTGACAATAGGTGCATATTTGCTTTTTAAATGAGTTTGTATTTCGCCGTATTTCCTTTTATCAAATACTATGAGTACCGAGTCTAATATAGAGTTTTTATCAAAAACAAATACCACTTCTTTCTTTACATCATCGAGTGGTATGTATTTAGGACTTACTAGATAGGTATAACCGCCATTAATAAAATTGGGGGCATCAATTTTATTATGTTTTCTAAATTTTCTTTTAAAATCTGTAATTGTTGCTTTTGTTATTTCAAGACCAAATGGGGTTGGATTGCTTTTTAAAAAGCTAGCTGCAACATTATCTCCACTCTTAGCGGCTTTTTGGAACCAATGCTTTGCTTCTTTGTAGTTAGCTTCACCAAAAAAACCATTTGCATAGTAATTACCAATAGACCTATAGGCTCTAATGCTATTTCTTTCTGCTGCCTTCTCAAGCCAATTTAATGATGTATAGTAATCTTTACCAATATAGCTGCCTTCCTTATATTCTGCTGCCAATAAAAGTATTGCGTCTATATTTCCATTATTAGCAATTTCTTTAAGGTGATCTATATACAAACCAATATACTTAGAGTCTTTGGTATTAAAATATTTCCTTAAGTAAAATTTAGCAAGCGCTATCTTAGCTTTTTCAGAATAATTATCACCGTTATTAATCGCTTCTTTATACCATTTTTCAGCTTTATTAAAGTTCCTGTATTTATTATAGCAAGAATACAGGTCAGCTATTTGAATTAGCGCAGCACTATTTCCAGAGTCAGCAAATTTCTGTATTATATCAATTGCTTTGTCATGATCTCTCTTAATCGTATCACCTTTCCCATACATTTGTGAGGCCAAAATTGCAGCATCAACATTACCTTCTTTAGTACATATTTCTATATTCGCGATTTGTTTTTTTGTTCTGGCAATTTCCCAATATTTCTCATTACAAATAGTTTTTGTATTTATAATCAAGAATAATACAATAATTAGAAATAACATTAACAGAACAACTACTTTAAAACTTCTAGCTGACATAATTATGTTTACCCTTGCTTTTTCCTCAATTAATAGAGCTTTTTTCAAAAAAAATTCTCTGACATGCTTAATATGAACTATTATTGATAAAAAACAATCCTAATAGTTTGTTCTTAAGGTTAAAAGATTTGTGGTTGTTGCAATAGAACCTTAATTATCACGCAGCCACAATAAGCGGTTCTGATATTATCTTTTGCTACTACTTCTCATTGACGCCGCCAGGATTGAACGCATCGGAGCTTTGCTAAAACCAAAGAATTTTAGCATGTGGTTAATTGTTGATTTCTTTATTTTGAGTTTTTTCTTTCTCATTTCTTTCTTAAAAAACTTAATGAAATTACTGTCTCTAAAAAATTAATCCTTGTTTTGCTGACAACTAGGGCAAAAGAAAGTCGCCCTACCCGCTTGCTTTAATGACTCAATTGGAGTTTTGCATATATAACATGGCAGTCCCTTGCGGCCATATACTTGGAGTTCTTGTTTGAAATAGCCAGGCTTGCTATCGCCGCCCAGAAAATCCTTTAAAGTTGTTCCTCCAGCATAGATTGCCTTTTGCAATACTCGCTTAATAGATTTAACGAGCGCACTTACTGCGCCCGCCCCCAGTGTATTTGCTTTTGTCAAAGGATTGATTTTTGACATAAACAAACTCTCAGCCGCGTATATATTCCCTACTCCCA
>NVVL01000011.1 GCA_002402195.1 Rickettsiales bacterium | reverse complement strand
AGAATACTCTCATCGTAATGAACATGAGAAAACCGTAAATACATATGAATATTACACGTGTTTTTTTTTGGAAATTTCAACGAGACGTACAAATGTTCCTCCGAGAGACGAGGCAGATCCGAGCACGCGTGAAACAATCAGCGAGACATAAAAATGATCTGGGTGGTATCCGTCGCACTCCCAGCGAGGTCTGCGAGAAACATTTGTATGTCAACGTCGTCTTTTTAGGATAAAAAAAATAGAATAATGCATTTTTGCATCTATTACAATAAAAAAACTATAAAAGAAGCTTGATGCGCTCGTTGAACGACAGTTCTTTCACAAATCTCGTCAGGTGTGCATATCAACACAATTCAACAAACAGCGCGCCAAACATCTAAAAATGTCTCTAGATCACGCGCTTTTTCCAGTCTTCGCGGAGCGGATTGTGCAACGTTTGGAATCGCTCTCAAACAATTATTCGGTGTTTTGGATGAGAATCAGAGTGTACGATACATTAACAGAAATGTTTCCATCTCTAAGCGTTCTGGAAGTTACTGATATTACTAGAAAAGTGCTCAGTATTGTATCGAGAGCTTCTCTCAATCGAAAGAGAGAGTCAATTATTCATCTCCTAAACTCGTATTCAGTGTGAAATAAAAAAACGAATATGTATGCTGTTATTTATTTTATTTACTCTATTATCCGACGAAAAATCAAATTGATAAATGTATTTTGCGAACCTTCGAATCCTACTAGTTTTCCGTCGATAGTTCTAAGTTCAAATTGTAATTGATTTAGCGTGTTTTGGTTCACAGTCTGATAGTCTAAATGCGTGCTTTCATAAGAATGTTGTAGTTCTAACGTTTTGTTTACTAAATGCAGCGGAATAAATTTCAATATTTGCGCTAAATGTCCTCCGTAGTGTACTGGGTTAATACAGCTCGCATATAACAGCATGCAATGTGGTAGCAGTCTGAACAAATCGAAACCAGTACTATACACTATACTATCACCTAGAATAATATTGGCACCCTCGCCCATATTATTACGATTTTTAGATGTTTTAATTTCGTCGTATAGCGTGTGAGAAATATTATGTTTTCCCAACACATGAGCCAGTAGTATTGATACTCGAGTCGTGGTGTCCAACGAGCTAGCAAGCACTGTGTTGCTGTCTTCCTCAACGTGAGTAAATCGAACCTTTTGTCTGTGTTCAATCGTTATCCGATCGTTTAACATTTTATATAAAGATCTGAAAAAACTTTTATTATCCTTTTTATTATCAACGTCTTTTAAGCATGGAGACGCGTCAAATTTTCTGATTATAGTTTCACCCTCGTACAGATACTCCAATTCAATCCAAAAATTATGCTCGTCGGCAACAGACGCGTAATTTAGTTTTTGCGGGTGAGTGATTGATAATAGAGCAACTTCGTATTGATGTTTTAAATCAATGTATGTAGGCAATTGAATTTTGAATGATGCTGCATTGTTGTCTGGGTAGATAGATGTATTATCGCTAGAACCCAACCTAAGTACAAAGGTGCTCGAGTTCATTCTTTTAAATTTGAGTTTGATGTGAGTAGCCTGTCCAGGTAGTAAATGTAGCTGTTTATTATTTTCATCCAATAATTCAACAGATAATTGTGGTATGTTTATATGCGTTAGCGAGTGATATTCTTTTCTTGTTACTTCGAAATAATAATTACCATATGGATTATGTTCATCCATAAAAGGGTGCGTGCTTATAATTTGATTATTCTCTTTACTTAAACTGTGTTTGACTTCGCTCATTTTTACGCTAATCAGCTCAGGTTTTTTAGGTTTGTCATACTCGCTAGCCGGTTTTGTTATGTAAGCGCTATCGCGGTTTAGAATTAAAACTACGTATTCACCATTATAACCGTGTATGACGTTTAATTTCATCCATCTAGCTAAAACAGTCCACATTTTAATGTAGCAATAGACACCTTCAATTTTAATTTGATTTTTCTCTAACGTCATCAGAACATATGGTGCTTTTGCTAAATCTTCTGTAGAAAACGTTTGATAACTCGACGAGTTTACATCGTTATTTTGTTGAATGTACAAGTCTAGTTTTTTCACGCTTTCCCTATTGAACTGCTTTACAAACGGAAATAAGTAATTGTATAAATCAGTAGGTGTTTTTATATCTAGGCTTTCATTTTGAAATGGAACTGTTACTGTTATTATCGTTTCGTTTGTTAAGTAAGGCACTAACGCAACATCTGCACATATTTTCATCACACCGTGATTACTGTAGAATACACTATCGAATGAAACAGATTGTACTGCAACCTTCCAATCATTTTCTTTCAAATCGAGCGGATGGCAAAATATATTTACAAATTTACTTAATGCATTGCTCGGATGTTCTTTGGTAGAATATGCAGAGGATAAAATTACGTAAAAACTGCTCATGTTTTTTCAAAATCTTCTTGCAACGTCTGATACTTTGTTCCAGCTATCGTGATCTGGTCCAAACCCTTCCCAGCGAACTAATTCCTCTCGCACACCTCGTCGTGTTCGTTTTTTCATTACTTTCTCCACCTTAAATATACCACCATTGGTGACTAGCTGCAGTTCTTCTGGATAGTACGAACCTTCAATTACCTCGTTTGTATCCATCGATCTGACTACGTACGTTTTAATCGGCATTCGATGTTCTATTTTTTCTATTTTAAATAATTCTAGCGTGAATTGCAGATGATAACCCCGAACAAATTTCGCTCCTATTAACTTCAGACGCACCATATCCCCCACTTTGAATTGTCTCTTCTTTTTTGCATTTCTTAATCTAGTGGCTTTGGTGTAGTGCTTATTCAACGCGTTCACAACTTTATTTTTATTTTCTTCAAGTTCGGCTTGATTTGGAGATAGATTAGCTATACTTCTGTGTGCTCTATCGTTATAACTATAAAGAAGATCCTGCAGCACGTCGACATATCTCAACGTTTCATATTCAGTCAGATATTGGTATATGAGCGTTTGAATTGTTCTATTAAATCTTTCAACGATCGCGGCTTTAATTTCTGATCTGGTATACGTAACTTTAATATTTTCAGCTATAAAGAAACGCTTCATCACGTTTGAGATAAATTCAGACCCATGGTCTACATACGCAGTTTCAAAGGGACCGCTTTCTTCTAGAATACGTCGCAAAGCAGCTAAAACAGTATTTTTTTCCTTGTTAATAATAGGTTCTATCCACGCTTTTCGACTGAAGCAGTCGATTGCAGTTAATAAATACCTCACACCGTCATTACTAGCACTAAGTTTTGATGTTTCAAGTAAATCAATTTGTAGCTGCTGTCTTTTTTTATAAATAAAAAATGGGTTATACTGTCTAGGTCTTTTGTATTGTCTATGCAAACTATAAGAATAATTCGAAGATAAAGCATTGTCAATCTCGCTTTCTTTCGCAGTATTTTTGTAATATTGCGATAATTTGGATTTACCTGAAAACGCTGTGGGATGTCTAAGTTTAACATAATTCGATTCGACTCTTTTTCGCGACATTATTAATCGAAAATATCTCTGTCTCGTCTATACTTGGACGCGCGAGCTGTAAATTTCGTTTTCTTTTTCTTCTTTTTTGCTTTCTTTGCTCTCGGGGGAGGGGCTAAACTATTTCCCAAATCCTGTCTCGTGCGCTTCCAATTTCTTTCTAACGATTCTCCCACATTTTCTCCTGAAATAGCATCAGCCGCCACACTGAGCGCAGAGTTTGCTATGCTTTGTTTGGCTGTATTAGCAACTCTCATTGCCGTGGGTGAGGCTGCAATACTTTTACCAATTTTTGAAACAAGCGGCATTATAGTTCGAAAAATACTTTTAAATACACCCCCCCAACCACGACCGCGCTGAATATATCTCCCGCGCGCAATATACATGATTTTATTACAAAACTAAACACTGTTTGTTCTTAAATACACGGTTTTACTTATAATCAAACAAAATCATTTTCCATTTTACTCTTGAAGCCCTCTCCGTAATAAGGTTCGCGAATCAGACCTGCGATACGTCTGGTGTTGCCTGTGGAAACGTTGCAGGCTTCGCAAATCTCTTTTAGCGATTTATTCACATTGTTAACTATGCAGTGAAAATATATAACCGCAGCAACTAGACAGTTTGGCTGCATTCTTCTCAACGCATACAAATTATTACCTAGAACACGCCCGATCTGAACTTCATCCGTAAAATCTAGATCTAAATTTCCACAAAAACGCTCGAGAAAATGTTTTGCTGAGGTGTTTGAAGTGTTAATGTTGAGGCTGTTTTCTAGCTTAAACAATCTAGATGTGGCTACACCAGAATGTTGACATATTTCTTCGCTCGATCTAGGTGAATCATGTCTGTTGCATGATTCAAAAATAGCAAACGCTGCCGTTTCTTCCATTGTAAAACTCGCAGCCAGAAGAAGTTTCAGACGTAAATAGTATTCGTACGCATATTCAGATATGCGAGTACAAATGTGGCTTCTATCGCACACATTTTTTATAAATTCCATAACATCGCATTGCGCTTGACAGCGATTCATTGATTGGTGAGTGCAATATAAATCAGCCTGCAGTAGCGGTCCCAACACTAACCCGCAGTCTGTGCAAATGACTTCTCCCTGTCTATCATCCTCAAGAACGTTTTTATGTTTGCATAAATCATCATCGCGTCCTCGATACATTTTGAGCCTACTATCGTATATGTTCCTCTAGTAAATAGTATTAATGTTGGACTTTTTTCGCGTGTAAGAGTTTTGTTATATCGAAAAGAGGCACCCGGAAATTTAAACGGGTTGTAAATTACTCTAATATCTTCTTTCGAATTGATCACTTCGCGTTTCAAATTTATTAAATCGATTTGTGAGCGATATACCCCACTCCACGTAATGTTATCAATGGTGTATTTTTCAATTGTAACACGATCTGCCTGTATTAAATTGCAAAAATGGCTGATTGATGCTTCAATTTCTCCGAACGATTTCACGCCTGTAGTATTAACAAAATTAACGCCGTAAAATACAATATATGTGAATTTGGATCTTAAAACAGCAAAATTGTTGCAGTAAACTACAGAACACTCAACTTTTGAGAGTTTTTTTTCCAAAGAAATTATATCGATGTAAAAATGTAATTTTATGTTTTTCAAAGTTGGTTCCCCGCTCATTACAATAAAAATGGCGCGGTGATGAGACGTTAACAGTTGTGAACTAACTGACAGTTACTTTTCGGTGTGCGCGTATATATCCGGCGTGACGCAATCGCACACATTTAATGATGGTACGCCGCTCGATTACGCACGCGTACTGCTATAATCTACATTGGGGGAGGGGGAGAGTTCGAAAGTGATATAAAAATACGCCCCTCCATATCTCGAAACATTCGTGTAAACAACTGCGGTGGCAGCTGGAGGAAATTAATTTTGCGCGCGCACGTGTGCGCGCAAAACCGTTGTTTGTTTTAGCGGAAGTATATATGTATATGCGGGTGTTACAAAATTATCGACGTGGAGTCTCCAAAAAACTATAAAAGTAGTACTACATCGTTATTCAGATCATCAGTTCTTACGACTTAACACCACAACAACAACAACCACTCCATTTTCTCCACCACGAATCGATCATGCCTCGCAAACGCGTCAACGCTAAAAGTAAGTAGTAAATTGCGCGAATTGAGAACGTTTTTTACACAGTTGGTGGTTAGTGTTCATAATTGCGCGAATATATACAACACCACACCACATGCTGAGCATAGCGCACGTATAATAATTAATATATTCTTACTCATGTTTGCATATTTGTTATATTGTAGAGAACAAGCCTACAGCTCCTACTCTAACTCCAGACGCGTCGGACATTGAATCGTGTCGCGAAGGTGAGGACGAGTACGACAGCGATCCAGACTTCTGGCAGAGCGGTCAAAACCTTGACAACGTTCTCGCGGCTTCGGAGGGGGAGGAGGAGGAAGTTGAGGAGGAAGAGGAAGAGGAGGAGGAGGAGGAGGAGGAGGAGGAGCATGATGCTGTCGAGAACGTCGTCACGCCGCGAACCTCCGGTGGGGTTGGACGGAGAGTCGCCCTCAAGCCCGCGATCAAGAGAGTCCGAGATCAGGCTGATCGTGAAGGCGATGCGGCTGTCAAATCTCCCACTGGAGCAAATCTACTTAGACGATCGGTGTCTGTTTTCCAGAAGGGAAAGGACGATGACCATCCCAAGGAGAGAGAGGTGGCGTGTGGAGCAGCTTCTGAAGTTGGCTCCCCTAAGAGCTCTCAGATCATCGCGAGTTCAGCGCCTCCTCCACCCAAACCCAAGAAGAGGCGCGTCGCAGGTAGAGAAGGTGCGGGTGGCTCAACGGATAATGGGGAACGCCATACTGGAGCGGGAAGGTCTAAAAAGCTCAAGTTTGGCGGGTTATCTATTGATAGCCCTCCTAACTTGGGCGGGAGCGTGGGAGGAGGAGATGTTGAGCCATCCTGCTCTGACAACGCCTTGGACACTCCCACTGGAGGATTGAAGAAGCAGAAGATCAAAGGTGAATATTAATATTACTTTTTGAAAATATATAAACAATATGCGCAAAATAATAATTCTTTTTTTATTTAGATAACATTCCAGAGGTCAAACTGCAAAACACGACAGTGCGCGACTTCAGTCGCGCAGGTCCAACTCTCCCCAGAGACAAGTTTTTCCTTGGGGAAAAACACTCCCTCCAAATCGGGAGCGTTAAGTTTCCGAAGGGCCGTGGATACTCCTTTGATGCTGTTGTGTTCACTCGCGATGGGGGAGTTGATTCTGAAGGACGACAGAAGAAGCCGTTCTCCTTCAACCTCCCGGCTAAACTGATACTGCCGCTACATCGCGCGGTTACAGAGATTGTCACCCAAGCTGGGCTAATTTAGCATCCGACTTCGGTTTTCACGTTTTTTTGTAATGCATTATGAAATGAATGAGAGAATGAACGAAATAAATTATTATAAAAATATGTTTTATTGTTACTGTCTTAACGCTATGATATATTGTATACATAAATCATCGTTACGGTATAAATTCTGTTCTCCACGATGAAATACTATTTCAATAACAGTTGGACGTTCAAAATACATCACGTACACGATCGCAAAAAAACCACAACATCTAGACGTGTTTGATTGAATTTTGCGAATATTGGATTGAATCGGTTTGCGTAGGTAGTCTAAATATTTTTTGATGTGTTTATTTGTACACTCCTCACCGAGAACATCTATGTAGATAACATGATCTTCAAACACTATAATAGCAATAAAATGAGATCCTATCTCTCCGTAATTCGACAAGTTTACAACAATTGAAAATCGTTTTTCCAACGCTAATATATTTGGAATTCTATCAGCTGAAAAGACCCCACGAAATGTGTGACAGTGCTCCGCGAGATAATTCTCCACAAAAATATTAGTTAGTCCCTCCGAAGATATTACCGGATAAGCTTTTCTTACTATTTTTTCTTGCCACGCCATTTTTTTAGATTCCAGTCAGAACAACAGTTTTGTTATTCTTATCCACGCTCAGAGCGCTTTGAATATTTCCAAATACAAAGACGGTAATAGGCTGCGCAAGCGCGCTCTTAAACTTTATTTTAAGTTCAATGTTTCCTTCGAGCGGGGGTGAGTGGTTGTGATACAAGTTACATCCGTCTGGTGATAAATCGAACGCGAACAGAGTCATCCCATCTTCGAATTGCTGTGTGGTAATTAGATTTGTATCGTCTTCGCTCCCAATCCCAGTATTGTCAAATAGAGCTAAATATTCTTTCATATACATCTTCTCGTCAAAACTCGGTGTAAACGCGCCCCTAGGATACTGAACACCATTTGCGTATAGTGAAACCTCTCCAACATTGAATGGTTGAAATCTGAACGGATTTAGCTCAGATCGTCCGCTTCTTGAATCAGCGCGAACCATTCCTACAATTATAGATGTAGGTAGTAAACCAGTGAATAAATTCTCGATTTCCGCAGAAAGATTCCCAGTAGGAATTTGTTTAGTTTTAATTATTGTCTTGGTAAACGGGAAAATCATTGGTTGTTTCATAAGCGAGCTCTCAATTCTATTTTGCATAGTGTCTGAGATTGTAATGTATGGAACTAGTAATTCCGCTGCTTTAACCACAATCTTTAGCTTCGCATCTCCTTTGTGTAATATTACAAAGTCGTCGCTGCTCGCTCGAACTAGCGTAATTTGAGGTCTCAAACTAGCGGGTAGATATCGAGACATTTGACAAAAACCTGCACACAGCGGACCGATGACTTGAAAAACATTGGACTCCTCGCAAAACTTTTTTCTCTGATCATACCCTTCATTTTGTCTCTGCTCCACCTTGTCGTAATTGTTGGCGGTATCGACGTGAAATCGGCTAGCTTTTAAATGTCCAGCTACAGAGGTTGATGAATACGAAAGTAGTTTTTGAATTAAACTATGATAATTATACTCTTCCTGAGTTAATTCGCTACAAGCTCTATCAGCAAGTTCAAATTGAACTGTGCTCCAGAGCGCGTTTCCGATGTCGTTAACTATACTATAATCCAAGTCTGTTGTAACCGGCTTTCCCTTATCGGTTACAACTTGAAGTTCCATATACAATCTAGAGCGGGCTAAGTCGATGTACGAACCTCGCCCACGATCGGTCATTTGAAACTGAAACGGTGCGACGGTTCCAGAAAGAGGCTTAAACGTTTCAATAGTACCGGAAACAACACTATTTTCATATTTAACACCCGCATAAAAGTCTAGCGAGCCTGTTGTCTCATCAGTCTCGTTTTCGAGGAGACCGCCAAAACCTTTCTCCATTTTGCTGCTAACGGTTTTTTCTTTGAATTTTCGATGGTGTGGGGAAAAACACGTCCGGGTGCGTCTAAAACTGTCGTCCAATAGGAGAGCGAGATCGAGATGACGATGACAACACCTCCAAGCGTGGTAAAATAAATAGCGTTGGTTTATATCGCGCTGAGCAAACTATCTACAACTAGCAATAAAAGCGAGTGCGGGCTTAAATATGAAGTTAGTTGTTTTTTGAGCACTGTCTACACAACAGCAAACATCATGCCTCTCTGCGATCTCTGTGGAATTGTCTTCTCTCGAGCTTACCACCTTAAAAGACACACTGAGCGGGTGCACAAGTTCGGTCAAAGAGTTTTTCAGTGTGCTATATGCAACGCTATTTTCACTAAGAGGGAGACACTCCAAAAACATCGAGAACAACATATTCCAACGACATTATTCATCAGATATCAAAGCGCGTTTAAAAGAAAATTAGCGTCATATAGAAAAATATATCCGCGAATGGTGAAAACTTACGAAAAGGCTTGGCAGTTAGATCATGTTTCATTGAACAAACTGATATCGTTTCACTTAGAAACTGATAAGTTTTTCAAAGTTTACATTTCTACCACGATTGAATTTGTAAAATACGAACTAGACGACGAAACTCCCGAAGATAATATCGAGCTACATTTAACATCGAACACGTATGCAGTCAACAACGCCAGAAGCGCTAGAACATTTTTGCGCAATGCCAGAAGAAACATCGCTGAAAGGGTTGACGACATGCTTACACACGGTTCAAACTGGCGCGTGGATGAAGTATTGTACACAGATATTCATTTCGCAGCGTTCAATCCTATCGCAGGATCGTGTGGAATGTTATCAATAAATAATTTGAAACAAATTAAAAAATTTCCAAAGGACTCAAAGAAAGGAGCTAACCAAAACGATTGTTTTTACGAAGCCATCGCATACCATTTTACCAAATCAAAAAATTACAAAGTGCTACAAGCGTTTATCAGGAAGCACATTAACAGAAACGTAAAAACCCCCATCGCCGTTAAAGACATAGATCGATTTTTGCGCGGTAATAAACAACTCAATATCGCCATTAACGTTGTTTACGAGGAAGACGACGAGGAAATTTACCCAATTTATACCAATTCCGAGGTAAAAGATGAGGATCACACAATAACACTTTTCCTCTACAATACGGAGGTAGATGGGGTTTTGGTTCGTCATTACACCCATGTAGAAGACATTAACAGACTTTTGAGGCGAAAATACAACAATGGTCGAAAATCTTACGGGAACGCGCTCCACTGCTTCAATTGTTTACAGCCGTTTTTTACTCGGAATGCTCTATCTAACCACCGTGAGCTGTGTTTAACCAACAAAACGCAGAGAATAGAGCTACCACAAGAAGATTCTGTGATGCAATTCGAACATCACACGAGGAAATTCAAAGTTCCTATTATCGGTTTTTTCGACTTCGAGAGTAGTTTAGTCGCTCCCGAACACTCGTGTGACAAATGTAAAGTTGGGATCAGTGCGTGTAAACACAAAACTGTGGTGGAGCATCTTCAAATACCCAACACATATTCCATAGTAATTGTCGATTGGACTGACACTGTAATTCACACAAACACATACAGCGGTGAGGACTGTATGGAAAAGTTTTTTGATGAATTACTAACGCTCGAACCACGTCTAACAGCGGTTGTGGATGAGGCAAAAGCTCTCCACGGAGAATTAAATATGAGTAAAGAAGACGAAGTGATGTTCCAATCTGCCACTGCATGCAATATTTGTGATAAAGTATTCATGCACGACGAGATGAGACATCGCGATCATTGTCACTTAACTGGAGTGTTCTTAGGTGCTGCGCACGTAGCGTGTAATGTGAATCGGGTTGTACCATCCACGTTTGTGTTAATGTCGCACAACTTTACAGGTTTCGATTCACATTTCATGGTTAAATCTATGACCGAAGACAAAAGATTGAACAGTCTAAAAGCACTTCCGTATAACACTGAAAAATTTAGAACGCTAAGTTTTAACAATTACACGTTTGTGGATAGCATTGCTTTTCTACCATCATCGTTAGAACAGCTAGTGCGCGACTTGACTACTACAGAGTGTCAATTCAACATCTTAGATCAAGTTCAACTTTACCCAAACGATAGATCAGACCTAAAAAAACTATTTCTCCGAAAAAATGTATTTCCATACGAATTTAACACATCGCTCGCGAAGTTGCGAGCTACAAAAAACATCCCTGCAAAAGAAGATTTCTCCAGCAAACTATCAAACAGTGTGATAAGCGATGAGGACTACGCCCACGCAACTAAAGTTTGGGAAGAATTTGAGTGTGAAAACATGGACGAATATTGCAAAATGTATTGTCTTAGTGATACTGCTTTACTTGCGGARGTAATGCTCCGCTTCCGCAATGAGGTGATGCAAGATCATGGGTTAGACTGCTGTCATTACATTAGTCTACCTCAGCTAGCGTTTGATTGTATGCTGAAAATGACTGGCGTCAAGATCGGTCTCATAAGCGATCCCGACATGTATCTGTTTATTGAGGCTAACATTCGTGGTGGAAGTTCGTACGTCAATCAAAGATACTCAAAGAGCGGACTTCAAGACGGTGGTGAAGAACAAGAGATTGGGCTTCCACACGCCCGCGAAGAATACATAGAACACGTCTACGTCGATGCAATAAACTTATATGGTGAGTTGTAAAGTTGATTCCTCACCGAGACTCATCAAGCTAACCTCTCTATTATATTTCTTCTACTTTCAGGAATGGCTCAGACGAAACCTCTCCCAATCGGAGAGTTTGAGTGGCTCACAGACGAAGATAGAGAAGAAGAGAAATGGCTAGAATACGAACAAGAAGACGAGTACGGCTTTATTGTAGAAGTAGATTTAGATTATCCAGACTATTTACACGGACATCACAACAGTTTTCCGCTAGCTGTCGAACGTGTTAAAATTGATGAATCAATGTTGAGCGAGTATGCAGCTGATTGTCACAAACTTTTGCGTGGCGGGCGAGAAAAATATAGCGCAGAAAAGTTGACTGCAACTTTCAACCCCAGAAAAAAATATGTAACTCACATTTTCAATTTACAAACTTATTTAAAATTGGGAATGGAATTGACAAAAGTTCATAGAGTGCTAAGATTTCGACAGGCACCATTCTTGAAACCATACATAGAATTTTGCACTGCGAAACGTGCAGCAAGCACAAGCAAATTTCAAGAAAATTTACAGAAATTTTTCGCGAATGCTGTTTTCGGAAAAACAATTGAAAATGTTAGATCGCACTCAGTCTGCAAATTTGTCAGAAACAAAAAAAGTTGTGGTCGATACATCGCATCGCCAAGATTCAAACATTTTAAAATAATTAGCGAAAATTGTGCGATTGTTTTCTTATCACAATCGCAAGTTAAATTAAACAAACCCATCGCTGTGGGCTTCACCATTTTAGAACTTGCGAAAGAATTCATGTATAGCCAATACTACAACACAATTAAACCTATTTTTAATAATCAATGCGAAGTAATAATGCACGACACGGATAGTTTGTTAATGAGAGTGAGCACTCCACAAGCAGAAGATAACATTGAAAAAATTAAACACATCTTAGACTTTTCCAAATATCCAAAAACTCATCCGAAGTACAATATTATAAACAAAAATAGGTTAGG
Organism: Rickettsiales bacterium; assembly: GCA_002402195.1. Taxonomy (GTDB): domain Bacteria; phylum Pseudomonadota; class Alphaproteobacteria; order Rickettsiales; family Rickettsiaceae; genus Megaera_A. Next base: position 1,910 of record NVVL01000011.1, on the reverse strand, counting down.
TTTTTTCAAAGACGAAGTAGCAGGCAATCACATTACTGAAGTTTGCGCCCTACGTTCAAAAGTGTACAGTCTTCAAATTGACGAAGGTGATACCAAAGTAAAAACAGAAAACCGATGTAAAGGAATTCGAAAAGGATATAGCAAAAAAATACCTTTTGCAGCTTTTAAAAAGTGTGTGCTCTCAATAACAAACCACAGAACAACTCAATACAACATCATGTCCAGAAATCATAACGTAACAACCAACAAAGTAAACAAATTAAGCTTCTCCTCTTTTTGCGATAAACGCTCCCTAGCTATTTGCGGAATACACAGCTATCCGTATGGTAGTATTTTGATAAAAAAAAATTATTGTTATTTGTGTGTTCGAGATAATGTTATTGTGAAACGATTGTGAAATAATAAAATGTTATTACGCGAGTATTTTTTGTTTGTATTTGTATTCGGGAAAAAATATGCGAACGCACGCGCACACACATACACACACACACACACACACTGCTCAAATCGCTATCGTCTGCTCCCCCTCAACATCCTCTCCTCTCTTCTTCTCCATGTCTTTTCTCCAAGCGAATTTGCTCGATCTTCGGCGTTGCCTCCAACCTATGTAAAAGGCGCATGCGCACACCATCATCGTGTACACAAGAATGACGCCCGTCACGACGGTGATAAACGCTCCTACTAGGAGGTTTTGTCCGTCGATGGTGAAAAATTGTATGGGAGCGAAGACTGGCGCAAGTTGGGAGGTGTTGAGAGAAGCAGCTGTTATCGGTATGGTCGAAGTCTGGGTTGTGACCGTCGGAGTTGTTGTGGTGGTATTGACGTATTGCGCTTCAGATTCTATAAATTATCGTATAATAGCAGTGTGCAGTATAATTCGATACTAATTGCTAAATATACAAGCACAGCACACGCAAAACACTTGTAGAATTAACAACACCATCAAAAAAGTATATCTACCCTCGTCCGCTCCAGCCTCCAATAGATCGTCTTCGTAGCTACTGTTCTTGCGTAGTCCAATAGCCTGGTCATAGGTAGAGTCGTAATCACTCTGCCCTAGGGATGTGGAAATCCACGCGAAAGACATTAGCAGCGTGAGGAGCGTAAATTTAGACATGTTGCTTCTTCCGAGGTTGAGAAACTAGTGAAGTTTGGTTCGATGTTTTTGCTCACGCTTCGAAAAAAGCTTGGGTCAAAAAAGTCGAAAACTAATCTTTCTCAATTTTTCTACTACAGTTTCTAAACAAAAACATTTTAAAAATCTTGTTTGACGTTTCTTCGTCTTTCAAAACAAATAGTAACTCCCCACCAAAACTTAATAATAGTTCAATAACTAAAAAGAAAACAATTATGCACGCAATAGAGCATTTGTATTGTAAAATACACATTCTTACAGCTCGCGATTTTTCGTTTCGGAAAGATGCTCGGTCTTCCGGATGCATCTGAACCCGCTCCATATTAAACTTAAATAATATATTTAGGCTTTTTCGGTTTAACTTTTTTCAATCCTGAGTCCAACTTATTCTTTCGTTTACTAAGAACTCTAACTGTAGGTGGTGATGGAGCTCTCTTAACAATATTCTTTTTTCGCTGATCTGTTGGAGCGTTGCGAATCATGTCTCTCATAATAGGAACGTCGGGCTTAAATGATACTTTCACATTTTTTCTTTTTAACAAATCATTTTCCCTCCTTCGTGTTCTAGTGTTCATTTGATTGGTTGGGGAAATCCATTTTGGAAATCGATGTTTAGGCGTCTCTTTGGTAAGTTGAGGTTGAGAATGACTTGACCTTGACTCAATTCGCTCAGTAGAAGGAATTGTAGGAACGCTGACGGCGTCTACTTTGTTAATGACTACTCTACTGAGTGTTGGCAAAACCGCTTTATTTTCCTTAACTCGACTTCTGTTTC
>NVVL01000010.1 GCA_002402195.1 Rickettsiales bacterium | reverse complement strand
ATGATCTTCGTGTTCATCATGATCATCGTGGTGATCTTCAAATACGTTTTTTTCTCTAAATTTTAGTAAATCTTACGTATCTGAAAAATTAGACATGACCCCATCGAGCTTAGAAACTACAAAAAACATAATTTCTGTCGTACATAATTCTATATAGCTTTTAAAAGTCATGTACATTGTGATATTACTGTTGGTGTATATTTTGTATTTATTTTATTTAACGAACAATGGGAATGTGAAGTTAGCAAAATTGTCACACTTGCTCAACATAATAATAAATAAATCGAAAATACAGAAATATAGTTACACACTGAGTGAATCTAACGTATCGTCTTTTGTTTTAAATAAGAAAGATATATATGTTGTTCTACAACGTAACGGCATTATGTACGATGACAACACAATAATTGGTGTACTTTTACATGAATATTCTCATATAGTTTGTTCTGACTTAGAAAACAATGGACATACTGATCTGTTCAATAAAATAGAAAGTGTTTTAATAACCTCTGCTAATGACTTGGGAGTTTACGACTCAACCTTAGGGGTCGATGATACATATCCCTGTGTCAAATAAAATGATACAATTGTATCAAACCTTATCAAGAAATGTGCGAATTGTATTGGCCCCATACAGAAAGAAAAAAAGAAGATTTTATGAAATCCATATCACATCATGTGATAAGGATAGTGTCCATTGACCCAGGAGTTGTCAATTTTTGTTTTAGAATAGAAGATAGATACAATAATGGTAACGTTGTTACTTTAGCTTATACAAACATTGGTTTGGACAACAATAACGACAAATTCGTATATTTATCCAAATTCCTAGACAAATATACGAATGAATATGCTAAAACCAATATATTTGTTATTGAAAAACAACTGTACTTTAGTGTGGGTGCCTTCTCGGTTATGCATCACGTCTTGTCATATTTTATCAAAGAAACAAAAAATAAATCCAACTATCCATTGATATATCTAGCAAATGCTAGTATCAAGTGGAATGGTATAACCGATAAAAAACCTAAAAATGTAAAGAAGTGGTCAATTGGAAAGGCCATCGAATTGCTCGAATTGAGGGAGGACACGTGGTCTTTAAGAATTTTAGACAGTGCAAAAAAGAAGGATGATTTATCTGATGTAGTTACACAAGCGGAAGGTATAGTTAGAAAATTGGGACTAAATTATCACATCACCAGAGCAAAAATACATTTAGTTTGTATCTAAAACATGAAATTTATTCTGATTTCGTTGGCCTTACTTTTCATGTTGGCAATTGGATACTTTTCGTTAAGAAATTATATAAAAGATTTCACGGGTGGAATTTTCACTTCAGCAAGGACTTGTACAAATACACCATCAAATTTAATCAATGTTAAGAATTTTCAATGTTGTTACGTTGGATCCGATGTTACACCCTTCAGGTACGTGGAAGAATTAGATGTAGTCGTTGGACCACAAGCTACTTATTACCCAGATGCATGTTCTTCCTTTTGTTTAGGTGGTATATATAATTTGGACAAAATGACTTGCGCATCTGGAAACAGTGATAAATTCTCGGAATGTGTGAAATTAACCAAACCTATAAATTGTATAGGATCTGCAATGCCAGTGGCCGTATCCGGTATAACACAATTTTACGTTTCCTCCGCAACTTCCGCAGCGTGTCCGTGTTCTGGTGGATGTAATGGAATTTCAGATTGTATATAAATTAACCAGAATATTTAGGAACTCTGGAAGGCTTTGTATTTGTTTTTGTATTCGAGACTCCCGTAAACATTGAACCAAAATTGGCTATCATACCGGCTACATCGGTTTCACCCTTTCCACTTTTTGTTTTGGTGAACAATCCGTTAAATGCAGATTGTATGGCATTTGCAGTTTCTACTCCGAGAGAAGAGGAAATATATTTGAATATTGTAAATATAATTGCATTTGTCATTGAAAGGAAAATAAGTCTAACCTCAGGTGACCATTCCGCAGATATGTCACTGTAAGATTTTTCCCCCAACTCCAAGAGCAATGTTTCGTACTTATTTACTAAATTAAATTGGTTCAATGTAAAACCACTAAAATTCAACCCCAGCACTTTTGTCCCTATGAGTTCTATTACTAACCAAAATAATACTAGGTATATTTTGTAGTCCCCAGCATTCTTTTCTACTACTGCCTGTCTCAACCATTTATCATATATCTTCTTTATTTCACTGACACATTTGGTAGAACACATCGGAATGTCATATTCAGGATACGTTTTCCTCAAAATACGTATTTTGACCAATAGCTCGTTTTTGGTGTCTAATTTCTCTTCATAGGACATATCCTCTAAACTTTTAGGTAATTCGTGTGTGTCATCCACAAATTCTATTTTCTTCACTGCTAAATCTAAAACTTCTTTGTCCACTGCTAATTCTGGAACTTCTTCTGTGAATTCTATTTTATCGACTACTTCTTCAAAATTTGGGAAAAGGGGATCTATGAGTTCTATTTTGTCCACGCCATCTCTATCTACATCTTTGCCGTCAATAGTTATAATGGTTTCATCCCTCGGAGATTTAGGGTTTGTTGGAATTTCATCTCCCATTTAGTTTCAGTGCCATTTATGTTTTATTACCATCCAACATTTTTTATATGTTAAATGTTTATGTTGATATAATAAATATGGAAATAGCTAGACATAAAACAAGCAAAGTGGATGAAATTATTTATTTAATATCTGAAAAAATAGAGAAACCAAGTGGATTGGGGTATTTGATGGGATCCGGTCTCAATTTATCCAAAGGTTTTATTTTGAATGCTATTTCATCTACATCAAGCACCAAAAGACTCACAATGGTTGGAGATAAATACCAAATAGAGCCAAATATTCATATATCACCTACATTAGTATATCAAGGGGATAATGATTACTCAAAAATGTTATCGAATAGTGGCGATTATTTGGTAGTCATCAGGAATAATGATAGTAAGGGTATTTCGAATAAAATTAAAAATATGTCTTTTGGTGTTTGGGTCCTGAGTTATAAAGATGCACTAAGGGTTGCTAGTGAAGTAATAAGATTAGGGTTTATATTGACTGAAAAGAAAATGGCTACGTTGGACGAAATGAGATCATTGGATGTTGATTTCATTACAAAATAAAAATTTCTAAAATCTCTAAAATTTTAGAAGTAGAAGTGTGACTAAATTTCACACTTAATAGTAAACCCTACCCATTCATCCCTAATTGGATTGCCTAATCTATATTTCTTCTTCATTTCGTTAATAAATACAGATCTCGATGGAACTCTGATATGAGATGAATAACTAGTCATCCACTGTGTAAATTTCGTATAGGCATCCACTACTAATAGTTTGATATTTGTATCAATTTCATCTGTATCGTCTATTGTAACCCTATGTAGACACTGTCTGATGTATATTTCATATATGTCATTATCTGACCAATACTGTTTCGTTGATTCTATTACTTGGGTGGGTTCCTTAAGTCCATGTTTATGGTATGATGTATACATAGAGGCAATGATCCATAGAAAGTAAGGAGCAAGAACATTAAATCTATTCGAAAAATTCTTTTCACCTTTGAATATCCTCCTTTCCCACCTTTCCTCCTCACTCTCGGGTGGATCATTGACAAATGTAGAATCGAAGGGCAATGATTTGAGTCTATTCTTCACCGCGTCCTCTGGGCTCATTGGTGGTATCATGTTAGCTAATATGATTAACATGAAGCTTGATTCTATGTATCCACCATCATCTCTATTTTTTCTAGCAAAATATCTATCACCCCCTGATATTGTCTTTATTAATGAAGACCCCCATGGTGAATCTGGACTTGGTTCGTTAATAAATGCAACCTTCGTTCCCTTACCCTTTTCAAGTTCCGGTGATGGTCCACTGTTGCTCATTTCTTTTGTAAACAGATTAGGGTTAAACGTAGCACAGTAATCTCCAAAACTCTTTTCAAATAATTTCTTTATTGTTGTCTTCGAGTTATCCCCCTTTGCTCCAAGAAAGAACATAATTAATTTATCCTGATTCCCACCCATCAATAGCGACGCTGACATCCTGAGAAAGTATCTCACCAATTCATTGTCACAAAAACATTTCTTAAACCAGGTCATACATTCTACAACTGGACCACTCTCATAAGTTATATCACTAGGCATTCTTATATTTGTTGATTTGCTTATATAATCTCCTGGCATTCCAATTCTTATAAATGCCTCACCTTTGCAAATTTCTATTACACCGTTAGATAGTCCAGTGTAATGCATATTGGTATCTAATCTTTCCATAAAAGTTTCATCGTAGAAAAATTCAGCCAACTCTTTTACCACACATGTCTTATAGGCAGTAATACCAAGTTTGCATATTAATGCACTAATGTTATCCAAAGCCCTTTCACCAAGTTTCTTTGAAGGTGTACCCGGACCTTCAAGTTGTCGGGACAAATTAGTTCTTTTTCTTTCTAATAATGAGCGAAACTCATTACTGACATATTTTCTAAGCTTTACTCCCTTATCCATCGTTACCCATTTGTTACCATCATAATAATACCATCCGTTGCCGTCTATTCGTGTACACAAGTAAGATGTCCAACAAGTTAACCAAACCAATCTGGCAACGTCCGTATGGGCAAGTCCCAATGCCAATTCCAGTTGCTTACAAAATCTGATGTTATTCCATTCATCATACTCTAAAGGAGAATCTAATTCTGCGTAGTACCCTATGTTTCTCAACCCCATACTTTTACTGTCAAACATGTGTCGCCACTCCATATTACAGTCTTCTTCGTCCAATATATCGTCATTTGAAACAAAATCAACCCATTTGGACAGTCCTTCCACAGAACCATCATAACATACGTGAAGTGATCTACCAATTCTCATACAGTCTTGTAAGTTACATGCCCTTTCCACAGATACCATTGGCAACAATTCGAGAACTATTTTTTTGTCGTCTTCTGATCCTATAGGACTTATTATAACATTGTCACTACTAACAACCTCAGGTCTTTCAGAATTTGAATATTCCGATGGGTCCAAGCTTATATTAACACCACTGTATTCAAAAGCAAAAACGTCTTGCATAGTTCGTATTTTTTTTAAATTTAATTTCAAAGAAAAATCATATTTTAGATGATTCTGAATAGGTAAACATATCACTTCGACAACTTAACTGGAAGAGTCGTCTGACTCTTCATAGTAAAGCAGGCTATCTCTGTAATGCTTTATTGCCCTGGCATATCTCATCAGAGACGTTTTAGTTTTTCCTTTCTTTTCATTTGCAATTTCGCCTGATCCTTTGCCATATAAATAATTGTAAATAATTTCCATCTGGCCATCACCCACTGACACCTCGTCAACTCTGTACCCACTTATAATCAAAGACAAAGTCGCGGCAAGTAATTTGGGATTCATTGTCATTAGTGCCCTCATTCCACCACCACTATCACCAGGTAACAAGTCCGCTGCCAATTCTTCCGTTTTACCAGGAAAAAACGCTTTAAGTTCTAAATCCAGCAACAGCTTGGCATGTGAGAACGGATCCAATTTATTTTTGTGATTCATCTTTCTGTTATTTATTTTATATCACTAATAAAATCATAAATGAACAGAAGAAAGAAAACAGTTCGGAAATCTCCCAGACGACTTAGAAGTAAAGGAAAGACAGTCACTTCGCCTAGAACTTCTAGAAGAAGTAGGAAAATTCAACCATATAAGAAACTTGTGGTTACATCACCTAGAAGTTCTAGAAGAAAGAGGATCCCCTTAAGAAAGCCTGTTAGAATTGGAAGTTCCGCCGGCGTTCGACCATATAAGAAACTTGTGGTTACATCACCTAGAAGTTCTAGAAGAAAGAGGATACCCTTAAGAAAGCCTGTTAGAATTGGAAGTTCCGCCGGCGTTCGACCATATAAGAAACTTGTGGTTACATCGCCCAGAAGAAAACGAATGTCATCCAGTTTTAGAAGACCTGTGGTGGAAATTGAACCTATGAGGTCAATAAAAACAAACAGATCTGCTTATTATTCAGTAGGGAATGTACCTGACAGTGTAAGGATACCTGGTACTAGGTTACGTACCAGGAAATTACCAAAAAGTTATGGTAGGCCTGTAAGAAACAGGTTCTTCAGTCAGAACGGAATCTATTAAAAATTTCACATAAAGTATTGTAAGTGATAAATCTCGTGTCTAAGTTTAAGTCCCAGAGTAGTGTTTTGAATTCTGCGCTCTCTATCAAAGAGATTCTTTTGTCCTTTACAAGGTGATCAATCTTATGTTCTCCACTTTCACATATTGATACTATCGATTTATATAAATTTATCACTTCACTTGGCACACTTTTCGGAATGTCATACTTCATGTGTAACATGTATTCGGCCAAGTGCACATAGGTGCTTGATGCTTTGTGACATCTAAAACAAGTAATTCTAATGTTTTCTTCTGTTGTCGATCCACCACAAGAAACTGGTATCAAGCAAGATTCGTTCCAATCCCAATAAGATATTCCCATTTTACAACAAAAACACTTACCATCCATAGACCTACCACAATATTTTGTCCAAATGCTCTTTCTATCCATAACAACCTTATTTACCTTTTTCTCATCATTCCAAAGAAATCCAAATATATTTGATATATTTGGATTATTTGACTTGATAAGATCGAAAACACATCTATTGTCTTTAATTAAGGCTATGTATTTCAAAAAAGTCGAAGACCTATTTGACGTGACTTTGTAAACTTCATTGGTATATTTGAGACTTATTTTCGATAAAGTCATGTTGTCTAAATTCAAGTAAACACCTGCATCAAAACACAGAGATAATTTATCCGAGAATGCAGTTAGTGGTATCACACTCTCCATTGTTTTGTTTGAAAATATAGCTCTAAACTATTTTTTTATGTATATGTGTTCATAACGAAATAAAATGGCAGACATTGAAAACCAAATAAATGTACACATCCGCAATTGTGGTACGGATAGTGGTACCCACAGCTTCACGTCTAGCGATAGTTTTGAAGATATCACAGAAAATATCACAGAAGATATCGTTGAGGGGTTGGAAGATATCATTGTAGATGATGTAAAGGAAATGATAAAAGCCCTAAGAAAGAAAATATTTTTGTGTGACATCAAAGCTAAAACGTATAGAATATCTAGCAATTTTTTAGCCATCCTAATAATATTAATGGCTTCGACACTAGGAGCTTATGAATCATTTCAGACAGAAAAAAATATACCAGTCATAACAATAAGTTTTGCGATAGCCACACTCAAGGTATTGCATCAATACATTAACACCGGTAATAGGGGTACTTTTTATAAAGTCATGCATATAAAATTTAGGAAGATGTTTACCAATGCAACTTATGCGCTCGAAACTTTAGACAATAACGATGAATTGTTAGAATTTGCTAAAATATTGAGAAATGACATAGACAACTTAGATTTGTCATTGTATGGTGCACCAAAATAAATATGTTTAATATTGGGGAGTAAAATGGATGGGGGAATCTACTTATCAATCTTTGTGACATTTATACTCTTCGCTTTAATTTTGTTATATTTTCACACGACTAACATCAGCACAAGCAGGACTTTGTGCCCAGTAGGTAAATGTAAAACAAATATACTTTCAGGAGTTAAGCAATGCCCGGACAGCAAAGCAAGAATATTAGTAACCCCGTCAACTGAAGTGTGCAATTCGCCCAGTACTTGTGAAAGTAACAAAACCCCCTTCGCTTTGAAGAAGGACGGATCTACAAATGCGGATGGTGTCTGCGATGAAGGAGATGTTTGTAGGTGCCTACAGAAGCCCAGGTGTGCGAATCATATAACATCTTACTTTACTGCAGAGAAAGGAACCCCATCTCTTGGTATATTACCACAGAGAATTGTATTCAACCAAGTGTATTCCTATACTGATATTAGTGGTAAATATAACATAAAAAGGCCATTGGAATATATAAATACACTGACTGATTTTTGCACTATACCCAATAGTTGGGTATCTGACGATAGAATTTGGCCAAATAACTGTGTTCTTGGCACATTGGTTTCAATTCCAGATGAACCTGATACTTTTAATAAAAGTAAAATAAGTATTACACCTATGGGATGTGTAATAGGTAATGGTGATGAATGTCCTGACAAATTTCCATATTGGGATAAAGACAAAATATCCTGTGCGTCTTGAATCATATAGTATACACTCATAGATATTTGAACTTTAAGATATTCTACCGACAAGGTGTCTACAAGATAAGTGTCTTACTAAAACATCATATATAAGATAAATTAGATATTATTTTATTTAAAATGTCCAAAATGTGTAAAAATGTTAAATTCTCAGTATATATGACAAATTAGATATGAGTTTTAGTAGTGTTGACCAAAGCTTCATACACAACTAAACTGAGAAAGTTTAGCATTTAGTCAATATACAACAAATATTTTATTTATACTAATGTATATTTTATATGAACTTTAACTACAAGATTGGTGTCTTACTAAAACATCATATTAATTTAGTATTTCCATCACACTCGGTACGTGCAGTTTCATGTTCATCCACCAAGGAATCAAGAGTTACACTGTCAAAGAATATATATACTGGGTATCTACTCATTTCTCCTGTTCTTATTATGTTAAATTTACACCAGGTTGACAAAAACATTCCAGTTTCCCACAATTCAGTTACTAAAGTAAATAAATCACTAAAAGATTGGTCAGATCGAATCATAGGGATGTCAAACAGGTGAAACTCGACATACTCATTTCCAAAATAATCATCATAATGAATTTTTACGTGTACACTATAAAGTACAGTACCAGTCAAGTCATAGATAGATTTTATTTCAACGTCTAGATCCCTTTCCTCAATATAAACATTAGAGTTGACTGGCTTGACGTTCCTATAATCAAATCTTTTTGTATTCTTTCCAATGGCTATCTCTGTTCCATCCACAAAAGAATGCAACGCATCTACAAATCTATTTATTTGTTTGATTGATGAGAACCTTCCAGTTATCGCATCAGTTTTTATAGAAAAATCTTTAATAAATTCGATAGGTAAAATTTCTTTGTATATATTTGTTACCTCACCCACCACAATACTTGGTATATTAGATGTACTTTCTATAGAAGATCTTACCTTTGATGTGTGGGATTTCAAACTGTGACTGAATTTTGGCAGAGTCATAAAATCAATCGTATAGATAGGTATATTGTTGTTTACTATTTGTATGGCCGATTCTTGTAACCAACTCTGAAGTGTAATTTCCTTAAAACGCTCAAACTTAAAAGCAATTGGTACAGTCAGAGCATCTGATACTATTTCTATTCCAAATGCCTTTGCTATTTCAGGATACAATTTAATATTGTTGTCCGTTGTCATTCTTGGCATTACTACTATTCTATTTTCCCTTAGTAGTTGAATTTTGTTTTTAATTATCGTATTTATTTGTCCGTATGGTGGATCAGATCTCCCCAACCCCAATCCACATATTTCTTTAATATATGGTTTACAGTATCCTAACAAATAGCTTTCGGTTATTAATTCTCTGTATTTGTCTTGTAAATTATCCATTATGTATCTCATTTCGTTGGCGTTCCCAATGTAAGTATAACCCATAAATTCTTTGATGTTGCAATTTCTTACAAATCTAGAATAATCAAGTGAATATAGAGGTCGTCCCTTACATATTGGGTAAAAAGTTGTCATTATTCCATTCTTGCTATATGTTTTTGTGGTGGTCACTTCTTCTACATCTGAGTGAAGTAATTTAGAGCACATGTTTATTATTATTTCTTTTATTGATTCTATGTCTTCTATGTGTCCTATGTAAGACGTAGATATTTGGATTATTCTTTCCGACATCAATGCCCCCTTGTATTTATCATTTAACGTTAATTCTACTATTCCTTTGTACAGGTATTTAGATTTTGTGTAATATTCCTCTCCTATTTCTCCCTCTATGAATATTCCTTTCATTTTAGAGATGGCTTATTCTTTTCATCGCATATTTTTTGTTTATTTCTCTCAAAATATCTCTTCCGTCTACATTACCAAGGCATTTGGGTAGTGATATTGAAATAATATATTCATTCGATAACTTATACATTTCGACATTATCAACCAAAGACTTAGCTATATCATATTTATCTTTTGCGTTATCAAATAAAGTTTCTTTTATGATCATTATTCTACCGTGTGTATCGTTATTAATTTTCGATATTTCGTTTAAAACGTTTGAAATATCTTTTCTCATGTGAATGTAGATTCTCAATATATCACCAAAAAATACAAAATTAAATTTTATATTCCTAGATATTTCATGTCTTACTGCATTATCACTACCAACTTCTACGTCTAAAATTACGTCTTCACCTGATTTGATATTTTTAGCTAACTCAACCCTGTTGTATATCCTTTCGTCCAAGTTAACTTTTGTCAGATTGTTGGGTAATTTAACGAATCCCCACATTTCAGCTATTTTGTTCTGAATGTCAAACAAAATATTATTTTTATATAGTGTTTTTATTTTCGACACTACATCGTTAAATAACTTAATGTATATTGATGATACATCGATCATATTATTTATATGTTTGAGAGAAATATACATTCCTTCCTCTGTGTAAGAATCGTATACTTTGGATAAAGTAATTTTACTTAATGCTGAATGTATATATTCACTAGGTATGTACGAATTCCCATATTTAATATGTGTATTTGGGCTTATGAGTAATGAATGGTGTTTATTTTTGGACAGAACATTCTTTAGAATTTCACCTAAAAAATATTCATCCTCGTCGGACAATACAATCTCACCTCGCACATTATCTATTATTTTGATCGATACTAATAATCCAGAATTGCTAACGGAAGTCACAAATTTAACATTCACATCTTTCCCAAATTTATTATTTATTATGGAAGACATCTTGGTCCTGAGGCAAAACATTACATACTCAATGTCACTAGATATTGGCTCACATAAAGTCATTTTAAAGTATTTTTATTGTGTTCGCAAGTAAGTTCCCTTTCTATCTTTGGATATAAACATCGCAGTTTTATATTTTTCTACTATTAGTGTTAACCCTCCGTCATCCAAAGTAATACCATTTATTTGGCCTTTGAGTGTTACATTGTTGTCAGTATTGTTCTTTATACCTACAGTTCTGCCCTCAAGGTGGTCGTTGTTTCCTGTGAGCGTCAACGTCAAGGGATCAGTAGAATTAGCAATGTACATATTGTTTCCACCAGTTACCATTGAATCAGTAGTGCCTGTGGTGACTCCCTCTTGTATTTTGAATGCTATACCATAATTTTGTACTGAATTCTTGTGCGACAAGAACATAGAGGATGAAGTCACCACAAACACAATGATCAACACTATCAGGACAAGGTTTACTATTCCAAGTTTAGACACGTTCATTTATCAATCAAATAAAAAATAAGTTTTAGAGAGATTCCCTGATGTGTAAAAGTTAGTTTTACTTGTTGCGTTTTCGGGGCCTTGGTTTTTTGGGTTGTCTCACTTTCCCTCCTTTTCTGACTTTTCTGGTACTCACAGTTTTTGTACCTCTAGTTCCACTCAAACCAACGGACTGTATTACTCTGCCTCCCGAAACAATATCCTTTATTTGTTCCATGGAAAGTCCCAGAACTTTCATGATTCTCATCACTTCGAGTGTTCTAGAAATGACCAACTGCGCGATTTCAGTAAGAAGCCTCATCGAAACCGATTGGTATAACATTTCTTCTTTGTCCCACTTATTTGGGTTACTACCATCTGATGGTTTCTTTATGTATGTAAGCCTTTTGACCGCAGCATCGAGAATGTCCATCATTTTTTCCGCATCGTATTTCTCACTTGCGGGAACATATCCATGATTCACTTGCGTCATCGTGTAACTATCGTCATTCCTTTTGTTGGAGTCTTTGACCTGCTTTATATAATTATTTATTTCGGGACTGATTGAGTCGAGAATACTTCTTAGTGTATCCTTAGGTGGATACATAATTCCGAAACGCACATCCCCCAGTTTCCCTTTCACGTCATCCCTGGAAAGTTTACCAACAGAAGTGAATGTCTGAATTCTGGAAAATTGGAAATCGTTTTCATCGAACTTACGCTTGCTGGTGACAAATGGTTCAAACTTTCCAGTGTATCCATGCCTTTTCAATTCACCGACAGCAAAATCACCACCTATGCTCCTAAGATATTTTACCCTCTTATCCACACCTTCACCCACAGCTAGTGATTTATATTCACTTAAAATCTCGTTGTAAGTTGCATTTACCTTTTCATTTGTGGCTTTAAATATTTTCCTGAAATGGTTGTTCATGTGGACATCAGCACCATAGTGATTTCCTTTGTAACCTTTGTCTCCTCTAGTTAGACCCTTATTAGTAGTGGACCTATCCGACAATTCGTTGGTCGTAAGATAAGCGGCCATAATCGAAGTAAAGATAGCAGAAGACAAAATAGAATTTCTATCAGAAGGGCTGGAATTTCCTTCGTCATCACCATCGTCTTGTACAACAATAGTTTCACTAAGTAGTCCACCCACACTGGTATCAAGGTAAGCATAACCAAAAAGTCCTTTTTCATTTCCTTGTACAAGGAACTCAGTTATATCAGAATTGAGATACATTGGTGCCTTGAATCCGTTATTTAAACTGTATTTTTTCTTCTTCACTCTATTTCTCTTGAACATATCCTTGAACCCATCAAGAGATTCCCTATGATTCTTTCTTAACATCATAAATGTTTTATCGTTAAAATCTCCTTTGTACTCACTACCATCGCGCAAGTCAATCGTGATTTCTACACTACCTTTGTTAATCAGTATCTTTTGTATAGACAAAAGTAAAGTTACATCTCTTTTCTCTTTATTAACTCTCTTAGCAAATTCCTGTGGAGTGGTCTTAGAATATTTCACATATCTTTGTGTGGATTTAATATCTCTAACAGGTGACGAACTCATTTCTAATATATTTACGTTTTTATATGTGGATTTTTAAACTTTATTATCAATTTCTACCATATTTAGTATTGTATGTCAAAAAAATTGTTCATGTGTTTTAGTAAGGTACGTTACCCTAATGTGTGTTACTCAAACAAATGACATTATTTAGGCCTAAATAATAGTTTTGGTGATAAATGACACCAGGTAATGTCAGCAACTTGGAATCAGACGGATGGTCTAGCTTTCAGAAAAGACTTCACACCATTGAAAGTAAGGGAGAAACGATACCCTCAAAATTCTCACACCAAGCTACAAAAATTTCATGGAGTACTCCAGTTGTGAGGGAAGTTGCATCAAGAAATACAAGATCTGGGTCTACGTATGAGGCGGATATGAACTGTGATTTTTTGTCTAATTCTTATATGACCCTGGATTTGCCACAAATTACTGTGGGCGATGAATATTTAGAATCAGTACAAGTGTGCTGGACACCTAATATTTTTCATAATATAATTGAATCAGGAGGATTGTATATGAATGGTTACAAGTACCAAAATGTAGACAAATATTGGTTAGATATACATTCCCAGTTAATAACTACATCTAGTGAAAGCAAGAGAAACGCATACATGAAAAATATAGGAAATAAAGCGGCTTTGTGTGATTGGTCTTGTAATATAGAAGGTGACGAATTATTCTTATTCATTCCGTGGTTTTTTACTGAAAATTCTGTACTGTCACTCCCATTGCTTTTGATAAAGGATAGCGTTAAATTCGAATTTAAATTTAATTTAAATTTTAGTTCTTTAATTAGGATGCGAATCAAAGGTGAAAATGGAAATTGGGAATGTATAAAATACGATTCTAAATATTTAAAAGGTATCAATGATAAACAACGAATACCAAGTCCCCAAATGTTTGCCAAATATTTAATGATTTTGGAATCAGAAAGAAAATGGAGACTTAGTGAAAGTTCTCATAAAATATATGCAAGAGATATGGTCAGAGTGTCGAGTATGGTAGTACGTGAAGGTGGTGATAGAGTTGATATAAATATTAACTGCTCTAATCCAATTACTCATATATATTGGACAGCTGAGAACATGGAACAAAATAAATTAAATAATTTATCTAATTATACAACATCAGGTGATGAGTCAGGTAAAAATCCCATACATAAACGATCTATGTCTTATGGTCCATTGGAAAGGGACGAGGAGTTATCTGGTGGTCATTTTGAATATGCAGACCCTTATATGTCATTGGCCCAATTACCTAAGTCTTCAGGTTACAATTCTTCCTCATATTCGGACACAACGAAAAGTATCAATGCTGATACTGGTATATCAACTTCAGGTAAAAATTCGACCATGGCTTTGTGGATCAAATCTGAAACAGATCAACAGAAGTATAGGGTGAATTGCTACTTGGAGCACATGATTGAAATAACATACTCAAAAAAAGATAAATGTTCTATATCAAGTTCACAAGTAAGAGCGTATAAATAAATTTCATTGATCTTCGAATTTTAGAAAACTCCTAAAACTCCTAAAACTCCTAAAACTCCTAAAACTCATCACATCACTGATCAAAAATTTTAACATGTTCATAAGAAGCATTGGGAAACACTTTTCTTAGAAGAGTCCAATGTCTACGTATTATTTTCGAGTTATCACAAAAGAAAACAACAGATGGGTTATCGGCTCTTCTTACTCTGCCTATCGCTTGTGTGATAAGATTTTTGGATTTGGAAGTACTCAGGAAAATAACCATGTTTAGTCTTTTACCTTTGAAATTGTTGCAAATATTTTCCTCATCGAATCCAGTTCCTATTTTACTGACCGTACCCACTAAAACATCCGAATCATTATATTCTGTCTTAGATGAATGTAAGAAATCCACTGACTTTCCATTGATAGATAATAGATCATATAATATATTGACGTGACTAACTCTCCAAGTCAATATTAATATCTTTTTCTTTGGGTTATTGTTAACAATGTCAAGTACAAGATTATTTCTTTTATTGCTGTGATACAGGTAAGTGAGTAAATCTTCCCATTTGAGATTTGGATCGGGATGCATTCCTGTATTAAATTTAATAATAGTTAGCGGTCTGTTGTCTTTTACAGTTACCCTATGATCTCCACATATATATTTATACATTATATCAGAACCGTCATCTTTATCGGGAGTAGCACTGCAAGCTATAATATATCTCGGTGTTAGATTTAATAGTTTATGTATTCTGATTTTGGTGCACATTTCATGTACTTCGTCTATTATCACAGTTCCAAAATTAGATAAATATTCTTCAGACAACATGTGCATTTTACTCATGGGACATACAATAATGTTGACACTTTCTGTTAATTCACTCCCTACTAACCAAGACCTGGCATCTGTATACTTATTCAATAAATTAAGCCATCCATTTGACAATATATTTCCTATGCATATTATAAGAATAGGAACCCCCAGTGCTATGGCCAAATTCAAAGATACTATACTCTTACCAAATCCTGTGTACAATGCCAAAGTAACACTGCCCGTCTTTTTGAGATATACCATTGCGGTATCCCTGGCTTCTATTTGTTTGGGTCTCAGTTTTACATTCATTGAGAGTTCAATATTTATATATTTCTTGTTTACATATTCAAGTCCTACAATTCTTTTAGCGTAATTGTAAGGCAAATAAATATATTCGCCTTTTATTATGTATGAGTGTATTGCCCCACATCTCTTAATTTTGACCCTACCACCAATAAATATTTTCTTAATTAATATAAATGATAAGTCTTTATTGAGCAAACGTATTACAAGTGATTTATTTTTGTTAATTTTTCTGTTTTCTTGTGATGCACATAGCTTTCCCTTCCTCACTTCCAAAGTTGAAAATAAATACTTTTTGGACATCTAAAGAGTGATTTTAAGTCTAAATATATTTTTCTGTTTAGACTTAAAGTGGTAATATTTTTGAAACTCTACGTTTATAGAAATAAATCAAATGCTTGGATCCACAATCTATGATTCGTACACACAGTCAACTCACAGTTGTATAGACTTACACAAAAATTTCGATCAGGGGAATCCACTATATGAATATGAAGAAGGCAAAGGGCCTTACATGAGATACACATCAACACCCAACCAAAGAAATATAATTAAGGATTTGGACAACATAGACATCCCTGATGACATAAAAGAATTAGCAAATAACATGTACAAAGAGATAAATCCACCAACTAAAAGAAATATAAGTAGATCTTATATGTTAGTATATTTTATTATATGTGCATACGATAAGCTGAACAGGGTATATGACCCAAAATTTTTATGTAAGAAAATGGGAATAAATGTGAAATCACTAAATAAAGCACTCAAATTAGATACTAAATATAAAATGGGTAACTTTTGCATAGATAGGTCATGTATCGATTATATTCCAATGTATTACGAATTAATGGGGTTATCCGGGAAAGGTTTACTTGTCGCTAAAGATATAGCAACTCAGATACACAAAGATGATAAAATAAGAAGGATTTTTCCTCAAAATGTCGCAAAAGGAATAATATACT
>NVVL01000001.1 GCA_002402195.1 Rickettsiales bacterium | reverse complement strand
TCTTTCAAATCAGAGCTATATGATGATGCCTCTTCTGCAAGAACGCTACCAATGATATTTCCGCTATCATCACTTTGATCATAAAAATAAGCAACTGGTACTTTTAAGAATTTTGAAAAAGCAAAAAGCTTGCCACTAGAAATACGATTTGTCGCCTTTTCGTATTTTTGTACTTGTTGGATACTAACATCAACTGCTTTGCCAAGATCATTTTGACTTAGACCTAACATCATCCTACGCATTTTTAGCCTGTGACTAACTAATCTATCTACGTTATCGGCTCTCCCTTTCGTTTCTTTTTTGTCAGACATCCTTTCCCTTAATATTTATTATTAATTGATATATAAACAACCTACACTACAGTATCTCCACCTTATTATTTGCGATTTGTCGATGCAAGTTAAATTCGTCGTTTAACCAAACAAAAGAAAAATGAGTAAATCATCGATTGTAATATTAATACTAAGGATACCCACGAGCACACCCCCCATTTTCCCCACTCGGAATAGATGGTGGGTAGAACAAGTTTTAAGGGAATGTAGCCGTCTAATATACCTACTTGATTTAGCTCCAGTTTGGCAAGAACACGCCCCATAGGGTCCATGATTGCTGATATGCCATTATTGGCTGATCGAACCATAGGCAAGCCGTTTTCGATGCATCTTATTCTACTAATTTCAAAATGTTGATAGGGTCCAGATGAATTACCATACCATGCATCATTTGTGACATTTATGACAATGTCTGCATCGCTATTCGAAATTTTCACTTCCTGAAAAAAGATTGACTCATAACAAATTAGTGGCTGCACGGATAAATTAAACAGTTGCAAATAGACGGTTTTTCTTGTGCCAGGAGTATAGTCTATTGACCCATGAGTGATTTTCTTTAAGGGAATATATTTCCTACCTGGCATATATTCTCCAAAGGGAACAAGATGAGATTTATGATAATCAAACAGATTTTCTCCAGCAGAATCAATGGCAAACAAAGAAGAATACACCTCATAATCTGCCCCCTGCTTTCCGTTATCACTAACCCCGCCAGACAGCAAAACCTGCCCTTCTTTGGTAAAAACTGACATTAAAGCATTATGCACCGGGGCATAGTAGTAAGGAACAGTCAGCGCTGCTTCTGACCATAATATAATGTCAGGACTCCCAGGTTTTTGGGACATAGCGATTTGTTTATCCAAATTACCCCAAAATATATCCGGATCCCATTTTGCTGTTTGCGGAATTGATGGTTGAACAATGCGGATTTTAACATCGCTAAGCACGGTTGGGTTTTGTTCTAATCTATAATGACCAAATGCAAATAATGCGATGCATATAGCGCCGCCAGTGAGCAAGCGTAATATCAGGAATTTTTTACTATATAATGTAGAGCCAATATAAACTGCTGCAAAGCTAAGCCCCAGAATCCCAAAAATACTGGAGGCCTGAATCATTTTGTCAGATACTGAAAACGCGTATCCTATATAGCACCATGGGAAGCCAGTAAACCCCCAGGAAATGAACCATTCCATTGCTATCCATATAAGACAGAAAAAGAAATGATATAGATGGTACTTATAGATATGACATTTTCTAAATTGCCAGGCTATCGCCGCCTGAAAAGCAATCAGCAGAGCCAAAAATGCCGGCAGTCCAAATAGTGCAAACGGGATCGCCCACCAGAATTGGTCGATATAAACTGCAACGCCAAAGCAAATCCAATATAAAGATGCAAGGAAGAACCCAAACCCAAATGCATAGCCAAAACCAGCCGCCTGCCCTACCCCATTTGCCCTTGAAACCTGGGCACACAGGACAGATAATGCGAATATTCCGGGGGTGAAAAACACCGGAGCAAATGAGGCTGCGCAGATAATACCAGCAATAAAAGATACTTTTCTAGTCAAAAACATTGTAAACCACTTGTGAAAAATCTTGTTCGATGATATATAAATTACAAACATAGTAAACATAAATGAAAAATATTATGACAAAAATTTCAAAAAAACTTCTAGAAGGCAAAAAAGGTATCATCACCGGCGTTGCAAATAATATGTCGATTTCTTGGGCGATTGCGCAATTAGCCAAAGCTCACGGGGCGGAAATTGCTCTCACCTATCAAGGAGAAGTCCTGGAAAAACGCATATTCCCTCTTGCAGAAGAAATTGGCTGCGATTTTGTGCAAGAATGTGACGTCACAGACGAGGCCTCAATGGACAGGCTCTTTGCCGCGGTAAAGGAAAAATGGGGTAAGATTGATTTCATCCTCCACGGCATCGCATTTGCAGACAAAAACGAGCTAAAAGGGCGTTATATAGACACAAGCTTGCCAAATTTCCTCAATTCCATGAATATTTCCTGCTATTCCCTAACAGCTCTTGCAAAGCGCGCTGAACCTTTAATGAACGAAGGCGGGTCTATCCTCACGCTCACCTATTATGGCGCAGAAAAAGTTATTCCTTATTATAATGTCATGGGTCTTGCAAAATCTGCTTTGGAAACAAGCGTGAAATATCTTGCTCATGATATGGGGGGAAATAACATAAGAGTCAACGCAATCTCCGCAGGCCCAATCAGAACACTTGCATCTAGCGGAATTGGCGATTTCAGATCTATGTTAAAGACTCATGCAGCTACATCACCGCTAAAAAGAAATACAACTCAGCAAGATGTCGCCGGCTCTGCTCTATATTTAATGAGCGATTTGTCCAGCGGCGTCACAGGCGAGATTCACTATGTCGACTCCGGATATAACATCATGGGAATGAACACGCCGCCTAAAGAGACAAAGTAGGTGAAAGAGGAAACTGAAAAATAAGAGATCAGATAGATAAGTTTATTATGAATTTTATAAATTTGTATCTTGATAAAAGTGATATTTTGCTATAATATGCCTGGGAAGCTAAGAAGTTACGCTAAATCAAGCTGCGCCAGAATTTTTCGTTCTAAGTTAAGTTGCGCTGCAGATTTGCGCTTAAATAGCTTTTTAGTTTATCCCTATGGAGAGGTGGCCGAGTGGCTTAAGGCGCCCGCTTGGAAAGCGTGTTTACGAGCAATCGTAACGAGGGTTCGAATCCCTTCCTCTCCTCCAGCTTTCGCTCTTGCGAGCTTCAGCTGGCAGGCCAGCTTTAAGTTCACAAGAGCGAAAGCTGCCCGCCGTAGCTTCAGCGAAGGAGGGCTGTACCCGTTTTACGTGTAGCAAACTTCAGCTAACAGGTAAGTTTTCGAAAGAGAAAGCTAAGGTAAACTTCAGCGGACAAGTCCACTTTCGCGAAGGATGGCTATTAAACGTACTACGTATACTTAATCCAAAGTGAAAATAATCCAGGCACATAATTAAAAAACAACCCATGCTAAAAAAGCTCCTTTTTTGTATTACATTGATTTTGCTATATCCACTTTCATGCGCAGAACTTCAGCGGACAGGTCAGCCAAGCTATGGAGCTTCACTCAAGGCACAAAATGATGATTTAGAATATTTAGGAATATTCTCCCCAAAGGTAAATTTCGACTATCAAGCTCCTAAATTACAGGAAATGCTAGCAAAAAGGAGTTCCTATAAAAACCTGATAACTCGGTTATATCTGACTTTTATATATTGGGATCAAAATCGCAATTCTATTGATGCGACCAACGAGTCACAAGAATTATTCAAGATGCTTCTGGCTAAAATACCTGACGCAAACTATTGCTATAGCTATCGCTCGGATGCCTCAACCGAAGAGATGTTTTTCAGATGGTTTATTAACAAACCGTTTGTTTGGCACGTTGAGCGTTACGAGATTTTCAAAAGCGCAGACCTAGAAGGAAAAACCTACCAACTACCATTATGGCTAGTTTTAAAATACCCTCAAATTGTAAAAAATGATGCATATCGCAAGCCTTTAAAAGTAAACACGCCCTATAAGATTGAGTCTTTACCGGAATTTACAGCGCTTGAATCTACTTTAAAACGTATGACTGAAGGGCGCTGGGAAACGACAAGTCGTATTACACATTACGCCTCTAACGTCAATGATATTGGTGCGCAGCACGAATATATCAAGCGTTATATGAATATCAATATATTGAGGATTTTAAATTATAACAGCAACCACACCACCGAACAAAATTTAAAACCCATCAAATTTTGGGGAGGAAAAGGATTGTGGAACAGTCTTGTTTATAAAGATTTTGTAGTTAGTTTCGAAAAAACTGTCATAGCGCTACAAAAATTCTATCAAAGCACCCCATATATTATAGGTTACGAACAATTAAATCGCAATCCGTTAATTTCAGAGCAACTCATACGTAAAATCCTGTCATCACTTGTCTATGATTATGCTCCTATAGACGATTCAGATTTTGGTGTCTATATGATGGAAACAGGAGACGAAAAGTCATATTATAAAATCATGAAGAGTGTGCTCGGCTCATCATCATCTCACAACAGCAATAATTCTGCAGGTCTTAAGAAAGCAGACAGTAGAGCGAGCAATATGTTTTTATCAAGAGCTATATTAAACGATTTTTCCGCAGAAACAATAGAGTTAATCATAAGGTTATACGGAGGAGTTAACTCATGCAATTATTCAGAAACCCCCCTCATGAATGCCGCAAGCAGGCCGGAAATACTGAGGTTGCTAATCAAGAATGGGGCTAAAATTGATACTGTAAATACTTTCGGCAAGACGGCTCTTTTTTACGCTATTCAATTTGGTGATTATGAAGCGGTTAAAATCCTGATTGACCATGGAGCGGATGTTAATAAAGCCCTCTATAATCTTGAAACATTCAACAACTTATCAGATAATTACGAGCTAGAACAATTTTTTATGCTGGAATATGTCGCCGATTTTACGCCTCTTATTTATGCAAAAAAATACGCCTCCAAAGATGTGCAGAATCTTTTATTGAAACATAAAGCAACTCTCGGAAAGGTTGATCTGCCCCTAATCAAGGAATGGATAAATAAAAAATGATCATCCGCGCCGGGTACGTATGTAGAGCTTGGATCTGATCGCAGCTATACTCATTATCTTCCGCCAAACTCCTGGCAAGAACATCCTGAGAAGCTATGCATAATTACCAAAAAAACTCCGTAAAGCAAAAACACCCTGTAAATTCACCTCCATACACCCCCTCCCCTCATTCTCACTTAAACCCCAGGCTATACACATTATTAGTTGCTCTATGTTTATATTTTTGCAAATAACCCTTGCAATCCTCAGGCGAGGAGGTTATTAATGAGTGTCGTAATTTATTAATTGATAAATGTAGCATGTATGTTTGGTACTGATGTTGGCGTGGATATGGCCATTGTGATTGGGTTTTTAATTCTTACTCTGGTGGTTGGGTTTGGCCAAAGTGGCAAAATTGAAAATATAAAAGAATATGCTCTGGGTGGAAGAAATTTTTCAACAGGAGCTTTGATTGCTACTGTAGTTGCTTCTTGGGTGAGCGGGAGTGGTTTTTCTATTGTTACTACTAAAACATATTATGGAGGTGGGTACCATTTAGTTGCTACTTTTGGTATGATGGTTTCTTTTCTTATTACTGCATTTTATTTCGTGCCTAGAATGGGAGAATTTTTAGGAAAAACATCAATTGCAGAAGCCATGGGAGAGCTATACGGAGAAAAAATCAGGGTTATTGTTGCAATAAGCGGAATCATAGCCTCTTCAGGCTATATAGCCGTTCAGTTTAAAGTATTTGGTGATATAGTTGGTTATTTTTCAAATTCAGATCGTACTTTAAGTATTATAATAACAGGTTTAGCAGTAACTGCATATTCAGCATATGGAGGGGTGCGCTCTGTGACTTTCACGGACATACTTCAATTTTTCACTTTTTGTTTTGCGATTCCGTTAATCGGCATAATGATTTGGAATAAACTTTATATGGTGGATTCCTTTAACATGATGACTGCTTTAGAGGTTGATAAATTTAACTATAAAAAAATACTAGATGTAGGTAATCCGCAATTTTGGGAAATTATACCATTAATGATTTATTTTGCATTGCCTGGGATGAAACCAAGTATTTTTCAAAGAATCAGTATGGGAACTAATCTTGCGCAGATCAAGAAAGTATTTGTTGTATCTGCATTTTTAATTATACTTGTTCAGATAGCGACTGCTTGGATTGCTTTCTTGGTTTTTAGTGCGAATCCTAATATAGAACAAGGAGAGCTCTTTGGTTATATAGTTGATAATTATACTTATACAGGCTTGAAAGGGTTGTTTATTGTTTGCGTGATAGCCATGACAATGTCCACGGCTGATACGGAAATAAATATTTCTTCGGTTTTATTTTCTAATGATGCTTGCGCTGCTTTAAATATAACTCCAAAAAGCAGGCTATTACTGTCAAAAATATTTTCTTTGTTTTTGGGGATATGCTCCATTTTTGTTGCTCTCTCCACTCAAGACTTGTTGCAGATTATTCTCTCTACAGCCAGTTTTTACATGCCCGTGGTTTCAGTTCTGTTTATACTAACAATAGCGGGGTTCCGCACCTCACCTAAATCTGCTTTAATTGGTATGAGCGCTGGGTTTTTCACGGTAATAATATGGAGACTCGCCAAGATAGAAATGAACCCAATCGCCGTTGCTATGTTTGTTAATCTAGTTTTTTTAATGGGAAGCCATTATTTACTTGACCAAAAAGGAGGATGGGTAGGAATAAAAGATAAAAGCTTTTTAGAGGCGCAGAAACTCGAATCTATCCAAAAAAGACAACAGTTTTTCGAGTCGATTAAGAATTTTAACTTAGTTGATTTTTATAAAAAACATGCCGCCAGTGATAATTTAACCTATGTTGGTTTCGGTATTTATTGCGCTATTTATACTATTACGACTATGCATTCTACGGAAGTTAATTTGCTGCAAGATAATGGGCAGATTATTCTAGCGATTTACCAAATTATGATGGTTACTGGTATAGTAATGGCGATGTATCCACTTTGGCCATTAAATATTACAAATAATATAAAGGAGAGAATCATACAAACATGGTGGCCTATAGCCATATTTTATATGATGATATTCTTCAGCACATTTTTTGTATTAGTAAATGGTGCAAACCACCTCCAGCCGGTAGTGTTCGCCATCAACATGATCATCGCCATCTTGATACTGGGTTGGAAAACTGCTTCTGTCTTTATAGTGGGCGGTGTTTATCTGGCTGTGCAGTTCTACAAATATTACATGGGGATAGATTATGTGGATATTAGCATCGGCTCGCCGCAATTTATCCTGATGTATAGCTTGGTGCTGATTGGAACTATACTCATTATTTTCCTGAAACCCAAGCAAGAACATCTGGAAAAGACTGAACATCAAGTCGGGTCGCTTGCAGGTGAAGTCGGCTCATTGACAACGGAAGTAAATACTCTTGACACTAAAGTGGTTGGGCTCAATGAAAAAGTTGTGCATTATAGTGCTCGCGCTACTGATAATGCAAGAGAAGTCGAGCGGCTGGGGGCGACATCGCAGAAAATTCTCAATAATGTGAGTCATGAGCTCCGCTTGCCCGTTGGGAATGTGATAAATTTTGCCTCGATGATGCATGATGGGTTGGAAAAATTCTCAAAAGAGCAGTTGAAAACGATCTCGAAGGAGGTGTATCAAAATTCCAACCGTCTCTCGACTATGATCTTGAACATGCTGGATCTGGCCACTTTGGATGTTAAAAAAATCGAGCTGATGAAGCGAAAGGTCAATTTCAGCAAGCTGGTGGAAGAGCGGGTGGAGTCTTGCCGGAATATTTATGTCGACTCAAAACCGCTAAAATTTAAGATCAATATCGAGCCGGGTGTAATCGCTCCGATCGATAGGAACTACATCCGCCAAACTATTGATAATCTAGTGATTAATGCGATTACTTTCAGTGAGACGGGGCAGATTACAATTAGCGTCGCAAAGCAGGCTAATTTTGTGACTTTCACGGTGCAGGATCAGGGAATCGGCATTCCTGCGAGTGAGATCTACGACGTTTTCACCCCATTCAAAATGGCATCCAACACGGAAACCAAAGCCGAAGGACGCGGCGTTGGGCTCGCACTCTGCAAAGCCGCAGTGGAAGCGCACGGAGGTAAAATCAAGGTAGAAAGCCACGGTGTAGGCGTTCTGTTCCGCGTCGTTTTGCCGCTGAATTCGGAATGAAAGAGGCCGGGTTGTAAAAATACAGATAAGCTGAAAATAAAAGACATAATATTCTTTTGTTTTTTAGAAAATATGTTAAACTGCTTGGTGATTTTAATCTAAAAATAGTACATCTATGCTTAAAAAAATTAATGATTTTGTAGTAAAGTCACTTTCTTTCCTTGCGTTGCTAGCAATTGTTTCGTGCAACGATTCAACTACGAAATCCTCTTGTGATAACATACCAGAGTTAGAAAAATTATCCAATCAGGGAGAGGTTGTTTCTCAAGCCAATCTAGCTTCATGTTACTATAAAGGAGAAGGAGTAGCTAAAGATTTCGATAAAGCAGTTCTATGGTATAGAAAAGCTGCCGATCAAGGATATGCTGATGCTCAAAATAGTCTTGGTAATCGATATTATAATGGAGAGGGAGTAGATAAAGATTTTACTAAAGCAGTTCTATGGTATAGGAAAGCTGCCGATCAAGAGAATGCTGATGCTCAACATAATCTTGGTAATCGATATTATAATGGAGAGGGGGTAGCTCAAGATTTGTCTAAAGCTGTCCTATGGCATAGAAAAGCTGCAGATCAAGGCAATGCTACTGCTCAAAACAGTCTTGCTTCATGTTATTACGAAGGAAAGGGAGTGGCTCAAGATTTTACTAAAGCTGTCCTATGGCATAGAAAAGCTGCTGATCAAGGGTATGCTGCTGCTCAAAATAATCTTGGTTATCTATATTATAAAGGAGAAGGAGTAGCTCAAGATTTTACTAAAGCTGCCAAATGGCATAGAAAAGCCGCCGATCAAGGGAATGCTTCTGCTCAAAATAACCTTGGTAATCGATATTCTAATGGAGAAGGACTAGCTCAAGATTTGTCTAAAGCCATCCTGTGGTATAAAAAAGCCGCCGATCAAGGAAATTCTTTTGCTCAAAATAGTCTTGGTGTTCAGTATGCTAAAGGAGAGGGGGTAACTAAAGACTTGTTTAAAGCCGTCCAATATTTTACTAAAGCTGCTGATCAAGGGAATGCTGCTGCTCAAAATAATCTTAAACGAAAACTCTTGCAATTTGCTTCTCCTTTTGGGTGCAAAATAGGGATCACAACCTTTGAAGAAGTTGAAAAAATGTATAAACTCACGCAATCTGGTTCTAACAAATGGAGCGGTGGTATGATGTATAATATTACACCAATTACCCAAGTGGATTTTACTGGTATAAATAATATTAATTTAATTTTTGACGATAATAAAATTATACAGGGGTTAATTGCAAAGTTTGATAAAAATAAATTTCATGATCTATTCCTCTTTTTGGAGTCAAAATATAATATTGTAAGTAAACAAATCCCTTATGTGGGGAATAAATCAGCAAAATTTTCTATGATAAATGGAACAATCGAATTAGAATCTATGCATTTATCTGGGCATACATCATTGATTTTTACTACAAATAAACTTGATA
This sequence comes from Rickettsiales bacterium, assembly GCA_002402195.1. GTDB lineage: Bacteria > Pseudomonadota > Alphaproteobacteria > Rickettsiales > Rickettsiaceae > Megaera_A. The sequence continues at coordinate 99,226 of NVVL01000001.1, read as the reverse complement.
AGTCGTTTAAAAAAGGAACTCAACTAGAAAAAACATTAAAAACACAGAAAGAAAAATCCATGCTATAATGCTGTGCGAAATAACATGTATGGCAATTTTAATTTGTCCCACAGTTTCAAATGGAAACTTAAGAAAAATTGCAAATTCTGCTTTACAACAATGCCTAAAATGAGGTATAATGGAGACTGCTACTTATGGTAGCTATGGTAATAAACGCTATTTGGAATAGAAGTTGCGGACCTGGGGGCGGTACCCAGCGCCTCCACCATTGATGAGATTGTACTATGGGGGCGAAATAGGATCGACGTGCTTAGTAAAGAAATAATTTTTACCCAGTATGATACCGCTGGATCTTTTGATCTTGGGTCAAAAAAAGTAAATGCAAATGATAATAATCGTTATGCAGTTGCTGCCTAGTTTAACTAGATAGCACGCGGGGTTGGGGGCTTACCTTGCAACAGAAAAGCCTCACTAAATATAAATTGGGATCTTAAATTAGACCTGGAACGGGCTCGCTAACTATTTTATTTTATTCGTATGAAAATTGACTATCAATCACTAATAGACACTGCGATGCTTGGCATTGTTCACAAAGTATTGTGGAGCCTACAAAATGAAGGAATGGTTAACGACCAGTGTTTTTATGTATCATTTAACACGACCTCTTTGAATGTGATTATGTCCGAGCGTTTAAAGCAGAGATATCCGGAAGAAATAACGATTGTTTTGCAATATCAGTTTAGGGATCTAATAGTTTTTGACAACAAATTCACTGTAAACATGTCTTTCGATGGGATTCCCGAAACTATAGAAGTGCCGTTTGACTCGCTCACCGGCTTTGTTGATGTTAACGCAAATTTCAGCTTAAAATTCAGCCGCATCGCAGAAAATGCGCCGAGTGTGGTAGATGAGTTTGCGGGCAGAGCAAATATTTCAAAATTAAAAAAGCACCCCTCCCCTAGCGTGCTGAAGGTTACTCCTGTTAAAAGCACGAAAGAGCCGAAGAAAAAAACTGCTGCATCCGTAATTCAGCTAGATCAATTTCGAAAAAAACATAGTGATAAATAATAATTATGACCGCGCCTGCTATGTCTGCTTCTAGCACCTCTTTGCCTTTTGTTGAAATATATACCGATGGCGCATGCTCCGGCAACCCAGGCCCTGGCGGCTGGGGGGCTCTTTTGATTTTTGAAGATACGCAAAAAGAGATCTTTGGCTATGACATTGAGACCACAAATAATAAGATGGAGATCTTTGCAGCCATATCAGCATTGAATATATTGAAGAAATCGTGTAGAGTCAATTTGTACACGGATAGTAAATATGTGCAAAAAGGTATTACTGAGTGGATTCATAATTGGCAACGGAATGGCTGGCGAAAAAGCGATAATAAACCGGTTAAAAATGTTGAATTATGGCAGAGTTTGCAACAGAAAATAGAAAAACACGAGATTAATTGGTGCTGGGTTAAAGGGCATTCTAATAATAAAGGCAATGATATTGCAGACAGGCTAGCTGTGGAAGGGCGAGAACTTGCAAAAAGAAAGGTAAAATAAATGTCATTTATAGATAATTTTTGTATACGGTTTTTTGCAAAACATGTGGGTTCAGACCGGTTTGGTAATAAATATTATCTGGGTCAGAAGAAGAATTATCTGGGCAAGGCAAAGCGTTTTGTTACTTATAACGGCCAACCAAATGGTGCAAAAGTCCCACCAGACTGGCACAGGTGGTTGCATTATTCAAGCGATGATCTTCCTGAAATGCAAGATGCGATCAAATTGCAGCGCATGGATGCCGGGGGAAGAATTTGTGATATAAAATATGCTGATATTAGTTCTGCAAGTAGCAGCAAATCTTCATCTACATATTCTAGCTGGAGTCCGAATCAAAAACGATAAGTGAAAGAGAGTATATTATGAAACATAGCGCAGTTGAAACCTTAGTTGGATTTTTGGTAATATTAGTTGCCACGGGATTCTTTATTTTTGCATATAACACGAGCAATGTCGCCAAAGCGGCTAATTCTTACGCTATTTTTGCAAATTTTCAAAATATCGATGGTATCACAGACGGAGCTGACGTAAAGCTTTCCGGGATAAAAGTTGGCTATGTTGAGAACGTGACTTTAGAAGAAGAGACGTATTTTGCAACTGTTAAGCTTCGCATTGACTCTAATGTAGATATTCCAAAGGACTCAAGAGCCATCGTTTCCACCAGCGGATTACTTGGCGGAAAATACATCCGTATTAACCCCGGCCCATCGGACTATAACATCCCCGATAGTGGCAAAATAATATTCACTCAATCGGCATTGAATATAGAGGATTTAATCGCGAAATTAATGTATTCCTTGACTAGCAAGTAGAGGCCTGTTACTAGAATGAAGTTGCTGCATTGCAACCAATAAACCCGTTGATTTTACAGCTAAGGCAGATTGCGTTATAACAATAATATCAGCACCTAGTACTACAGTTGTAGTACTAGTTAACGATATAAAAAAGAGATGATTAGTCATTAGATCAGGTCATATTAGGGGTAATATTGGCACCAAAAATACCAAATCATTGCAAAATTCTATCGTTACAAAAGGAAAAAATCTTCCTATAAACAAACTACAACTATAGTACTAGGAGCAGCCATAAATCTATAGCAGAAATGTTGCTATAGAACTACAAATTGTAGCATTGGAGTGCTACAGCTATGCCTTCTATCAACGCATTTTATCTAATTTATTCTTTTTACTGCTATCCCCTCCGGAGGCAGGTTGCTCTGAGCGCTTTGGAACTTGTTTGGTTATAATATCCTGAATGAGATCCTTCATATCCTCTTTTAGCCCTGAATGCTCCAGTGATTTGCCCTGATTTTGCCCCTTGTTTAAAGCAGAGAGGCTGTTTAGTTTAAGCTTGTTTAATCCTTCTGTTTCCTCTTGAATCAAGCTGCTATTTTTAACTATCGAACTACTGAGTTTTTGGCCTATAGCGGGGGAATATTTCACGGCAGCAGCTATAGCAGGAACTACAAGAAGCGGGAGTGCCAAGCCGCCTATAACCAACCCAATCGAAGCAGAAACCAACACGCTGGCTGAAAACACACTCTTTTCAACTATGTTTTTTATGGAAGAAATTTTGCGCTCAAGCTGGCGTGAATAGTTCATTATCTTTGTGATATGCATTTTAGTAAATTCCAAGATTTCTTTATCTCGTTTTTCATTCCTTTGTGCAGAGATAATGATCGACTGAAATAGATCGGAATTTGCAATAATGAAGTTGATAAAAGCGTTGTTTTTTTGGTGAAAAATATTATTTTCTTGAGTAAATTTAGCGTTATTTTGGCTCAATCTTCTGCCATCTCTAGCCAGATTCGCCATGCCTTTGAGATGCCCCTCCTCCTTGAGCTTGCCATCCCGTTCGGGTCCATCTTCCCCTTTGAGCGTGCCCTCCCCTTCAAAGTTACCGCTCCTTTTTGAAGATAGAGAATCCTGCAAGAACATCCTCACCAGCTCCTTTTGGCTACTATTCAAAGATCCAAATTGCGCGGTGATAATCGAATCTATCAGAGCCTCTTTGGTTTGCGATTTTTCTCTTCTACTTTGATCCATGTCCTCCTGCCACTCTTCTGGGGTAAGGGCTACTGCAAAAAACGTCATAACGGACGAGAACTCTTCGCCAAGAACGAGCTTTTGACCAATATATTGCTTTAATCTTCTGGCGCAAATTGCAGCATGCTCTTCGATCTTATATTTAGAACTAAGCCGGGCGGCGTAATCTATCGCTAGTAACATGGCAATGGAATTTTTGAGGTTTTCGCTTAAATTATCAGCAAAGAGCGCGTTAAATTGCTCCTGAAAAGGCCGGGAATCTGTGCCTGGAGGGAGGATTATATCATTTTTCATAGACAATTTCCCTCAAATAAATCTTTATTTTAACATCAAGCTCCCCGGGCGCTCTGTCATAATTAAGCTTGCTGATTATATCAGGAGTTAGGCCCTCGACTTTATTCACGGAAATATCTGCAACATTAGAACGTTTTGGCAGCATCCTGTATATATCACGCAAGATTCTGAGAATTATGTTATAATTCGCAGCAGTAAAATTAACTTCAAGAACATATAAATTGATTTTTATATTACTATTAGTTTTAAAAGCGCTCTCATGCCCTACATATCTAAGGAGGCTGATATTCATGGGCTCAAATAGCTTATATTTTTCTGATAAAGGCTTTAAATTTTTGAGCAGCTTTGCACGTTGAGCACATCCGATCTTCCCAGAATTTTTAATAAGCCTAAGATAGTCATTATTAACCCCGAGAATTTTATCCTCAAAATCCATGATAGAGTCAAGCTTCAAGGCGGTGGATTTTAGGAATTTTGTAGATTTCTCTTTTCTCTGCAGAGCTTGTTCATAGGATTCCTGGAATATTGGTATTAATACAAACAACAAAACCAAGCCTATAACATAGATAATTACCTTGAAAAATATGATGTTTTTAAGATGAATTATGAGTTTATATAGCATTTTTCACCTGCTCAGTATTCCCTTCAATTATTACGCTAGCAGGGATGGTGATCCGATTTGCTATTTGTAGTATTTCTTCCGCATCTCTTCTATAGATAAAATTATGCTTAGGGAAGATTGCTCTTAAATCATCTACATATTCATTTAACATCTTAATTCCCGTAATCATCGAGTTTGCATCGCCTTTATACACAATCTTCATGGTAATACGCAGCTGGTTTTCTGAGAGCTCTATCTTGGTAGGATTAAGAACTTTCCACTGCAAGCTAGTGATTTTCACGTTTTTTCTATAGCTTTTAATAAGCATAGTTTTCAAGTGAGTTGGTGACACCATTTTTTTATTAATCAGATTTTGTAAATTATATAAATCCACAAGAGTCGTGATATTTTCAATATCTGGATGCTGTTTTTGCACTTCTCTATATTCTTCTGACAATGTATAATATTTTTGATTCAACTCCCTGATTTCCTTTTTCACAAGTATGGTTTGATATTTAATACTAACCAAAGCAGCAAGCCCCAGCAGTAGGAAAAAGATTACAGGCTTGAAAAATACTCTATTAATAAAAGTCATTTTCGTGATGGCTCCAAGAGGCTTGTTAAAGGCTATGCAGCTATTGAAATTATTAAATAATTCCATCAAAACCGTATCTTGAAAACGCTCTTCCCTATATTTACGAGCATTGGAAATCTCATCTCTAGAAACAATAACAGTCGTGCAATTATCAAATTCTAATTTGCTGAATTTTTTGACTAGCACATCCTCCACAAGAAGAATAACGCATGTCTCCAGCCCCATTTTCTTTATATATTCCTTATAAAACAGCACTTTATCAGACACTGCCTGCTCTATGGTTCCAAGCAGATACATATCTGACTTACCAGCTGGATATTCAATGGTTTCCTCGGCCATGATATCTTTTTTATATTTCACAACAACCCTAATTCCGCTTGACTGGGTGACTACTGCGAAGATTTGCAAATGGTTTGCATAATTCGTATTATCTGATTTTTTCAGGATTCTATTGATTATAGTTTCAAATTCTAATGATAAAAAATACATACCACTATATTTGAAGGAATGATTAAGGATATATTCAAGCAGTTTGCTTATATGTTTATTAAACGGAACAGACGCAATGCAGCTATTCCACACCTCACCATTTTGATAGTCAATATCATATACGTTATAGGCGACAATATCTTCAGGATCATATTCATTGGAAATAAATTCATCCAGCTGATTGGGTTTTAGCATGGATGTTAGGACGGGAGTCATCTCATGTTTTAGTTTGCAATCTTTGTGATCTAGCAAAAATACAACATAAAACTTCTTATATTTTTTCAGAAAATTCCCTATTTTCCTCATATAGCTTTTATCTTCAAGGTCAACAAACAAGCTATTTTGTAGCTTTCCATGCTTTAAAGCGCACACGGTGATGCCATTTTTGCCAATTAATATTATTAAGTTCCTTTTGTGAAACAGATTATTCAAAATATTTACAAGAAACCCTAGCTTAGAACTACTGAGACTACTCATTTTAAAACTAATTCTCTAAATTATTTGCGCGCAAACGCTACTAATCCATGGTATGACTTAACTCCCTTAAGCTCAACAGCAATAAAATATATGCAAAAAGCTTTTTAAGTTAACATTGTAATTTGGTCATAAATTCATTAATGTACTGGTGCCTATTACAAATATAATTAAATGCGTAAATCGATAATGTCTAAATTAACCACCGAACAAATCAGAACCACTTTTATTGATTATTTCAAGAATAATGGTCATACTCATGTTCCCTCAAGTTCGCTTGTGCCGCATAATGACCCAAGCCTGATGTTCGTGAATTCTGGTATGGTCCAATTTAAAGACGTGTTCACTGGCGCCGAAAAAAGAGACTATACAAGAGCCACATCTTCCCAAAAATCAGTCCGGGCCGGCGGGAAGCATAATGATCTTGAAAATGTTGGCTATACGGCAAGACATCATACATTTTTTGAAATGCTTGGTAATTTCTCCTTCGGTGATTATTTCAAAGAAGAAGCAATCTACTACACTTGGAACCTTTTGACAAAAGAGTTTGGACTAGACAAAAGCAAATTATATATAACCATCTATCATGACGATGACGAAGCCTATTCATATTGGAATAAAATAGCTGGCTTTGGAGATGACAGAATCATCCGAATCGCAACGAATGATAATTTCTGGTCAATGGGCGATACGGGCCCTTGCGGCCCTTGCTCTGAGGTGTTCTATGACCATGGCGAGCATATAGCAGGAGGCCTGCCTGGAACCCCAGAAGAAGATGGTGATCGTTTCATAGAAATCTGGAACTTAGTATTCATGCAATTTGAACAGATAAATAAAGACACGCGCATTGCCCTGCCTAGTAAATCTGTGGATACGGGCATGGGGCTTGAGAGAGTTTCTGCTTTAATCCAAGGGGTGCATAATAATTATGATATCGACATGTTCCGCGATATTATCAGCCATACCGAATCTATATTGAAAGTAGCTGCAGAAGGTGAGGCTTTATTCTCCTACCGCGTGATTGCAGACCATCTACGTTCGGCCTCTTTCCTGATTGCAGACGGTGTTATGCCCTCGAATGAAGGGCGCGGCTATGTGCTTCGCAGAATCATGAGACGCGCAATGCGTCATGCTCATCAGCTTGGTGGGAAGGATCCTGTAATGTATAAATTGCTTCCTAAGCTAGTTGATATATTTGGTCATACATTCCCTGAAATCAAGCGCGCTGAAGAGTTTATCTCAAGCGTTTTAAAGCAAGAAGAAGAGCGTTTTAAAACCACATTAGACAGAGGCTTGAAGCTTCTGGAAGAAGAGGCTTCTTCCATCGCAAACTCTGGCAGCCTGCCTGGGAATGTTGCGTTTAAGCTTTATGATACATATGGATTTCCTCTGGATTTAACTGAGGATATCTTGAAAAAACGTAATATTAAAGTTGATATTGCCGGATTTGACAAGAATATGCAGGAGCAAAAAGAGCGAGCAAGAAAGGCTTGGAACGGCTCTGGCGAGTCTAAAACTGACTCTATTTGGTTTGATATCATGTCTGAATTTGGAGCAACTGAATTTCTTGGATATTCTCTAAATAGCGCAGAGGGTAAAGTATTTACTCTTGTACAGAATGGCAAAAGGATAAAACAAATCTCAGAAAAAGGGCAAAAATTCACCCTAATATCTAATCAGACACCTTTTTACGGAGAATCTGGTGGTCAGATGGGCGATATCGGTATGATTAGCTCAAGCAGCTGTAAAATCAAAGTAGTCAATAGCTTGAAATATTTAGGCAAAGTAATCGGACATATTTGTGAGCTTGAAGAAGGGTTAATCAGCCAAAATGATGAGATTAAACTTACTATCAATGTTACTCACCGAAATCATTTGAGAATGCATCATACTGCCACACATATTTTGCATGCAGTGCTCCGGGACGTTCTAGGCAAGCATATCACGCAAAAAGGCTCGCTAGTGGCAGAAGATAAGTTCCGTTTTGATATTAGCCACCCGGCAGCCCTAACAAAAGCTGAGATCAAGCTTGTTGAAGAGAAGGTGAATCATATTATTATGGAAAATTCTCAAGTAAATACAGATTTGATGTCCACTGACAAAGCGATAGAGTCTGGCGCGATGGCTTTATTTGGCGAGAAATACGACTCCGAAGTCAGGGTAGTCTCATTTGGCACGGGAGCGGAGGAAAAGACGCCCTACTCTCTTGAGCTTTGCGGTGGTACGCATGTTAAAAGAACTGGCGACATAGGTGCCTTCAAGATAACATACGAAGGTGCGATTGCCGCTGGAGTTAGGCGGATCGAGGCGGTATGCGGAAAGTTTGCTCTTGCCAGCATCGCAAAAGATGAGGAACTTCTTGGCAATGTGATGAAGTCTATCAAAAGCAATAAAGCCGACCTGCTGCAAAAGCTAACCGGTTTGATCGACTCGAAGAAAGACCTGGAAAAACAGCTGGAGAATCTACATATGGACCGGTTAATGCTTTCTGATAGCGAAATTAATGACTCTGCTACCAAGATCAAAGAAGCCAGGGTGATCTATCGCCAAATTGACGGGGTAAGTCCTAAAATGATTCGTATGGCTGCTGAAAATCTTGCCAAAAAACATGATGATCTTGTGATAATCTACACCTCCAAAAGCGGAGCTAAATTATCCGTATTGATAGCCGTTTCAAAGCCATTATCTGAAAAGCATAATGCTGGCACCATCGCCAAGGAGCTCGCTCCTTTGATCGGTGGCAGTGGCGGCGGAAAGCCAACTCTTGCCCAAATCGGCGGCGGTGATGTTGGTAAATTGCAACAATTGAAGGACATTATCATGAGGATGCTTGGTTAGGAGCCAGACGGGTCCCTAGCGCGCGCAAAAGGCTGGAATGCTTTGCGCGCGCAGCCTTTTACTCTGATAGACATAACCGAATAGCTTCTAAAAAACTACGAGTTCACAAAGAAAAAATTACTCTCATCAGACAGCCCAGCGTCAAAAGCGTAATGCAATGCGCTTACGGATTTAAGCTCTTCCGGGGAGCCTATCCTTCCTTTGATGATATATCCAGCCATGCGCCCCCTGGCTCGTTTGGAGTTGATGGCTATGTTCCGAAGCACCCCATCCCTTATTTCACGAAAATGGATATTCACCATCTTTGCATCGAGACTCGCTGCATCAATTGCGGCGGAATATTCATCAGAAGCAAGGTTAATAACATATTTATTTGGATGGGTTTTTATCTCTTCATTAATCATCTGGGCTATATCCTCTTGCCACATCAAAGCGAGCGATTTTACCGGCGCGCCAGGCAGCTTATTCACCATTTCCAACCGATATGCTTTAATTTTATCCATAGGCCTCACCAGCCCGTAAAATGCGGAAATTATCCTCAGATTATCTTGCGCAAATTCCAAATCCTCCAGAGAAAATGTCCCCGGCTCCATTTTCTTATACACATCACCAACATACGCAAATATAGCAGGCTTTTCCGGCAAATTCTCATATGTTTGAAAGCGTTGATGGTTCTGCTTTGCGATTTTCTCACTCACTTTCATGATTTTGCCGATCTGCCCGGCCGAAAGCCCTTTCAGAATAGCCAGCAACTCATGCGTATTATTCCGGCCACTATGAGCCCTCCATTTGCCCAAAAGAGACAAACTCCCCTCAGGTTCGGGGTTAAAATCCATAGATTTAGCTGGCGATATTATAGTGATCATAGTAATTAGCAACAGTAATTAGAGACTAGCAATTAGCCATCATTGGAGCAAACCCACCGCTTGAGATACCAAGATTTTGGAACGTCTTACCCCATTTCAGCCCAGAATCAGGAGAAAAGATAAGTTCACGATTAGCTTCTGTAGCAATCCAGAGATTATTCTCAAATTCAAGCTCCATTTCCCCTTCTTCCCAAAAAGTATATCCAAGAACAAACAGCGCATATTCCGGCCCAACCCCCTTTGCAATATCACGCAGCAAAACATCGCTAGAAGATACTGAAAGCCCGCTGCCAGCATGGGTAGAGACTATGTTTTTAGTATATTCACTAGAATGCAGAAAAAACCCTCCTTTCTCAGTCATAGGCCCGCCAACGTGGGGGGCAAGCTTTAAATTGTCAGCATCGATGTCAAGATCAAGCTTTTTAACAACCTCACTAAGGGGGGTCGCATTAATGATAGGTTTGTTAACGATGAAGCCAATCGCCCCCTCTGGCCTATGCTCCAGGACGTATATTACCGATTCATGGAACATCGTTCCTCGCATCGCAAAAGGGCTGGCCACAAGAACCTTAGAGGTCATATTGGAAAAATATCTCTGAGTCATTCGTTCATCCTAAATCAATAATAAATTATGCTCTTAGCTTTCAAGCTGCATGCCCCGCGGCGGCGGAGGCTCTTGAGCCTTGAGTGAAAACTTAGGTAGCCCCACTCTTCAGGCGCTATACTCTTATAGTTAATATATAATACTTATAGTAATATATTTCAAGGTTTAGTTGTTTTAAAATCGAATCAATTGCTAGCGCGGAGCTGTCTACTCTATAAGATAGCTACGTCCGCTGCCCTAAAACAATCAAAATATGGGATAAAAATGGGGAGCTTAAAATGGTGGGCTTGAGAAGACTTGAACTTCCGACCTCACGCTTATCAGGCGTGCGCTCTAACCAGCTGAGCTACAAGCCCATCGAAATGGGTGATGCCATTGTATAAAAATACAGGAAATTGTCAAGTATTTTCTGTAAGAAATAATATGTTTTTCTATAAAAAATAATATTTCTTCCTATAAGAACCATTATTATCTTTACCAAATAACCAGCCCCTACCCTATCACTACCTTATAAAGCTTGTATATCCGAGGCACAATTTTTGCAAAAGAACCTCTTCCCAAAAAATAAATATATGACAAGATTAACGCAAGATAGAGGCAACAAGAGATGATTTTTAAAAGCCAGCACGAGCTATGGGAGAATATTCTATATATTGTGCATTGGCATATTGCTCCTAAAATTTCTTCTACAAGGCTATTTTGCCAGAAATTTGAAGCAATAATGAATATTAATTAGTTTGTGTTTTAAGTAACAAAAATTAATAGTTGTTGCACTGTATCCCCTTCATCTACTGAGTTTTTAACGTTTCAATTTAAACCTGAATTACTTTATTAAATTTTCAATATATTAAAATATATTAATTAGCTATTGCAATCTACTGTATTTGCCTATATAATACTTAGTATCTAGAACGATTTATCTATTTTCGACTAAAGATAAAAAAGCTGATTTAGTAGCACGAGTGTTTTATGTCGAAATTAATATAGTTAATATTTTTTAATATAAATTAGAGGTAATTTATGACTAATAATAAAAAAACATTAAATAAAATTCTCTCAAGCTGTTGCATAGCAGCACTAATCAGTGTTAACGGAACTAATGTTGCGTATGGTGGTGGGAAAAATACCTTTCGCTCAGAATTTTTGGATCAGATTAGGGGGGGATTCCAATTAAAAGAAGCTTCTCAACAAAAAGGAGATAGAGAACCATCAGAGGCCTTCGATGGGTTAGGCAAGGCTATTAGCAATAGCTTTAAAATGATAGGTGATGATGTGGACAACTCTGATGCGGATGACTCTGACTGGAGCGATTCAGATGACTCTGATTCGGACAACCATGACCGGAGACCAGCTAAGAATCTCCTGGGTAAAGCTATTGGAGAATACGTTGAAAGCAAAGCATCACCTCAACAAGAAGCGACAACAACTCAGACTAGAATTTCTGATGTTGAACAAGAACTTAAGGCCATAGATAATATTACTTTTGTAAGAGGAAACCAGATTTTCCATAATAACGGCCGTCAAGTTGACGGAAAAACTTTTGGAGATCATGCTGGGTTTATTGAGGCTTACAAAGAATCCACGAAAAAGCTACTAAGAGAGAAATTGGCTATTTTAAACGCACAAAAGAATGTGACGTTACCAAAAAATACGCACTCAGCACAAACAACAGAGGTTGAAATAAAAACACCAGCGGTTCCACCTGTCGATGATCACAAAGCAGAATCTATAAATGATTTATTAAGATTTGCTATGATGAATAGACAAGTCATTCAAACCGGTGGAAAACCACCAGTGGTTCCATCTGTCAATGATAGCAAAATGGAGTTTACAAACAATTTAATGCCACAGCAACCAATCACTATGGAGCATTTGGAAGCTAAGACTGTTGAAGAAGCAAAAAAAGTAACTTTTGCTCCAGCGCTTGAAATATTGCACGCAGAAGCGCTATGTGCAGAGCAAGCTGATGATTTAATGCTACAGCGACCAATCACTATGGAATACTTGGAAGCTGATACTGTGGAAGAGGTAAAAAAAGTAACTTTTGCTCCAGCGCTTGAAGGACCTACGCAAGTTACTTTTGAAGCTAGACGCGCAATGCTAAATAGCATTCACAATTTAAGAAAAGATCAAGAGCCTGAAGAATCAACAGTTTCTATAAAGCAAGACATATCTGATTTACAAGCTGAAATAGCTCGCTTAGCAGAAGAGATAAAAATAGCAAAAGCAGCGGGGGAAGAAAGAGCAGCTAAGCTTAGGTCAATAGTTGTTAGCTCACCGGAACACAGGAATAACATGATTCAGCTTCACAAAGAGATTAAAAACGCTTACGATGCAAAAAAGCGCGCTGAAAAAGAAGGTGTTGGAGAAATCCCAGAAGATTTCGCACAAATGTGGGACGATATAGACCCATCTACTGACACTGACGAAGAAATTCTAGATAATTTTGAAGGAATGTGGAGCAGATTGGAAGCAAGCGCACTTGAAGAGAGTCCTACAGAAAAGCTAAAGCGAGTTGTGGCAAAAATGAGCAAAAGCACTAACTCAAAGATGTATGCCCAAATGCAAGCCGCAAAACTGGCTACAGAAGCGGTTGCAAGATTTACTGCCAAGAAAAGAGCTGCTGAGAAAGCTTCAAGAGTAGCTGCCGCAAGACTAGCTGCTGCAAAGCTAGCAGCTGAAAAATTTGTTCAGAATGCCAGATCTGCTGCTTTGGGTAAAGGAAATACATCAGACCCTAGATTAGGCTTAGTAGTAGTGGCAAGAGAAAAATTTGATCAAGCTACATCAAATTTAACTTTAACAAAAAAATCTAAGGCAAACCTTAAAGAAAAGATGAAAACTGCGCTTCATGCAACAGATGACCTAGGTCAAATGGCTAACACTTTAGATAATGCAACAAATCATGTTGAAAAGGCTGTCTTTTCAGCACAAGCTGCAAAAGCTCATGCTGCAGCAGGTAATGTTAACATGACATTAACTGCTGAATCAGCAAATACCAATGCTGCCAGTAGACTTGCCTATGCCTATGCTGCTGGTGATGATGATACTGGTTTCACTCATGGTTTATGGGTCAAAGGGTTTGTGAGCAAGGGGAGCTTGAAGGATCAATATAAAATGACTAATAATGGTTTCACTATTGGTTCTGATATCGAAATCAACGATGATACTATTCTTGGTATTGCCTTCACATTGCCGAAAACTAAAGTAAATTACGATAAGAAATTCGCAATGAACTCTAAAATAAGCTCGCATGTGGGAACTATTTATGGAAGTCATAATTTCGCAAATCACGTTTTTGTGAATGGTAAGTTTTCTTATGGTAAAGGAACTGTGAAAACAGATCGTAAAGTTAATGGTGGAATAGCAAAGTCTAAGTTCAAGCCTACTATTATGAATATCGAACTTGACTCTGGAAGAAGCTTTATGCTTGGTGATGGTTATAGCATCACACCAAAAATTGGCTGCGGATATTCTGCCTACAGCGCCCCGGCTTATAAGGAAACTGGAGCTTCTAATGACAAAATCTCAGCCGCGAAGAGAACTGCCTTTAACCTAAAAGCTGGTATAAGTTTGGCAAAATCAATCGCGTTTGAGTCCGGCATTATGCTAAAGCCTGAAATCCACGCTTATGTTGAGCATGAGGTTGGCGTTAAGAACAAAAACCAGACCATCAAGCATGACGGTATTTGGGATATTGAGTCTAAATTGCATAATGCGAAGAACAAGGCTGTGAAGATCAATTTAGGTTCTTCCCTGAAGGTTTCTGCCAATGAAAGAGTAGATTGCGACTTTGGTTATGACTTTAACAAGAAAGCTAAATTCAGCTCTCACACTGGCTATTTGAGATTAAGATTAAACTTCTAGATCCTGTTTTCTAGATCTCATTTGAAAGCTATCAAGCAACAAAAACCCCCCGTAAATCTCGAATTTACGGGGGGTTTTTTATAGATTAGAAGCTTTGCTAGCAGACTTAAGAAGCTACGCGGGATGGCCTAAAATACAATATATTCCAGACCTTCCCTCATTTCTCCTTAAAAAAAACCAATCATCTCAATCTTTTTAGAATCTCTTGCCGGCTAAGAAGTGGTAACAGATTCTTGAGCTCCGGCCCTGTTTCCATCCCAGTTAATGCCAGGCGCAGTGGCATGAAAAGCTCTTTGCCCTTCTTGCCACTAGCGGCCATTATGGCTTTTGTCCATTCCTTCCAAGTTGCATCCGTGATCTCCTCCGGCAGAGCGTCCGATGCGATCTTCATGAGCTCCGGAGCCTTACTAATAGCCGGTGTGATCTCATGACAAATCCTCCACCATTCCTTTATATCGGAGAGTTTCTGCAAGTTTGGCCTGACTGCCAGCCAGAATTTCTCATTAATTTGCTGCAATCCGTTTTGAGCGAGATAATCTTGAATATCAGCAAAATCATAAGTCAGGATTAGTTTATGATTAATCAAGTCAAGCTCCCCGCGTATATAAGTTGTGGGGCTTTTTGAGTAGGTGGTGATATCAAACTTCTCAATCAGCTCTCTCATATTTTTATGCGGCATCATTTGCACAGACGTGCCAATTAGCCCAAGGAAACTGTTCAAAGCCATAGGTTCAACGCCCTCCCCTCGGAGCGCGGAAATCTCGAACCCACCATCACGCTTGGAGATTTTCTCATCCTTTGCCTTCACCAAACTCAAATGCCCAAACACAGGCACAGACTTGCCTGGAACCAGCTTACTGGGTGCCAACTCATTGGGTGCCAGCTTACTGGGTACCAACTCACCGCTGCCCCCCGCACCAAGCGCCTCAAACATCTGAATCTGAATAGCGGTATTACTCACATGATCTTCACCTCGAATCACATGGGTAATGTTAAAGTTGATATCATCAATCGTGGAGCAAAGCATATATGTCATGCTGCCATCGGCTCTGATAATCACAGGATCGCTTAAATTAGACCCATGATATTTAACCGTGCCTTTAACCATATCATCCCAAATAATGGGAGCACTTTCAACCAAGAAGCGATAATGCGGAGTTCTACCTTGTTTTTCATAAATTGCTATTTGTTCAGGCGAAAGATCCAGCGCCGCCCTGTCATAAATCGGCGGTTTTCCCCTTGAGAGCTGCAGCTTTCTTTTTATATCAAGCTCCTCAGGAGTCTCGTAGCACGGATACAGACGCCCTTTTGCGATCAATTTCGCCTTTGCCTGTTCATATTCCTCAAGATTACTGAGCTGATTAAAGCTACTATCCCACTCCAGCCCGAGCCATTTTAAATCGCGCTTGATGTTTTCTTTATACTCATCCTTGCTGCGAACCAGATCGGTATCATCCATACGCAGAATAAACTCGCCACCATGGGCTTTGCTGTATAGATAATTGATCAAAGCGGTACGAACATTTCCTATATGCAGTGCTCCCGTCGGCGAGGGCGCGAATCTTGTAATTACTTTCGACATAAGCTCTTGGCATTCCCATGATTATTATTAGAAAAATGGATTCTAGCATAGATACTAGCATCCTACAAGATCAGGCTGGAGATATTATGCACATCATTAAAGGGGTGCGGGCAAAGCACCAAAAAATCACCAAGGCAAGAGTAATTTTCACGAACCGTTTCCCACCAAAAGTGAGAATGAATGGCTTTTGGGATAGTTAGTCATTGCTATTAATTTCTCCTTTGCGGCAGCTTTGGCTCTCAAGGACGCATAAGATTTCTCCGGAGAATCATCCGCAATCAGATAAGCAAATGCAATGGATTGATCATTTTTTTGAATAAACCCAACGAACCAACCCACTTGTTTGTTCAGCTTTCTGCTTCTATCGCAACTTAATTGCGACCCGTTACCCATTTTGCCATATAGCTTCCAGCCATTTTGCAAATCCTCCACAAACATGATCTTTTTAGTCATACTCTGAGCCTTGATACTAACGGGAAGGTCGTTGTTAATTAGTTCCTTTTCATAAAACAAAACCCCGCAAGCCAAGCATCTGCCTGACCTTGCGAGGATTCATCTTTAAACAAGGTAAATTTCCCCTGCCCTTCAAGGCCTGGGAGCTCCTCCTACCGGCAAGGAGCCCACTCGCCTTTATTTTTTCTTGCTGTCTTCACCAAGAGCTGCGCCAAGAATATCACCAAGAGTAGCACCGCTATCTGTTGATCCATATTCTTTAATCACTTTCGCACGCTCTTCAATCTCAAGAGCCTTGATAGAAAGTCCTAATTTGCGAGTCTCTTTATTGATAGAGATAATTTTAGCATCAACCCTGTCACCTTCTGTGAATCTGTCAGGCTTTTGCTCGTATCTCTCGGAAGAAAGATCAAACTTCTTAACATATCCCTGAGCCTTGCCTTCAACACTCACTTCGATTCCATCATCATCTATAGAAATGACCTCACAAGTCACAACCATATTTTTCTTGAATGTGTCAGTCGAACCTTCATAAGGGTCGTCAGTAAGCTGCTTGATTCCAAGAGCCACTCTGTCCTTATCAATATCGATATTCAGAACCTTACACTCAACTTCATCACCTTTCTGGTAATTTTTAAGAAGATCTTCGCCGCTCTTTTCCCAGCTAAGATCAGATTCGTGAATCATACCGTCATTACGCTCATCAATAGCAACGAACATCCCAAAATCAGTGATGTTTCTGATCGGAGCTTTAATAATTGTTCCAACCGGATTTTTCTCAGCAAACTTAATCAACGGATTATCTTGACATTTTTTGATACTCAAAGAAATTCTGTGTCTTTCAGTGTCCACATCAAGAATTACAAACTCAACTTCCTGACCAACAGACAGCAATTTCTTAGGGTTCTGATTTCCTTTCCCCCAAGCAATTTCAGAAGAGTGAACAAGCCCCTCGATACCTTCTTTAAGCTCAACAAACCCCCCGTAATCAGCAATATTCGTGATCTTGCCACTCATAGTTTTGCCGAGAGGAAATTCATTCACAACATCATCCCAAGGATTAGCCTCAAGCTGCTTCATACCAAGAGAAATACGCTTGCTTTCTGCGTTATATTTGATCACCATCACTTTAATATCTTGACCGAAAGTCAAAACTTCTGACGGATGATTGATTCTGCTCCAAGAAATATCAGTAACGTGCAGCAACCCATCAACACTTCCAAGGTCAATAAACGCGCCATAATCAGTGATATTTTTAACCACACCCTCCAGCACATCGCCTTCTTTGATCTTAGACAGCATTTCTTCTCTCGCCTCTGAGCGAGACTCTTCCAGAATAGCTTTCCTTGAAACAACGATATTACCAAGCTTTCTATCCATTTTAAGAATTTGGAACGGCTGCGGAATATCCATAATCGACGTTGGATCTTTGATCGGTCTTACATCAACCTGGCTACCAGGCAAGAATGCTACAACACCGCTTAAGTCAACAGTAAAGCCACCTTTGACTCTGCCGAAAATAGTACCAGTTGCGTGCTCTTCTTTTTTGAATACTTCTTCCAGTTTAACCCAGCTCTCTTCTCTTATTGCCTTCTCTCTGCTGAGCACTGTGCCTCTTCTGCTTGCAACGCGTTCGATATAAACATCAACAACATCGCCTACATTTGGAAGGGCTTGACCTTTTGCTGTTTGGAATTCGCTAACAGCAATTCTGCCTTCATTTTTCAGGCCTACATCAACAATAATTACTTCTGAGCCAACTTCAACAACCTGACCTTTTACAACAGAACCTTCCTTAATATGGGAGGTATCAACGCTTTTCAACAGTTCAGAAAAATCTTCTGTAGATGGCGTAAGATCAGCAAGTTGTGGGATAAATCTTTTTTTTATAGTCATAAATATATCTAATAAATCAAAAACTAAATAATGCCAAATTTAGTTCATTTTAAAGTTAAACATCAAGCTTAAAACAGGGAGTCCGTGGCATCAAAAAACGACTCATACCCTACAAGCAACAAAATCCTTTATTTTCGAAACAACTTCCTCTGGCGAAAGGCTGCTAGTGTCAACAACCAAAGCGTCCGAGGCAGCCTCTAAAGGAGCAACCGAGCGAGAAGAATCTCGCGCATCCCGCCCCCGAAGCGAGGCCAAGACAGCGCCTAGTGTACATTCTTTTCCTTCCAAAATCAACTGTTTAAATCGTCTTTCTGCACGAATTTCTACATTTGCGGTTATAAATATTTTCAAATCTGCATTTGGCGCGACGATTGTACCAATATCCCTGCCTTCCATCACTATTCTCGGGGTAGTTTTTATCAGATGAGTTAGGTACTCCCCCAAATTCCGCCGCACCTCTGGCAGCACCGATATTTCCGAGGCAAACTCACCAATTTTCTCAAAATTAAGGTCAACGGAGCGCACTTCAGATATTACATCCTCAGTTTCCGAGAGTTTAATTATGGCATGAGTATTACCACTTGAAATACCTTTTTGTAAACAAATATACGCAAGCCCTCTATAGACTATGCTAGACTGCACATAAACCAGCCCAAATTCCTGCGCTAAAGCCGACCCGATCGCCCCTTTCCCTGAAGCCGATGGCCCATCCAGCGCCACGACGAATTTTTCATCTTGATTACAAGCTTTTTCTGACAGCTTCATAAAACGAGCACCTTTGCATATTATTTCTTTTTCGTGTTATTTAAAGTAATCTGATAGTTTTTACGATCTTTTTCTGCATTTTGCAAATTAATTTCTTGAAATTGAAGTAAAAAAGGGGTAAAAAGACCTGACTGCATAAGTCGGGCGGTTAGCTCAGTTGGTTAGAGCGCTACGTTGACATCGTAGAGGTCGGAAGTTCGAATCTTCTACCGCCCACCAGCTTTCGCGAAGGAGGGCTTCAGCTGGCAGGCCAGCTTAAGTTCGCAAGAGAGAAAGCTGCCCGCCGTAGCTTCAGCGAAGGAGGGCTTACATATAGCTACATACCGAGCACATAGGTAACAGTTTTACCCCAAAAGGATCAGTAGTGTTTGGCAGCACCTTGCTTTAATGTTCTATGCATACGTTCGTGACAACCATTTTGTTATGGATTACCGGGTTAATTCTTTCAATTTTTATACCAAGTCTAAGAAGCAACGCGGGCAGGCCGCCTATTCATTATGCAACATCTTTATGAGTGCCAGCCGAAGCATTGGCGTAAGAGGACTTGTCGCAACAAATGGAACTAGCCTGCAACAAACGGAACAACTCCTTTGGAACCTCACCCACCATTTAAACGGTTTTTACGAATCATTAAGCACTCTCACCCTCGCCAGCCAGAGGGGTTTCATCATCTACAAGCTGCTCAAACTGGTCTGAATTACAACTCTCTAATAGCTCCAAAGCCTCAAGGTTTGGAAAGCTACCCTTTACGCTCATGTCTTTTGCTACCTGTAATATCTCTTCCCTGGATGTTAATTTACTATCAACTTGCCCTATAATGATTTCTCTTAGTTCGTTCACATGCATATCCACCACTTCTTCTGGCAGAGCTAGACCCTCTAACGCAGACCAAAGCTTGGCGAACATGTTTAAAATATCAGCATATTTTTTTAGGTTAGTTTGTCTCAGATGAGCAATATCTGCTGCCATGCTATGCTCTTCTGTATGCTTTGTTCCAATCAAATCCTTTATTTCTCGCATGTCATCAGCTAGTTCATCTTCGCGGGCACCATATAAAAATAAATTGTAGTAACAGACCATTATTCTTTGTGCGCATTCTAATCTATTATAAGCATCATTTGCTGGAATGATGGTTTCTCTAGTTAATTCACCATCTTTGAATGTGAACTCTGTATATTCTTCTGCATCCTGTTTTAACTGTTTAAATTCTTCTATGACAGAACGGAGACTTGCTTTTTTAGTAGAGCACGTTGGTTCGTCTATAGGTTCATTTTCTCTAAACTCAGCTTGGCAAAGTTTCATGAATCCAATATTTCGCGCACTCAGCAGCAAATAAAAAAGCTTTTGGCCACCCATCTGCTGATATTGCTCTCCAAAACTACAAACCTCTTCAAAATATCTTATGCCATTTTCTATATCTGCTTCTGTGTTATCTCGATATAAAAATGTTCTACCTAATATATGTGTTATTTGGATATAAAGTTCTGAAAAATTTGGATGTCCACGTAGTGCAGCTGCATTTAGATCGTCAAGTGTCTGGTTGCATTTAGATGCAAGTAATTCTCTAGCAAATTCTAACTCTGCTCTTACTTCTTCCCTACCAGTGTGACCACATTTATATAAATAATTATTACAATATGATGCTATTATATATACTAGGTAGTTTACTTCAAGGTCTGATAAAATTTTTGCCAGCGTGCTAGGGTCTGAATTATAGTTTTTTTTAATGTCATCTAATAACATTTTAATAAATGAACTAGCTGACATGTTCTGCCACAATTTTTCGATAGTAGTATTATTATCGGAACATTCTTCGGATAATTTTTTTAAATTGGATTTTAATTGCTCGAGTGCTTTATATTCCCTCGATTTTGCTCTATTTTCCACCGCTTTCCAAAAGTTATAAACGCTAAATGCTAGCACTCCTCCTAATACCATCCCCTGCCACGAGAAACTACGCCATGACCAATTATTATTTGATTCACCTGACCCACTGCCCTGACTCCTTCCTTGTTCTTCTACACTAGGCACTGCCGATAAATCAGTAGTTTCTAGTTTTGTTGAATTGTGGTGCCCTTTTAGTGATTCCAGGTTTTTCATATCGTTAGAGGTTTGATCTATTACAGGCTGCCGCGTTGCTATTGGTTCGTGATCAGAACGGGGCTCTGTTGCGCCAGATAATCTCTGACCATCTGTAAGGAATGCTTTCCACTGAGTATTATCTCTCTAATTATCAGTGGAATTTGAAAAACCTCGTGAACTGACCACGCTATAACGTACCACCGGAAAAGACGCAGTTTTGAATCGTAAATTACTACCTGTAAAATCTCTGAAAGACTGTATGCCTAATTTTGTTATACGCTGTTTCATATTCTGTACCTAATAAACTGTTAATTAAATTATAATCATCTGTTAAAACCAAATTTCCACAACTAAACATTAATTTAATCACGGGGATTGCTGGCATGTTGGTTGGTGTCAATGTTATAATTAACAACTTTATATCTTGGATTGACAGGTGCTGCTTCCCTTTTTCTAGGCATATTTTTATTTCTTAAATTAAGTTAGAATCTCCAATGCTTATTTAGAAGCAACGCCTACTATAGTCAAAAATTGTAAAATGAGAACGAAAAAAGGAGCTAGGGTTATTAAATGTAATATTTTTACTAAAGTGGCATTGCGAAAATACACTACCGAGAGTCAATTAACCTAGTTATACTTTAGTAATACAGTTGTAATTCAATATAGAATTTTTTAAGTAGCATGCTGTTTTTAGCGTAAATGGCTAGTCCAGAATATTCCAGGCCTGCGCACATAGCTTCTTAAGCAAAGCCTCATTTACTCACGCTGCATATAGTGGAAATCAAAAGGGCTGCTACCATATATGGGTCCGCGTTGGCGCCGGGTCTTCGGTCTTCGATGTAACCATAGCCCTTGTCTGCTACTGGGCGGGGGATTCTGATTGAGCTGCCTCGGTTCGCATTGCCGGCTGAAAATGTGCTGATGCTTGAGGTTTCGTGCTTGCCGGTGAGGCGCTCCTCCAGCCTTTCGCCATAATGCTTTATGTGTTCTTGATGGGTGGATTCTAGCTGGATTAATGCGTTTTTTATAGTCGCCCTGCCCTTTTGAGGGTCGCGCATGTTTTTGGTTGAGAAATTTGCGTGCATCCCGGCGCCGTTCCAATCGCCTTTGATTGGCTTGTTCTCATGGGAAATATGGATGTTATATTCTTCGCTTAATCTGTGCATTAACCAACGGGCAATCCATGTGTGGTCGGAAATATTCAGCGCGCCCGCATCCTCCGAATCAATGCCCCTATAGCCAATTTGATATTCCCATTGGCCCGGCATTACTTCCGCGTTGCTTCCATAATACATGATGCCCGCTTCTATGCATGCAGTTTGGTGACGCCGCGCTAGGTCTCTGCCGAAAATTTGCTCGCTGCCAACTCCGCAATAATAAGGGCCCTGGATCCCAGGAAAACCATGCTCTGGCCAACCAAGCGGGATGTTTTTCTTAAACATTGTATATTCTTGCTCAAAACCAAGCCATACATCCTCGTCTGCGCCGCCATTTTCTAAAGCTTTTCTTAAAATCGCCCTGGAATTTGAGCTGTGCACGCTGCCATCCGGATTGAAAACTTCGCATAATACTAAATATCCATCTGTTTCAGAAAGAGGGTCTTTCACGAAATTCACTGGTTTTAAAATGCAATCCGAATCCTCACCCACCGCTTGATTAGTAGAAGAACCATCAAAACTCCATTCGGGGAAATCATCTAAATTCAGAGAATCTGAATCCGGAGAATCTAAATCCGGAGAATCTAAATCCGGAGAATTTAAATTCGGAGAATCCAAAAGTGAAACTACTCTGGATTTTGACCTGATTTGGCTGGTGGGTTTTGTTCCGTCTAGCCATATATATTCAGCTAATTTTATTTTTTCCATAGCGTTTTTCTGTTGTTCCTACGTTGCGAGCTTTGATACTGGAAGCAAATTATCAAAAGTTAGAGAGGGTTTGATTTAATCTTAATATAAAAAAAACCTCCGAGAATATAAGCTCGGAGGTTTTTTCTAAATCTTAGCTAACTCATAGCAAAGCATGAAAGATATGCTTTGCCACGAATAAAACCAATTACTAGAAGTTCACACGAACTTTCAAAGAACCTTGGTGAGATAGTGATTTCTTAGCAATGTCTAAGTCATAACTAGCACCATATTCATATATACCAGCAACAGCATTTACACCAACACCAATATTGAATTTCGCTTGGTGAGCTTTCTTGCTTTTATATAATATCTTCTTGTTAAGTCCAGAATGAGTAACAGTCGCTTTTGCATCGCTCTTGATTACGTCATATTTCACAGAAGTGTGGAACTCAGGAGTGATAGCAATACCATCCATATCTGTTGTCATGTGAGCACTGAAACCAATCATTGGCTCAAGAACATTAACAGCAGTTTTCTTCACATCACGATTTATGAAAGATGTGCCTTTCTCCTTATAGCTAACACCACCAACTCTAGAGAAGCTAAGCCCAGCTACTGGAGTAACCACAGCATCAGCAATTTTATAGCTATAACCAGCTAACATCCCAAGTGAGAAAGAGTTAACGCTATATTTAGATTTTGCTTTCTCAGTAAGGACTTTAGAAAGAAAACGGTTTTCAGTGTTCTTAAACTTGTTCGTTCCAAATGACACATCACCCTGAACAAACCAATTATCAGTGATTTGCTTAGCAGCATATGCACCAAAGATGAATGATCTTACATCAGTTGTGTCACCAGATTTTGCATCCTTATGCTTCAATTTTGTCTTAGCATAAGAAGCTGTTAAACCAAGCACCAAACCAGAATCAGTTTGAAGATCACCACCAATCGTACCACCATAATTTGAACCTTTATAACCAGCAGCTCCTTTGACAGCTTTTTGAGTAGTTGTGCCGTAGAATGGGCTAAACCATGCGCCATAAGCTGATGAAGAATCACTACCAGAAGAAATACCTAATTGATCCACTCTTCTTTGAAGCGCGTGAGATGCAGCATTTTGAGTGCCTGCAATAGTATTTGAAGTAACGCTGGTAGTAGCCTTAGCCAAATCAGTTAAGCTATCAAGTGTTTTTTGACGCTCTTCCGTGGTCATATTACCTAGGGCAGTAACAAGATCTCTTGCATCACCTTTAATAGTTGCATCACCATAAGCTTCAGCAGTATTTTTGTCAGTAACTAGAACAAGTTTTTCTTTAGCTACGTTATTACGAAGCAAAGTAATTGCAGCATCTTTCTGTGTCCACTGAACAAAATCATTACCTTCATGCTTAACGTTCATTTTGAGACCATCCATCGTTAGAGTACCATTATTTTCAGTAATAAATAGCTCGTACTCTTCTTCTGATACAGGCAGGGCAGATTTATCATCTATAACAACCACATCTATAGTCTTATCCTTAGCATCTAGTTTAGTAGTAGCACCTTTAACAGAAATTTGCCCATGATCATCCACGTCATTGAATATGAATGCAATTTCTGCACCTTCTTCAAGAGCTGAGTCCCCAGAGCTTAATGTAAGTTTATATGCATTAATTTCAGTAATAGACTCAGATTGGAAAGTTGTTTTCCCACCCATTTCTATAGCATTTTTCAACATAATAGTGTGCTTTTTACCCACATTGATTTCATTAGCAAATATATCTGCAGAAAGCACAGTAACACGAGAATCTGCATCCCCTGTAAATGTTACTTCTGCTATCTTAGCCGCAGATGTACCAATAGATTTAGTGATCATGGAAAGTGTTTGACTGAATGTCATCTTCCCAAACCCATCTGCACTGGCTACAACAGTAGCGTCTAATTTACCTGACTTGCCAGTGAAAACAGCTTCAGAATCCTTATTCAGTTTGAACTCGTTTGATGAGGCAACAATATAACTTAATGTTGCTTTCTTACCTGTAGCAATTTCAATATCCTTTGCCCAAACACCATCAAGCACAGATGCACTATCAGTGAAAGTAACGTTCTCAAGTTCATCACTTGCTTCACCCAAGCTTCCTATTACAGCATCTTCTTTAATAATATTGACTCTACCTTTTTCTGCAGTTGCGGTATGCAGAGCTGAATAGAAATTATTATTGATTGTTATTATATTAGTATTATCAGCAACCAATTTAATAATGCCAAAATGCTTGTCTTTAGTACCAACTTCTTCATCAAATTGCTGGTTATTATCCTTGTTTAAAACAAGAATACCTTTGTGAGCATCTTCTGTTGTGATCTTCGTATTTTTCAAACCATCTTCTTGCAAGCCTGAAAGAGTTGCGGTTAGACCCTTTTTAAAGTTCAAACTTTTTGTGTTGAATGTCTTTTTAAATTCAATGTCTGTACCATTTAAAACAACTTCTTTGAAAACAGTAACACCATCACCAACCTTACTGTCTATCACAGCCTTGCTAGCCGAAGAGAAGTTAAGTGTAGTCTTATCAACAGCATTAGTTTTGATCTGATTAGCAGTCAAATTAGCGTTAATATTAGCTGTCCCTTCAGTAAGTATTAGATCAGTTAGAGTCACATCACCGCCAAAACTAGTAGTTCCGGCTTTATCGACAGTCAAATTATTAGTCAAGAATATTTCTTTCAAGAAGCTTATGTCACCAGCTTCTGTAATAGTCACACTATTGAACTTGCTGTCTTTAGTACCAATAACAGAATCAACTATAGACCCACCTTCAAATGTCAAGTCGTTATTTCCCTTAGCTATAAAACCTTTGTTAGTGTGTAAGTTAACCCCTTTACCAACAATCAAATTCTTGTCAGTTTCAAACTGGATAGCTTCCAGCTTCTTGGCACCACTGGAAAGATTCGTTCCTTCCAATAACGTAGTATTCTGAGTGATAGACAAAGTAGGTGCATCACCCGAATGAACAAGTTCACCAATCAAGAACTTACCATCTATTTCACCCAACTTCAAAGTAGCCGCACCAATAGCAACTTTTTTGATATAAGAAGATTTTGTGAATTCAATATCCGCTCCACCAGTTGCTGCAAACAATGTGAACATCTTGTCTTTTGACTCACCAAGTTTAGTTTCGACCTTCACCTCTTTGCCTTTCGTAGCCTTGTTTACAGTGATTGAACCTAAACCTTTTATATTCAAGCCATTTGCAAAGTTTGCTACCTTATCCTCAGTAAGATTCAAAATTCCGCCTGCAGTAAAGTCAATCTCCCGAGTATTAACACGGTTTTTACTTACAGTTAACACCCCATCTTTACCAAACCTAAGTGCTTTTATAGTTCCACCGTTAATTTCCTGTTTATTAACTGTATATTTTTCAGTTGCAGCATCCAGACCAACAAAACCATCAATAGCAGCAACACCTTCAACAAGAAGAGTTCCCTTCCCATCTTCAGACACAATATCACCAACGATTTTTGCGCCCTCTTTCATCACTAGAGTATTATTTTTACCATTCGTAGACAACGCCACAGCTCCGCTAACATAGATGTGGTTTGATAGACTAACAGTGCTCTCAGCTGCTGTCATTGCAATACCGAAATTCTTGAATTTCTTAGCAGAACTACCAACATTTGCATGTAATTCAGCCCCCTCACCTTGAAGGATAAACTCACCTGTTTCATTAACTGCAGTTTCCACTGAAGTGGCATAAAGCTTAGCATCTTTGTTTGCAAGTATTAATCTTCCGTCTTTACCAACTTCAACAAGCTCAAATGCAGCACCAGCAGCACCTATGCTTCCTGTGAAAGTAACCTCACTCCCTTCAGCAAACACAACTTTACCTTTTTTGTCAGTATCAGTAGTAAAGTCAGTTTCTAGAGTAAGAGCTGCTTTATTTGAAAACTCTGCAGAAGCAGAGTCGCCTTTAAGCTTAGTTTCTTTTGCCTTATATTCCGCAGCCGTCTTAAAGTTAACAGCACCACCGATTTCTACAAGCTTAAACCCGTCTGTTCCTGCTCCCTGCATCTTAGCAACAGTAACATCAGAATTACCTTCAAAATGAACAGTCGCCTTGTCTGCTTCAACAGTAAAAGCAGTAGCAGTAAGCTCAACACCATTTTCCACAACAAACTCAGACTCACCTTTCATGTCTATTGTTGTAAAGTTTGATTTTTTCTGAAGAGTCACTTTTTTCTTGTCGGCAACTTCTATGCTAACTGCATTAGTCTTACCAATCAGATTAGCAAAAGTCACATCATCATTAACATGTACAAGACCTGAACCTGCCACAGCTGCATCAACTTCTCCATCTACAGTCATAATAAGATCAATATTAAGAGTACCAACGCCACCACCAGCGCCTGTACCAAGCATAATGTTATCTAAGGCACTGAAGTTTCCACCAGCGATCTCTATATCCGCCGCACCTTCTCCACCAAGGTTAAACTTACCTTCAAGGTCTTTGTTAAGTGTAAAGGTTTTCCCAGCACCAACATTCACTGATAATTTTTTACCACTTTCACTTAAATCAACAACAGATGACACAGAAACATCCTCTTCAAGAGCAAGCTCCACAGCATTCTCACCATTCAAACCAATAGATGCTATTACACGAGCATCACTAACAGTCACCTTCTTTGTACCAGCTTTAACAAGCAAAGAATCTTTATTATTAAACTGCGCATCTTCAAGAGCAGAGTTCTGTATATTCTTACCAGCACCAGGAACAACGTCAATAATTGCCGCAACTTCCCCTTCCTTAGTTTGCTTTTGCTCACCAAACGCACTCCCAGCATTTGCAGCGATCACAACAACAGAGGCGGTTGTTAGCAGCTTTTTCAAAAAACTTGATTTATTCATCATAATAATTTTTCCTAAAATTAAATTTCATATTATTTTGCTGAATCCTTGCGTCCGCTATGGCGGCAAAACCGCACGCTAGCTCAAAAAAACGCAATTTACAGCTCACGCGTGCTACTTTATCACATACCACCAAACATTAGCAGTAATTAACCAAGCTCTCATCTCATTATTTTTTTTTGTGGCAAAAACATCACACCCCTATCATCACCCCCTAGCGTGAGGAGCTATGCTAGAATCA
Source organism: Rickettsiales bacterium (assembly GCA_002402195.1). Lineage (GTDB taxonomy): Bacteria > Pseudomonadota > Alphaproteobacteria > Rickettsiales > Rickettsiaceae > Megaera_A. The sequence continues at coordinate 71,252 of NVVL01000001.1, read as the reverse complement.
GCTTCTAAGCTCGTCTAGAATTTGCTTATTTGACTGATGTTTCGAAGAAGCCATCCTTGCATTAAGAGCAATCGCACTGCTCAGCTCTTTCATTTTCAGTAATTCCCCTGTTGAGTCAACGTTTGACTCCTCCAGAGCTGATCCGATCGTTTTCCCAGCGCCACTTTTACCAGGAACATAGTATTTAGCAAGCCCGGATCTGAAATTCACTTCATATGTGTCACTAGAGCCAGCCTCCAAGCCATTTAGATTCGGAAATAGAGCTACAGGAATTTGATAAAGATTTCTAGTTTCTCCGCTGTCAAATGTGCCGACAATATAGCCCTCTGGAGAGATTTGCAGCTTAACGAGGTTCCCAGCGCCCTGCCCGTCTGACTGGATGATCTCAACGTTATTATCGTTCTTTGTTTGGCTTACCGTTCCAGACTTAATCGCACTGAGCTTATTCTCCCAATCAATGACAATTTCACTAGGGGCGCTTCCGTTATTTCTTTGAACAACAACAGGATCCTCAAACCCAGAAGGAGTTCCTTGCAACATACCATGACTATCGAACCTGAGTATGCCAGAACGAATCAAGCCATTACTACCCGGCTTAATGTTGGTGATATCATAAGTTCCTGTTTCTTCGTCTTTTTGAGCAGAAAGTTCAACAGTCCATTCGTTGTTACCTAGCTTTGCAAAGCGCAACATTAATCTGTAAGGAGACCCCAAACTATCATAGACAGAAAGAGGATAGGTGAAGCTAGCATTAGCACCTCCGCTTAGATTTTTATCTTCGTTCAGAGCGTTATATGTTGGGTCGTACTGGCTTTTTGTTTGATCAATGCCGAAATACTCGAAGAAACGTGAGAAATTGTTGGTTCTGGTGTTGACGAAAGCAAGATCTGCGTAAGTAATATCAGTAGCACCAGCTGCTGCGACACCGGCAGTAGCATCCACTTCAAATGTCACGAAACCCACACCAATTGCTGTTATTTTATAGGCTATATTATCATCTATTGTAATGCCATCAATCAGTTGAGGGCCACCAAGGCCAGTTAAAGAAATAATATCACCAACAGCATAAGTATGATTATTACCTACATGATATGTGATAGTGTTAGTAGCAATAGCATTTGTATTGAAGATTCTAGAGTTAAAAGTTCCACTAGTAGCCGCATTAGGATACGCAGCACCATCATTACCAATTTTTCTAAACTGAAGATCAACTCCATTAAATCCAGGTGCAATCGCACCAGCAGCAATAGCTGTCGCTATTACATTGAAATTATTACCAGCTACGCCACTAACAACGTAATAACCTTCTGGTAAAGTGATGTTATTACCACCAGCACCAGGCTCAAAGAATGTACCACCTGAAACATAAATCACATCATCATTCGCAAGACCATGTGCAGCCCCACCATCAATGGTAATGTTAGCACCAGCAACACCAGTAATAGTACCAGCGGTAATACTCTCTTTTTCTCCTGGAGCTCTTTGCCATAATGCAGCTGCACCTAAAGCAATTTGACCAGCAGCAAGCAAAGCAGGAAAAACAAGAGGGTTATTATCAGGAATAAAGACATTAAACCCATTAGCACCAGCGCCACTTACAGAATAAAGACCATCAATAATCCCGCCACCAACATTTTCAAGACGAACAAAATCTCCCTCAGACAAGTTGCTACCTGGAGCAGAGATAAACACTGTCGCCCTGCCTTTTTCCGTGCCTGCTGGGTTTAGAATCGCAGAGGAAATTGAATGAACCCCAAGAGACTCGCCTTCAACGGTGAAAGCAGTAGTTGATAGCAATGATGTGATCTGAATAGCCCCATCTTCAATTGTTGCTTTTAGCGAATAATCTGCCGCATCCCGATTAACCGCATCTCTGAGCGTATACAAACTGTTAAAACGATATTCACCAACAGCAGAAGGTGCCAAATTGCTAAATCCAAAAGACGAAACAAGAGTGCCGCCGCCCTCTTCAGAAAAATTCAAACCTTTTCTTGCATCAGTAGGCCCGACATAAAGCTGACCATTCTCACCGATTCTTGCATTCAGGGAGTTGATGTTATTAATCGCATCAGCAAGCTCGTAAATATTACTAAATTCCTTTCTTTGAGCATTTCCAACAGCAGCTGGCCTGAAGCTATATTTACCCACCCCAGGAACTTCAATGATTAGCTTTTGATCATTAGTTATCGCACCGCCAGTAAAATCAAAAGTCATATTAGCCGATGTTGCACCAAATATAGGGGTTGCGTTGCTTGGTGTGTTGCTAACCACCACGCCGCCAAAAATCACACTCTTTTCCGTGCCAGGAGGGGTGGAGGTAAATTTAAATCTATCACCTATTTCAAGGCCAGAACTACCAAGCTGATCAGGAGATAAAATCCCAGCATCACCAGCCGTTTTATTTGCGCCTAAAGTCTGCGGTTTGGCAGTAACACCATTACCCCGCATAGCCTCCTCTCCAGCATTTAAATTCATTGCGATAGATACAATACTAGTTGCAATTGGAGTACCTTTAGTATTTGCAAAATTCACTGGAAGCAAACTGCTAGACAAAGAGGAATTAGCAGGGATTTTGCCCTCTTTATCAAGCGGCCAAGCCATTAATAGCTGGTTAGCACCATTTTTGAGGTTACCCAGCTCATCCGGCCTGAAATTACCACTTCTTGTGTATTTTATCATATCATTCCCAGATGTAGTAACAGGGATCATTCCGCTACCATCAATTGCTATATCTGTATTATTCCCAGTACTTTGCAATTTTCCCTGCTGAGAGATGGTTTTTTTTATCTCGGTGTTCACAGAAACACGACCGCCATCAGCAGTTTTAATGAAACTAGTAGTAAACACATTCTCAAGACGCTTATAACCACAGGCTTTTTCAGCAGCTACGTTACCAGAAATGGTCTCACTAGCGTTTGTGTACATTGCAATAGAATTAGCCATACCCTTAAATCTCCGTAAATATTATAATTAATTTATTCGTAATATTTCTATAGGAGCATAAAGCGTGCCAAACTGGTCTGCGCGGTATGAACCCTAGTGACAGGAGAGCCAAAAGATAGCGGAGTTGGTACTTCAAGGACGCAGCAGAAATACAAAATGCCCTGGGATTTGCTCTGGATATTAAGAAGCTATGATTGTACATATGTTGATAATAGCAGTAGGAGCAAGCTTGCAAAACCTAGTGTAAAAAAATATTAACAATATCCCTTGACTCATGCTTAAAATCCTGTACAATCGCCGGTGGAATAGGTAGCTATCTGCTAGAAACAACGGAATAAAAGGAATTATAAAGATAATTATGAAGGGAATGAATGATGAGAAGCCTGTAAAACAAAAAGCCAAACGGGCAAAGAAAAGTGAAACTCAGGTTAAAACAATAAGCAAGACTCAAACTGACCCCATAACCGATCTTCAAGCTGCTATAACCGCTGAGCTTCAAAAACCTCAAACTGCTCTCGTGACTCAGTCTGGTCAGCCTCAAACTGCTCTGGTCACTCAGCTTCAAGCGCCTCAAATCAACCTACCTCCCATCCCGCAAGCCGAGTCCACAACCAGGATACAGATGAATAAAAGATCGCCTCATGACGAGCTTTTCAAGTCGCTGCTTGGCAATCTAGACTCGGCTAAAGATTTCCTCACTCACCATCTTCCAGCAGATTTTAGGAAGCTTGTCGATCTCTCCCAAATCACCGTGGATAAGGAGTCATTTGTGGAGCCAAACCTGAAGAAGCGCTTTTCTGACATTATCTATAAAGTTAAAACCATAGATAATAAAGATGCTTTCATTATGATTCTATGCGAGCACCAATCTTCAGTTGATAATCTAATAGCGCTCAGGCTAGATAAATACAGGAATTTATTGCTAGAGCGCGAAGTCGTAGGCAAAGGAAAGCAGACTTTACCGCTCGTTGCTCAGGTGGTGGTATATAACGGCCGGGATAAATACACTGCACCTTTAAGTTTATGGGAAATGTTCGAGGATCCAGCACTTGCCAAGGAATTAATGGGTGGTGAATATAAGCTAATTAATCTACAATCAATGTCTGACGATGAGATCCGAGAGCGAAATTACGTAGGAATGATGGAATATTTCATGAAATACGCCTTCAAACAAGACCAAATCGAAGTATGGAAGAGGTTTCTCAAAATATTCGGCAGACACCTAATAATGCAAGACAAAGATAACAATTATTTGTACATGAAAGCTTTTTTTTGCTACACTAGTCGAAAGTTAGAGGATTCAAGCAAAGATTTGCTGGAAGAGTTATTAGTAAACGAATTATTAAAATATGAAGGAGGGCAACCAGTGAGAAGCATAGCAGACGCCTACATAGACGAGGGCATACAAGAGGGAATCAACATCGCAAGCGCAAATATGGCAATAATACTCCAAGAAAGCGAAGCAAGAGGAGAGGCAAGAGAGGCAAGAGGAGAGGCTACTGGAAAAATGCAAAGCCTTTGCCAGACAGCTCTTAACATGTTGGAGCAAGGTTTAGGTGTTAATTTAACCTCCAAAGTGACGGGTCTTTCGGAGGAGAAAATTAAGAAACTTGAAGAGCTTGAGTTTAGCAAGGTTTAGTGAAATTGGGGTATTTTTGAATGCGTGCCCTCGCACTACTATACCCCAACGGTTTTGATTAGATCTGAGCTGGTTCGAAATTTAGAATCTGAACCATGATTTCAGATTTATTCTCAGCAGGGACTGGTTTTTTCTTTGTGTACCAATCATAAATATCACCATCTGCTAGCTGTAGTATTTTTTCAAAAATAGCTAGCTCGTCTGAGCTCATATTATCTAGGTTTTGCCTAGCGAATTGACCGATGATTAGGTCGGTTTCTTTGCACCCTCTGTTGCAGCTTTGATAGAGTAACTTTTTTATTAGTTGGTCTTTATTTTTAATATTCATGATATTGCTCTTGCAAAAAAAATTAATACTAATATTATTGTCTCTGAAATAAAAAAAGCAAGACTAAACTTACTATTGTGCCAACTTAAATTATACTCCAAAATGGATGCCTAGCTATTCTGAGGATAATCGATTAAATAAATAGATAAAAATGCAACAATCAAATCACGTCAACCTTAGTCAGAAAGATGACTCTTACTATGCGCATCTTTGGAGAGATGTTAGCAAAGACTTAACATCGCATTATGGTAAGGATCTATATAGAAACTGGTTTAGTAAAATCAATTTCCTTGAGAGCCAAGGGGGTAAAAATATCCTGCTATCTGCTCCGAGTAATTTTATTAGAGATTGGATTAAGTCTAATTATTTTAATACTCTGACTGAAATCTGGAAGCGTCATGACTCCGCTATCAAAACTATCGATATTGTCACAAAAGAAATACCGGCTGATCAGAAAAATGCGGCTAATACCCCGCATACGCCCAACATTTCAGGCGCAGCAGGTATCGCAAATTCCGCCACAAATGTGCTGGAGAATAATAACGACATACTCTCTTCACTTGATACTCGCTTTACTTTTGATAATTTTGTTGTCGGCCCTCCAAACGAATTTCCATATGCCGCTGCAATGGCCGTTGCGGAGTCTGACAACGCTGTGGTGAAGTCTAATCCTTTGTTTTTATATGGCGGTGTGGGGCTTGGTAAAACGCATCTGATGCATGCAATCGCCTGGCATTGTCATGAGAAGAATCCTAATAGAAAAGTACTCTATATGTCGGCTGAGAAGTTCATGTATAGATTCATTAAAGCGCTGCGTAGTAAGGATGTGATGGCGTTTAAAGATGAGTTCCGCTCAGTTGATGTTCTTATGATCGATGATATACAGTTCATTTGCGGCAAAGAGAGCACTCAGGAGGAGTTTTTCCATACATTCAACGCAATAATCGACAATAACAAGCAGATGGTGATCTCCTGCGACCGCTCGCCGACCGATCTGGATGGTGTTGAAGATAGGATAAAATCGCGCCTCGGCTGGGGGTTGGTTGCGGATGTTCATAGCACTACTTATGAGCTCAGGCTGGGGATTCTCGAGTCTAAGCTTGAGAAAATGGATATTCAGATCTCCCCGCATGTAGTTGATTTTCTAGCGTCTAAGATAACATCGAATGTCCGAGAACTTGAGGGGGCGCTTAACAAAGTGATTGCTCATTCGACTCTTGTAGGGCGCGAGGTGACTTTAGAGAGCACGCAAGATATTTTGCGAGATTTGCTGCGTTCAAATGAGAGGATAATTACCGTCCAGGAGATTCAGAAGAAGGTGGCGGGTAGGTATAATATAAGAGTCGTAGAGATGTCGTCAGCGCGGCGCCTGCGCTCGATTGCAAGGCCTCGGCAAATTGCGATGTATTTGTCAAAGATTCTAACTTCAAAGAGTCTTGCAGATATTGGCGCGGCCTTTGGGAAGAAGGACCATACTACGGTTATGCATGCTGTGAAGAAGGTTGGAGAGCTCATGTTAAAGGATTCAGACTTTCATGAGGAGATAACTTTGCTCACAAGGATATTGCAGAGTTAGGTTTGGGAATATAAATATATATTTAAGGAAAATAGGCTAGTCATTATGTCAGGAAGTGAAAATAATAATTTAGAGATAGTAATTCAAACAAAAGACCTCGCCCGCGCGCTTGGTTTTGCAAGTTCAGTTGTTGAAAAACGTAATGTGATGATGGAGCTTGGGAATATTAAGCTTGTTGCAAAGGGTGGCACGCTGGAGATCGGCGCAACGGATATGGATTTATATCTGAACCAAAATATTGGTGCAGAGATTATCAGAGAGGGGGGAACAACTGTTTCAACCCAGACTCTCTCTGAAGTCATCCGCAAAATCCCTGATGATGAAATAACCATAAAGGAGAATGTCCTTGCCAACAAGCTTGAGATCATAGGGAAGAATTGTCATTTTGAGCTACTAACATTACCTACTGAAAAATTCCCTGAAATGGAGGATATAGATACTGAGAGCTCCCTTTCTATTTCATGCGCTGATTTGGCGAGGATAATTGAATATACGAATTTCGCTATGTCTTCTGAAGAAACCAGATATAATTTGAACGGCATATATTTGCATGTAAAAGGAGCGGAATTCTGCAGCGCAGCAACTGATGGCCACAGGCTCGCTGTTGCCTCGGTTCCGCTTAGTAACAAGTCTGAAGAGTTTGGGGTGATTGTTCCAAGCAAAACCGTAACCGAGCTGCTGAAGATCACGAAAGATGGGCAGAATATTCACTCTGAAATGAGGATATTTTTATCTAGTAATAAGGTTAAGTTCGAGTGTAATAACCTAGTGCTAATTTCTAAACTTATAGACGGCGTATTCCCAGATTATTCCACCTTCATCCCTGCGGATAATGAAAGCAAGCTAACAGTAAGCAAGAAGCTGATCGCAAGCGCTATTGACCGAGTGGCAACTATTACGGTTGATAAATTCCGCGCGGTGAAGCTTGCTATTGATAATGATTCAATAAAAATCACAGCCTCAGGAGAGGCAAAGGGCGCAGCAAATGAAATGGTAGCATTCTCTGATGAGAAGAAGGATTACTGTAACTTTTCCGGGGAGAGCCTGTCTGTTGGTTTTAATCCGAGATATATTTCCGATGTATTCAGCTCTTTAACGGAAGAGCAGGTTGAGCTATATTTCAAAGACGAATTCTCACCCGTGCTGATTAAGACTGCTCAAAACCCGAAAGATAGTTTTGTGATAATGCCTGTGAAGATATAAGAAGCCGCCAGGCCTAAAATAGGGAGAGGCCAGAGGATAGATCAGAAATAAGGGATAACGTTTCTCACTATGTTGACCCCTCTTCTGAAAAAATTATACCAGTGGCACAAATAATACCTGATATAAAAAACACAAGGTTGTTTATTTGACTGGTTTTAGGTTTTTTTATTCATTAAAAACTTGACCCAGACTGGCTAGCCTATAGAATTAATATTATGTTTAATGATTCATATTTATTGAGGTATTGTTTATGAGTTTTTCTAAATTCCATATCGAACTGGATAATGACTTAGCATGGAAGCTAGTCTTGCTGTTTAGTGCTATGTTGTTAATTTTAGGCACAGCTGAATCCGCTTTTGCAACTGAGAATAAAGATGTGATAGGCGAGACATTGTGCCGTCTTGCGGATACTCTTCGTGGCAGTGTAGCGAAAGCTGTTGCAACTATGGCGATTTTCTCTGTTGGTGTTGGGCTGTTCCTTGGGAAGCTGAATTGGGGCGTTGCAGCTGCTACTGCAGTTGGTATTGCAATTATGTTCAGTGCACCTAGGTTAATTAGCTTTATCAGTGGCGTAGACTATGGAACAAAATGTCTTGTTGATTGATACTTAAGTTCTAAATAAATTCAGAGGAGGAAACACTCCTCTGAATTTATTTGCTATTCTCTCTAGTGCTCGCTGGTATTTTGGATTTATTTGCTGTATAAGATTTATATAGAACCATATTATATGGTCTTATATAGCATATATATTTTTTGGAGCGGTTGTTAGTTGTGCAAAATATTTTTCGAGTTTTTTTACTACCATTTCTTATATTAGCTCAAGCCTTGATGCTTGCCTCTTGCTCGAAAGAGATCGAAGACTCCCCTCCTGTTTTAGTTAAACCGGCCAAGATAGCTACTCATGATTTTCATGAGAAATTCATAGCTATTGGCCAGTTCAAATATGAATCTAGCAAAACATATTATGCCAAAATTGCAGGCACTGTGGACTCTATCCCAACTCATCAAGGAGAGCGCATCTTAAAGGGAGATATCTTGATCACTATCGATGGAGAGATAGCCAAAACCCTAAAAAATCAAGCAGATGCATCCTTTATCTCGGCGCAATCTTCATATGAGCGGGAGCTTTCATTATATAAAAAGAAAATTATCAAAACAGAGGCGCTCGACCGGTCAAAAGTGGCTCTAGAAACGGCGAAAGCTAACCGCGCTTCTGCTATGAAGAAATATGATAATATGGTCATCAAAGCTCCTTTTGATGGGTATGTAGGTGTTGTTCGGGCAAGGGTGGGGGATTATTTGAAAATAGGAGATTATCTCTTTAGCTTTATTGAGAATGGAGATAAAACTGTTTTCATAGAGCTGCCGGAAATCTTGCATGGGCAAATAGATAAAACAACAGAAGTATTTGTTACAGACACGAAAGGCACCAAAAGCTCAGGGAGAATCGTCGCCGTTTCGGACTATCTGAGCAATAGGGGAACGATAACTACTAAGCTGTTATTTCCCCTAAGTGCAGCAATAGTACATGGTAGCTATGTTGAAACGGAGATAGTTTTTAATAAACACTCAGCCATGGGCGTGCCGGAGAAAGCTGTGCTGAAAAATAGTACGGGGAATTTTATCTATAAAATTACCTCAGATAATGTAATAAAGCAGGTTTATGTAGGGGTTGGCAGCAGGACAGATGGAATCATCGAGATTAGCTCTGAAGAAATTACAGAAGGTGATTTGATTGTGATAGAAGGGCTGACAAAAGTTTCTGATAAGTCAAAGATAGAACTAATAAAAGAAGACTCGGGAACTGTAAGCTCTAAAACCACAGACTCTAAAGCCGTAGACTCTAAAGCCGTAGACTCTAAAGCCATGGGTAGCAGCCAATGAATTTATCCGTACTTTGCATAAAAAGACCAGTTTTTACTATCGTATTGAGCTTGGTTATTATGTCTCTTGGGGCTGTATTTTTTAATAAATTACAAGTCCGCGGAACGCCTAATATCAGCCCGGCAATAATCACGGTCAATTCCTATTATGATGGCGCCGATGCGTTATATATGGAAAAGCAGATCACCGCGCCTATTGAGAAGGCTTTGAAAACTCTGAAAAACTTAAAATCCATGTCATCGTCAAGTTCAGTGAGCCAAAGTAATATTATGCTGGAATTTGAACTGGATACTGACATTGAAGTCGCTTTGAACGATGTCCGCTCTATGATGCCGCCAGCAAATTATTTTCCAGATGATATGGGCGCGCCATCTATTAGCAAGATGGACTCCGACTCCTGGCCGACTCTTTGGATCAGCGTCACAAGCTCCATGCATGATGATCTGGAATTAACCCGTATTGTTAACAATCAGATCAAAGCGCCTTTAGAAAAGCTCAGCACGGTCGGGAAATCCAGGATTTACGGCGGGAGTTATTATTCCATGCATATTGAGCCTATTAATACTAAGATGTTTCAGCATAAGCTCACCCCGATTGATCTTGAAGCTGCGATACGTTCCCAAAATAAGGACTATCCAGCTGGGTCGATCAAAACAGATTCTCGCTCTTTTTCCCTGAAGCTTGCAGGCTCTTTGAACAAACCAGAGGAATTTGAGGATATTATTGTTAAGAAATATCCCGATGGTACTATAATTAAGCTAAAAGATGTAGCTCATGTTCGGCTGAAACCATATGAAAGTGACATGAGCATGCGCTATAATGGTAATCAGTCGCTTGCTATTGGGCTCATCAAGCAATCTACGGCAAATATTATCGAGCTGTCAGAATCTGTTATAGCGGAGCTGCCGAAGATAGTTAAAACCCTCCCTCCATCAGTCAAGATTGAGATTGCTTTTGATGGTGCCGTCTCTGTAAAAGCCTCGATCAGGGCGGTGTATTTTACGATTTTTGAAGCCGTCCTGCTTGTGGGGTTTGTTATATATTTATTCCTCGGCTCCCTCCGGATTACGATGATTCCGCTAGTGACTATTCCGATTTCTCTGATTGGTACATTCAGCGCGATGTATATGCTGGGTTTCACGATTAACACCTTCACCCTGCTTGCGATGATTTTAGCTGTCGGCCTTGTGGTGGATGATGCGATTGTGATGCTTGAGAATATATTCAGACATAGTCATGAGCTAGGAAAACCGCCGATGGTTGCGGCTATTGATGCCTCAAAGGAGATATCCTTTGCAGTAGTGGCGATGACGATGACTCTTGCTGCTGTGTTCTTACCTATTGGCTTGATTGATGGGTTTTTGGGAAAATTATTCGTAGAATTCGCCTGGACTTTGGCTTTTTGTGTGTTATTTTCAGGCTTTGTCGCCCTCACCCTCACGCCAATGATGACAAGCCGGATGATTAAGCAAGAAACCTCTCCAAAGCTAAAGTTTTTGCAGAGTTTTGACTCTTATTTGCTGAGAGTTCAAGATGGATATATTGGCGGGCTTATCTATGCGATGGCTAATAAAAAGAAGTTCTATGCGGTTTGCGCGGGTTCTATCGTTGCGCTGATTGCGAGCTTTGTGTATATAGACAAAACCTTTGTTCCAAAAGAGGATCAGGGATATTTGATCGTGTCATTTAAGGGGGTTGAAGGGGCTAGCACTCAGGAATCCTTAAAAACTATAATTGAGGCGGAAAAAACATTCTCTAAATATGAGGATATACAAGGGTTTTTAACAATCGCCGGTGATGGCAGCGGAGACCAAGGCTTTGCTTTTGTTCCGCTGAATGACTGGAGCACTCGTTCTAATTCTCAAGATGAGCTTGCGGACAAACTGAACAAAGATTTCGCCAAAATACCGGGAATGTCTATTTTTGCGATAAGCCCACAGCCTTTTGGGGGCGGTGGGTCGAATTCTCCGGTTAATTTCATCTTGCAAACATCACTTGAATATTCTGATCTTGATCAAGTCGCGCAAAAATTCGTCGACCAGATGAAGGAAAATAAGATGTTCGAAAATATCTCGAAGGATTTTAAGGCCTCAACGCCTACTCTAGATATCGTTGTGAATAGGGAAAAAGCATATCGCTATGGGGTGGATATTGACACTATCGGCAAGACTGTGCAATATCTCATTGCCGGCAAGAATGTTGGTGATTTCCGTATGGGTAATGATATTTATAATGTGGTGCTTCGCTATAATAAAAAAGATCGCAATAACCCGTCAGATTTAAATAAAATCTATGTTAAAACTAAGGATAATGAATTGCTGCCGCTTGAGACTGTAGCCAGCCTTATTGAGACTATTACCGTCAAAACATATAAGCATTATAATAACTCAAAAGCAATCCGCATTACCTCCGATATGTCCAAAGATACCAGCCTTGGGGATGCTGCCAAAATTATCGAAGAAATGGCCGAAAACATCATAGATCCGAACACGACACAGCTGAAATTCTCAGGGCAAATCCAGCAAATGAACGAGTCCGGAGGGGATACTCTCATCACATTTTTGTTTGCATTACTATTTATATATTTGATATTATCTGCCCAATTTGAGAGCTTTTCAGACTCCTTGCTTATTCTGCTTGCCGTTCCTTTTTCCATGACGGGCGGTGTGCTGACGCTCCTTATCTTTGGCGACAGCATTAATATGTATAGTAATATCGGCCTGATAACTCTGATTGGCCTGGTGACTAAAAACTCCATTATGCTTGTGGAGTTCACCAATCAGCTCAGAGAAACTGGCAAAAACATTCATGATGCGGTGATAGAGGCGGCAAAGCTTCGCCTTCGTCCAATTTTAATGACCAGTATCGCAACAATTTGTGGCGCGATTCCTTTGGCCTTTGCAAGCGGCGCGGGCGCTGCATCACGCAGCTCCATTGGGTTGGTTGTGGTTGGCGGGATGCTGGTTGGAACTTTATTCACAATTTTCGTAATTCCGCTATTATATGAGACTTTCAAAAAAGAGAAAGATCTTCGGGAAGAAAGAAGCCTCGGGGAGGGTAATTCATAATGAAAATACTAGGCATTGACCCAGCTCTGACTGCCCTTGGTTGGGGGGTGATCCTCTCTGAATCTCCGAAGATAATATATGTGGATAGCGGCCTTATCAAAACAAAACCTGCTACCCCCTTGCATTTCAGGCTTGCAAATATTGCAGACTCCATTGAAGAGGCGATAGATTTGCATCAACCCGACGTGATAGCCATGGAGGAAACTTTTGTCAATAAAAATGCCGTATCCTCGTTAAAGCTTGGCTATGTGCGGGGGGCTTTAATGGCGCTTATTGGGAAGAAAAATATCCCTTTTTATGAGTATAAACCCAATAACATCAAAAAAACCATCACAGGCGTTGGGCATGCGGATAAGGAACAGGTGAAGCATATGGTGCAAATGATCATCTCCGGTACAAACCCAAAGATCTCCCTTGATGAATCCGACGCGCTAGCAATTGCCTATACTTGCCTCGCAAATCAAAGATAGGCTCGGAGGAGCCGCAGACTCAGGGAGCCGCAGACTCGTGGAGCCGTGGACTCGTGGAACTAAAAACTCCCAGGGTCATAGCCCCCTCAGGCTACACACCACATAATGCCAGGAATCAGAACCAGCAAGCTCATCCGGACTAGCTCTGCGGCTACAAAATACTTAACAGATTTGAAGTTGCTTGCCTGCTCGAGCTCTGGCTCTATGCTCTTTATAACGAACAGATTCAGCCCAAATGGCGGTGTTATCAAGCCAATTTCTACCACCATTAAAATGATAATCCCGAACCATATTCCTATATTTTCTGGAGCGATCCATAAATCGAGCTCCTTGACTATCGGCAGGAAGAGAGGCACGATCAGGAGCATGATCGCAATTCCATCCATAAAGCACCCAAGAACCAGGAGCGCTGCTATCATAATCGTGATGATTCCCAGTGGGTATTCTCTATAGGTCATGACATATTCAGCAAGCTCTTTCGGAAAATCGAAGGCGGTTAGCGCTACGCTAAAGATCTCCGCTCCAATGAAAATCGCCATTATGCTCGCTGTTGTTTTGGCGCTTTCGGTGAAAATCTTAGGCCAGTTCAGCTTGGATAAATTCCCGCTTGCCGCAACTATAGCAAAAACCCCGGCAACCCCAATAGCGGCCGATTCGGCCTGCATAAATATGCCTTTATATAGGCCAGCAAGCATTACGAAAAATAATAATAAGATTGAGCATAAAGAAAATACCGCCTTTAATCCATATTCCGTTTTTTGCCTCTTTGGCAGTAACTCCGGCACCTCATTTGGGTATTTATATATGAAATATTTTATAGCACACACATACCCCAAAAAAGCCAAAATTGCCGGCACGATCGCAGCTATCGAGAGAAGCGCTATCGACTCTTCTGCGATAATCGAATATATCACCAGCACGATCGAAGGCGGCACCAAAACCCCTAAAGTTCCGCCAGCTGCAAGGGTTCCAAGGATTAATTCTTTGCTATAATTCCTGCTTTTCATCTCCTTATACGCAATTGGCGTCATAGTCGCCGCTGTCGCAAGGGACGACCCGCATAAGCTGCCAAAAACTCCGCAAGATAGAATCGTTAAAATAGCAACGCCCCCTCTTGTTTTTCTGGCTATATTATCTGTGAATACGAACAAATCTTTCGTAATATTCCCAGCAGATGCAATTTGCCCCATCAATAGGAATAGCGGAATGGCTGCGTAATGATATTGAGAAACAAGATTAGTCGGGGAAAAGGAGGCCCAATGCCACCAAGGATTCAAACCAACTTCCCAAATATACCCCAAGCTTCCAGAAAGAATCAATGCTATAAACACAGGAAACCGCAGAAGCAAGAATATTATCAACGCGCAAAATAGCCAAAATCCGCTCAGCATGAAGAACCCTTTGAGCTCTTTGGGCTCTTAGCTCTGGACATTTTCTCCCCTGGCACGCTCTCCCATGGCATCTTCCCTTCTAACATCCTCTCCCCTTACATTTTCCCTGTTGGAATTCTTACTTCTGGAATTCTCTCTTTTGCTGCTCTTTTTCTTTCGACTCTACCACTTCTGACATTCTTCCTTCTGCTATTTTCTCTAACCTTCCCTCCTCTATTTTTCCATCCTTTGATATGATTAATTTAACTACTCTATAACCAGAAACGACAGATAAAAGCGTAAAGCAAATAGAGCTTATGAAATATAATGCATATGTCGTCACCTCGATCATCACATTGTTAATGCTTCGAAAGAAGCTATCATAAATAGCCATGTATTGAGCACATGCGAAACAAGTATAAACTATAAAAATCAGCGAGGTACGCAAAAGCTTGAGAGCTTTTGTGTCTCTATATTTAATCAGATCGACTTTAATATGAGAAAATTCTGTTTCCGCCAGCACAAACGAGATCAAAACCCCAGTTGCAGCCATAAAACCCACCAGATCATAATAGCCAGTGAAATGCGCTCCAAGTACGACATGAAAAAAAATATTACAAACTATCATTCCAGTAAGAATGGTGAAAACTACGCCGTATATTTTATTCATAATATTATTTACTCCTAATATTTATTTAACAAACATCTCACCAGATCGTAATATTAAAACTCTGCACAACATTTTTCTGGTTCTCTTTATTGATATATTCAATAAGCTATAAAACAGCATAAGAGAAGCGCTCGTAAAATTCAACTATTAACTTATGCTTCTGGGCAAAATATTCTTTATTACTGAAACAACTAATAGTTCTGCTTGCACCCTCTGTAGATTAACCGAAAGGACTTGCAACTCATTTGGGTATTGACATCCATCTCATCAAACCCTACTCCCCCCTACTCCCCGGCGCGTGATAGCCTGTCATTAATCGCAAGACCGACCGACTCATTTGGAATATGTGCAATTGCGATGGTTTTTATGGAATGCGCCAGGGCAAACTCATCCAATCTATGGAGATAGTCGAATAAATTCGATGCCGCCTCAGACAAATCCCCACTCGGGCTTAAATTTAGAGACCCTGCACTGCTGACGCTATCGCTACTGCCACCCTCACTGCTCATACTACCATTTCTGAAACCTTCATTTCTAAGGCTTCCGCTACCAAGGCAACTATTTCCAAAATCCAGCCCCACCTCGCCTGGGTTCAAGGCAGCAGCCTCGAGCCGGATTTTTGTTTTGGGAGCATAATGTTTAAGAAGCATCCCCGGCGCTTTGATTTTGGACAGTTTAGAGGCAATCGCAACCTCCTTGCCCAGAGCTTCCGAGAGCAATTCCGGCGTGATGAAACCATATCTCAAAATGGTGGGAGTATCCGTTGAAAGGTCAATAATAGTCGACTCAAGACCGCAGCTTTTCACCCCGTCATCCTGCACAATAAAAACCGAATCACCAAAATTTTTCTGCACATGCTCATATGTCGTGCTGCTCAAACGCCCTGACTTATTAGCGCTAGGCGCAGCTATCGGGCATCCGCTTGCTTCAATCAAACTGCGCGCTCGCGCATCAGATGGCACCCGAACCGCCACAGTCTCAAGCCCAGCAGTAACGCAAGGTGCAAGCTTTGCCCCCTCTCGTATGGGAAGCACCAAAGTCAGCGGCGCCGGCCAGATTTTCATAAGCTTCTGTGCATCAGCGCCAAACACCGCAAAGCTAGATGCCTGCTGGGGCGAGGCAGCATGCACGATCAATGGATTATGGCTTGGCCGCCCTTTTGCTTTGAAAATACCAAGGCAAGCATCCTGACTCCCAGCATCCGCGCCAAGCCCATAAACCGTCTCTGTCGGAAAGGCAACCAGCCCCCCTGCCCTAATGATCTTTGCTGCTTTCTCTATCTGGCTCATTAGAATTTTTCAAATTTAGCGAGTTTATTAAAGATTTTCTTCGTTTGATCAAGCAATAACAGGCGATTATTAGCAATTAATGGGTCCTTATCTTTAACCATCACATTATCGAAAAAATCAGCTATAGGTTTACGTAAGTTTGCGAGCAATTTCAAGCTCTCAGAATAGTTCGAATCACCTAATGCCAGAGTGATTTTATCACTATAATCATTAATACACGCAAAGAGAGCCCTCTCATCCTCTAGCACAAAAGCAGACGCATCCACCTGGCCTGTAAGCTTCGCTCCTCCGATGATGTTATTTGCTCGTTTATATGCAACCAATAGATCGTCACCCGCGCCGCTTGTAACAAAGCTTTTCAAAGCGCTCAGCTTCATTTGCAGAGCAAGTAAGTCCGGCTCCAACTCAAAATCAAGCAAGGATGCTATCAGCTCATGATTATATTCCCCTTTGAAAAAATGTCGCACGCGCTCTTCTAAAAATAATAAAACCTGCTTCTTAGCATTCAGTGCGCTATCTGGCTTAATATCAAGCAAAGAATCCTGATATTTAGCAATCACAAAATCCACAAGCTCTGCAAGATCAACGCTTAATTTATTCTCTAAAATAATCCGCACAATCCCAACCGCCTGCCTGCGAAGTGCAAATGGATCCTTGGAACCGCTCGGCTTTTCCCCCGCCAGCATCAACCCGCATAGTGTATCAATTTTATCCGCCAGCGCCAGTATCGCCCCCTCCCCCGAAGGGCACTGATCGGCAGCACCTTGAGGCTTGTAATGATCGCGAATAGCCAGAGCTAATTCCTCGCTTTTGGACTCTGCCTTTGCATAATAATACCCCATGATCCCCTGAAGACTCGGGAATTCATCGACTACTTCTGAGACTATATCACTCTTGCATAGCAAAGCAGCCGCGGCCGCCTCCTTGCTTTTTGGGCTGACAAATCTTACAATCTCAGCCAGGCGCAATGTTTTATCCTTCAAACTCCCAAGCTTTGCATGGAATATCACCTTCTCAAGACGGAGCGCACGCTCCTCCAGGGTGATTTTTAGATCTTGATTATAGAAATACAGAGCATCTGCAAGCCGCGCCGACAATACTTTCTCATTCCCAGACACCACAATATCAGGATCTTCCGAGCGAATGTTAGAAACAAATAAGAAATACGGAGCAAATTTACCGTCCTTATCAAACAGGCTGAAATATTTCTGATGTATCTTCATTGAATCCACCAAAATCTCACTTGGAACTGAGAGGAACTTCTCATCGATCTTTCCGACCATCACTTCCGCATGCTCAACAAGGCCAGAAACCTCTTCCAATAAAGCGGCATCCTCCTTAACAACCAGCCCCAATTTTGACGCTATTTTCTTAGTCCCTTGCGAGATATATTCTCTTCTCTCATCCGAGCTTAAAATTACAAAATTTTCTTCCAAGGCTTTTTTATATTCCGCAAAATTTGTAACCACGCATTCTTTCGGACTCATGAATCTGTGACCATAGCATTTATTATTCGCAACCAAATGGCCATACTCAAACGGAATCACCTCGCCATCAAAAACACATAATATGTTCCTGAGCGGGCGTACCCATTTGATTTTATACTCCCCCCAATACATGGATTTCGGCCATACATACTCAGAAATTGGCGTGCTTAATGTGGAGAGCAAAATATCCCGGCTGCAACGCTCTGGGGTTTTTTCTTTATATATATAAAATTGCTGCCCCTTGATTTCCTGAACTGATAACTCATCTGGCGTAATGTTATTCGAACGACAAAACCCCTCAATAGCCTGCTGCGGTGCGGATATTTTGGGTCCTTTAAGCTCTTTCTCACAAGCTGGAAGAATATCCGCCACCCCTTGAATATGAATCGTGATGCGTCTTGGGCCTGCATAGACATCAATTTCATCAAATGCAATTTCGTTTGCAGCAAAATATTTCGAGAAGATTTCCTTATACCCAGATGAAGCTTTTTTCTGCATCATTGCCGGGATTTCTTCTGAGAATAATTCTAATAATAACTCACTCATTTTCTATAATTCTCCTTCCATTTCCACCCATTTCTGGCATGATAATTTGGCTAGATTCCTAACCCTTGCGATATATGCTGCCCGCTCTGTCACGCTCACAGCTTTCCTTGCGCAAAGCAGATTAAATAAATGACTGGCCTTTATGCAATAATCATAAGCCGGAATTGGCAGATCTTCCTTGATCAAAGCCTTGCATTGCTTTTCAGCATCCGCAAACTGTCTAAATAAGATCTCCGTATCTGCCAGCTCTAAATTAAACTTCGAAAACTGTTTTTCTGCATGAAAATCGACCTCGCCATAAGTCAAAGCCCTGTCACCCGTCTGACCGTTCCAGTCCAGATCCCTCACCGCATCAACCCCTTGAATATACAGAGCAAGCCTTTCAAGCCCATATGTCAACTCGCCTGCAACAGGTCTGCACTCAATACCGCCAATCTGCTGCATATAGGTGAATTGCGACACTTCCATCCCGTTGCACCACACCTCCCAGCCAAGACCAGCAGCCCCCAAAGTCGGGGACTCCCAATCATCTTCCACGAATCTGACATCATGCTTTTTGGTGTTGATTCCCAGATGTTCTAAGCTTTTAAGATATAGCTCCTGGATATTATCCGGCGATGGTTTGAGGATAACTTGAAACTGATAATAATGCTGCATACGATTAGGATGCTGCGCGTATCTGCTATCCGTAGGACGCCTTGATGGCTGCACGAACGCTACGTTCCAATGTTTTTTATCCAGCGCGCGAAGCACCGTTGCCGGATGAAAAGTTCCTGCCCCCATTTCAACATCATATGGCTGCAATATTGCACAGCCATAATCTTGCCAATAACGCTGCAGCTCCAATATTATCTGCTGGAAAGATAGTTTTTTCATAATCTATAACTAAGAATGTATAATATGTTATGTGTATATTGCTCTTCAATAAATCTGCTAGACCATTCTAACTTTATAAAGTTAAATTAACCGAGTAAAGTTAAAAATACTCACACCATTATAGTTATTTTTTCCAATTATACTAGCAGGAAATCATCAGCCCTATTGTTTTTTACCAAAACTTATGGGGGCGCGGGAGTATATCTTATTCAGCATCACCATGAATTATGCGAAAAAAGCACCCCTTATTATCACAAAAGCCGATAAACGATAATAAGGGCGCTTTTTATTGTCGCCGACGATAATAAGAAATGGCGTTATTATCGAAAAACATGAATATTGATAATAACAAAGGTTGATCAAGCAAATATAATGCAGAATGATTTTTATACATTAAATTCCGCTTGACGGAAAAGAGAATATAATTTACTATTAATTGAGGTTAGATAAAAAATTATATAATGATAAAAAGTTTTAAATGCAAACACACAAAAAATTTGTTTGAAGATATTAGAGGCAAAAAGTTTTCCTCAATAGCAAAGTTTGCTAAAATGCGTCTTACTAGCTTAAGTATAGCTTGCTCGCTTAATGATTTAAAATCTCCACCAAGCAACAGGCTCGAAGCATTAAAAGGAGATAGAAAAAACCAATATAGCATTCGCATTAATAAACAATACCGCCTTTGTTTTTCTTGGCAAAGAGGAGATGCTTATGATGTTGAAGTTGTTGATTATCACTAGAGAGGTTTATTATGACAAAATATTATGACCCCATAACACCAGGCGAATATCTGGAACATGAGTTTTTAGAGCCTTTGGGTTTGACGCAAAGCCAAATATCGCGAGATATAGATGTGCCTATTTCACGAATTAACGGTATAGTTAAAGGGTCTAGAGCAATCACAGCTGATACTGCAATCAGGTTGGGGATTTATTTTAAAACTTCTGCTCAGATGTGGCTGAATCTGCAAGCTCAGTATGATTTAAAAATTGCACAGCGTAAAAATTTAGCTTCTATCCAAAATCGTGTTCAAGTATTTAAAGCAGTTGCCTGATATCCAGTGAAATTTTTAATCGATGCTACACCTATTCTCTCCGTGATGAGTTTCGAATACCCACCCGCGCAAATTAGCTTCAAAACGATTATTTATTGGAAAAGTTGTTGTAAAATGCTTGTAATAGTCACATTATAAGTATCATTAACCCATTATCTGGTATTTTATAACATTTTTCAGTTGTAATTTTTGGTGTAAGTGTTATAAAAATCTAGTTATTCATATTTAATCTAGAAAAAAAAGAGTAGTTTTGTGAAAAATATTTTTAATATAGCGCTTTTCTTGATGGCGATTATTCTCTCCTCATCAGCAATGGCGGCTAAGATCAATAAAATAAATGTTCGAGGGAATAAGCGGATTGAGCAATCTACTATAGTCGATTACCTCAATGTGAGAGTTGGTGACCATTATTCCGAAGCAAAAAAGAATGAGATGATCAAGAATCTCTATGCAACTTCTTTGTTTGAAACAATAAATATAGCATTCCATAAAGGTGCGTTAAAAGTATCCGTTCAAGAAACTCCTTTTATTAGCAGAGTAGTGTTTGCTGGAAATTATAAAGTTAGAACAAAAATCCTGCTGAATGAAATCTATACCGCGCCAGGCGAGAGCTTGAGAAAGGCTAAGATTCGTACTGATGTTGAAAAGATCAAAGAAATATATAAACGCTCTGGCAGATTCTCTGTGCATGTTAGCTCAAAAATCGAACCTCTAGAAAATAATAGGGTTAAGGTGATTTTTGAAATTGATGAAGGGCCTAAAACGGGTATTAAGAATATCTACTTCGCTGGGAATTCGCATTATAAGGATTCAGAGCTGAAATCAATCGTTCTGACAAAAGAATCTAGATGGTTCAGATTCCTGGAAACTAACGACACATACGATCCAGATAGAATAGAATTTGATAAGCAATTACTGAAGCGCTTTTATAACTCCGTTGGTTTTGCTGACTTTAGAGTTATCTCAGTTACTTCTGATTTGCTCCCAACGAAAGAAGGTTTTGCACTGACTTACTCCATTGAAGAGGGAGAAAAATATAAGTTTGGTAAAATCACTATCAATAACAAGCTGGACACCATAGACGATTCCGAGGTTTTGAAGTTTGTTGATGCCAAAAAAGAAGGTGAAACCTTTAATTTGAGCGCTATGCAGCGTATGGCTGAGAAAGTGTCGAAATATCTTGGTGGAAAAGGTTATCCTCAAGTCGAGGTGCATCCGGAGGTGACGCCTAATAGAGCCAGCGGCACTGTTGATGTGGTGATTGTGGTGGATCAGGCGAGTAAGATCTTCATCAATAAAATCAATATTGAGGGAAATCTAAAAACAGAAGATAGCGTGATCAGACGCCAGCTACAAATAGCTGAAGGGGATGTGTTTAATCGCAGCAAGCTGGAACGTGGCCAACGGAATATTCGTAATTTAGATTATTTTGGTAAGTTTAATTTGGGGATGTCCCAAACGAAAAAGCAAGATCGTTATGATATTAATATCGATGTTGAGGAGAAATCCACTGCTTCGTTCGGGTTTGATCTTGGTTACAATACGACTGGTGGTATGTTTGGTAAGATCTCCTTTTTAGAGAGAAACCTGATCGGTAGTGGAAGGCAGTTTAATGCTGGTGTGCAGATTGGTAAAAAGAGTACGCACTATTATACTGGTTTGACTGATCCGAGCTTTTTGGGTAAAGATTTGTCTCTTGGCGGAACTTTATTTAAAAGTGACGACGGCACGGGTAGTGGCTTTGAAAATGGTAAGCAAAATTACTCCTCAAGCACTATAGGAACCAGGATTAATCTTGGGTATAATATTACTGATGAT
The DNA here is from genome assembly GCA_002402195.1 of Rickettsiales bacterium. Classification (GTDB taxonomy): domain Bacteria; phylum Pseudomonadota; class Alphaproteobacteria; order Rickettsiales; family Rickettsiaceae; genus Megaera_A. The sequence goes on along the minus strand of NVVL01000001.1, from coordinate 49,031 downwards.
CTTTTTCATGGTATTGAATATGGCATCAAGAAAAGTGAGCTTAAAGCACCAGGGAAGACTGCTTCTATTTTCATTAAAGAGCAGATGGGTAAGTTTGTTACGTCTGAAATTTCTCATAGTTTAACCTATGACAAAACTGACAGCAGAATACTTCCTAAAAATGGTTATCTTCTCACAGCAGAGCAAGCATTTGCAGGTATTGGAGGTGATACTAACTATTTAAAGCATGAGCTGAGCGGTAAGGCGTTTAAGTCTTTTGTGGATAATAAATATACTCTGAAATTTTCTGCAGCTGGTGGTCATATTAAAGGGCTTAAAGGGAAGAAGGTAAGAATTCCTGATCGCTTTACTGTTGGTGACTATAATTTGAGAGGTTTCGCTAGTGGCGGTATTGGCCCAAGAGATGTGGCAACTAAGGAATCTATCAATGGTCAGAAATACTATACTCTATCTACGGAGCTTAGTTTTCCTCTTGGTCTTCCGGAAGAATTCAACATGACAGGTTCGATATTTATTGATGCAGGAGCGCTTTGGGATGCTGACTCAACAGCTGCTACGTCCAAAGGTTTGTATAATACAAAAACACTCAGATCTTCTTATGGTTTTGGAGTATTGTGGATCACAAGGATTGCTCCAATAAGACTTGACTGGGGTTTCCCTATAAAGAAAGAGAAGTTTGATGAAACTCAAGTTTTCCACATCAGATTCTCTACGCATCTATAAGCTGCGAGATAAGAGCGTTTTGACATGATAAGATCTATGGCAGGTAGTTATAATATGAGGCTAATATATAATTTTTTCTTTATTATAATCTTCCTGCCCGCTATGTCTTTTGCAGCAACTGCTGCAGGAGCTGGAGACGGAACTATCGCGGAAGCTGGCGCAAAAATTCTAGAAGCTGGTGCAGCTACTATAAGAACCAATGTAAAAATTCTAGTAACCGACGCAACAACTCTAGGAACTGATACGAAAGTTATAGAAGCTGATGCAATTATTGTAGAATCTGCTTCGGGAACTAACGCAAGAGGAATTGCCGCTACTGACAAAGTTTCTGCCGCCGATGCTGAAGTTACCGCCACCGCTAAGGTTTCTGCTGCAGCTGCTTCTGAGCCTATGGCTGGAGCGCAGCAAGGAGGCAGAATTAATTCTGATAAGCAAATAGTTAAGGCTCGTCACATTGAAGAATGTATAGGCAAAACAGATGGAGCCACAGAGCAAATAGCCAGGTTCAGCGTAAAGGCGGCTGTTGTTGATGTGGAGTCAATATTAGAGCATTCTTTTGCTATTCAACATATCAAAAAATCCATCACTACTATTAATAACAAGATTCAAGAGGAACTTTCTGTTAAGGATATTGAGCTTAAACATATTGAGTCCGATTTAATCAAGCAGCGTGGAACCCTAGATAGAAAAAAGTTTGAACTAAAAGTAGCTGAATTTAACAAGAAAGTAAGTATGGTTCAGCGAGAGAAGCAGAAAAAAAAGAGTGCCTTAGAACGGGCCCATGCGGAAGCAATTGCACTGGTTCAGAAGAACATGAATTTGGTAATTAGTGAGCTTTCCAAAAAGCACGGTTTCAACATGGTTTTCCCTAGCATGCAGCTGCTCTTTGTTTCTCATGATTTAAACATTACTTTGGAAGTAATCACAAAACTAAACAAGCGCCTTAAAAAGGTTGATATAAAATATGAGCTTTATAGAGATAATAAATCACCAGAAGATACAGATAGCTGAGCACCCCTCCCCTTGCCAGTCAGCCTTACCTGCCTGCTATGCATAAATTAATGAGGCGCTGGGCCAGGAGTATTTGGGAAATATTTTCTACAACATTTAACTCTCATCAAACGGATAATATATGATACAAATTAGTTGTTATTTAACAGAGCTGGAGGCTCTTCCCAAGGTTTTTTGCGGGTTAGCTGAGAAATGCTATTACAGCGACATGCGAACTCTTGTTCTTACGGAAAATGATAGTTTTTCAACGAGCCTCGACAGGGTTCTTTGGACATATTCAAAAAAGCATTTCATTCCGCATGCGATGTCCGGCGACCCTCAGCCAGAGGACCAGCCTATTCTCATCACCAGCGCCTTCGAACACAGCAATAATGCAGAGATTGTGATTTTCGTTAATGCTACAGAGTCTATGATTTTGGAGGCAGCTGCGGCTGGAAGCGCGGTGCGGCTACAAAATATGAAGAAAATATTATTCCTATTTGATGACGCTCAAAAAATGCAATCTTCGGAGATAAATAACATATTGAAAAAATCATCTCTGGGCGAGTTTGAACTCAAATCATTTGCAAAAACATCACAAGGAACATGGAAGACAATATAAATTAGACTCACAGAAAACTCTATTAAATTTTCTTATATCTGGGCACCCTTTTTGTGATATACATCAAGTATGTATGTATTTTCATTACGAAGATATTGCAAGTTTAATTTTCTATTGGTATTTATGCCCAAGGTTTTTGCAATAGAAGATAACGAATTAAATTTGAAGTTATTTCGCGATCTGTTAAAGATTCAGAAATGCGATATTATTCTGTCTGATGATGGCGTCGGGGTGCTTGAGACTGCCATCGAGGAGCAGCCGGATTTGATTCTCATGGATATTCAGCTTGGCGATATTAATGGGATGGATTTAATAAGAGACCTGAAAATGCACGAGAAGACAAAACACATCCCAATTATCGCGATAACGGCTCTTGCTATGAAGAATGACGAGCTCCAAATTCTGGAAGCCGGATGCGCCATGTATCTTGCCAAACCGGTTGCTATAAATGATTTTTTTAAAGCTACGAGCAAATTTTTAAACTTAGTTGATGAATAGGCATGACAGCAACAATATTGGTGGTAGACGATAACGAACAAAATATAAAGCTACTCGAGGCAAAGCTTGTAAGCGAATATTACACCGTATTAACTGCTGAAAATGCGCGGGGTGCCATCGAAATCCTCAAGAAAAACAAAGTTGATATAATCCTCCTGGATGTGATGATGCCTGAAATGGATGGGTTTACGGCCTGCAGAGAAATAAAATCCAACAAAGACACTGCCCACATCCCAATTGTTATAGTAACCGCTTTGCACGGCGTGGATGACAGGGTCAAGGGCCTGGAGGCCGGGGCGGACGAACTCCTGACAAAGCCAATAGACGACGTTGCTTTATTTGCGCGCGTCAAGTCTCTCGCCCGGATGAAGGCTGCCATGGACGAGCTAACTTTAAGAAATAGCGCCATCACGGAACTTGGCGGCAAAACCATCAAGCTGAAGACTAGCTTTGCTAATAACAAGATTCTGCTTTTAGACGACGATCTCATTCAAGCAAAGAACATAAAATCCAAATTAACTTCCCTAACGCAGCAAATACAGATCATAAGCTCAGCTGCGGATATTGCCGGGCTCGGCTCGTTTGTTCCTGATTTGGTGATTATTAGTTGCCAGCTCAGCGACCAAGATCCCTTAAGAATCAGCGCGATGCTCAGGGCAAAACCTAGCTTTAAAAATATTGTGCTGATGCTCCTTTCTGAGGAGGAAAATATTTCTATCGTGATAAAAGGCATGGAGATCGGAATTAATGATTATTTTGTCTATCCGGTAACTAAGGAGGAGCTTCAAGCAAGAATAAGAACGCAGCTGAGAAGAAAGCAATATCAGGATGATCTTCGGTTGGAGCTAGAAGAAAATATAGATTTATCCACAAAAGATGGGCTCACGGGAGTGTTTAACCGGCGCTATTTTGACATACATATCAAGCATCTAGTGCAGCTTGCCCAAAATTCTAGACATGATATATGCATGATGATGTTTGATCTAGATGATTTCAAAAAAGTAAACGATACTTATGGACACCAGGCGGGCGATGCGATTTTAAGGGAATTTTCAAAATCTCTTAAATCATCCTTCAGAGCCACAGACCTTGTTGCACGATATGGCGGAGAAGAATTCATAGTCCTGCTCAGCGATGTCGGCATAAAAAAAGCCACCCAAATCGCAGAAAAAACCAGGGCAGCAATTGCAAAAATCGACTTCACCATCCCAGGAGAAACCAAGACTTTAAAGCAATTCACATCCATCGGAGTTGCCAAATTTAATCCAAACGACTCAATTGAAAGCTTCATCCGGCGCGTCGACAAAGCACTATACAACGCCAAAGAATCCGGCAAAAATTGCGTTATAGCTGGGTGAAGTTTAGAAGAGAGGTGGCAACAGATTTCCGGACAGCGTTTGCTTTAAGCAGCAAGTATTTTTTGTTCAAACTGCACTGGTGCTAGATCACTTTAGTTTAAGATTATCTTGAGCAGCAGCATGACCTTGATCAGCAGCTTTAGTAAACCATTCGAATGCTTTAGTCAAATCTTGAGTTACTCCCTTTCCTTCAGTATATAGAATACCAAGAATATGTTGAGCATCAGCATGACCTTGATCGGTAGCTTTTCTAAACCATTTGGCAGCTTTAGTAAAATCTTGAGCTACTCCCTCTCCATTAACATACAAAACACCAAGAATATGTTGAGCATCAGCGTACCCTTGATCAGCAGCTTTTCTATACCATTCGAATGCTTTAGTCAAATCTTGAGCTACTCCATCTCCATTAGCATACAGAACGCCAAGGTTATATTGAGCAGCACCATGACCTTGATCGGCAGCTTTACTAAACCAGTTGACTGCTTTAGTCAAATCTTGAGCTACTCCCTCTCCATTAGCATATTGAAGACCAAGGTTATGTTGAGCTAAAGTGCAACCTTGATCGGCAGCTTTTCTATACCATTCGAATGCTTTAGTCAAATCTTGAGCTACTCCCTCTCCATTAAGATATTTAGCACCAAGATTATTTTGAGCAAAAGCATTCCCTTGATCAGCAGCTTTTCTATACCATTCAAATGCTTTAGTCAAATCTTGAATTATTCCCTCTCCTTTATCATATTGAAAACCAAGACTATATTGGGCATCAGCATCCCCTTGATCAGCAGCTTTTCTATACCATTCAAATGCTTTAGTCAAATCTTGAGCTACTCCATCTCCATTAGCATACAGAACGCCAAGGTTATATTGAGCAGCACCATGACCTTGATCGGCAGATCTTCTAAACCAGTTGACTGCTTTAGAAAAATCTTGAGTTACTCCCTCTCCATTAAGATATTTAGCACCAAGATTATTTTGAGCAGCAGCATGACCTTGATCGGCAGCTTTTCTATACCATTCGAATGCTTTAGTCAAATCTTGAGTTACTCCCACTCCATAATAATAACATAAAGCGAGATTAGCTTGAGAAGTAACATCTCCCTGATTGGATAATTTTTCTAATTCTGCTATGTTATCGCAAGAGGGTTTTGTAGTTGAATCGTTGCACGAAACAATTGTTAATGATGCAAGGAAAGAAAGTAGTTTAACTACAAAGTTATTAATTATTTTAAGCATAGGCTTATTATTTTGGGTTAAAATCATCCAGCAGCTTAGCATATCAAGAGATCGTATGATAGGGGAAAATAACAAAAGCCCAAATTCATATCAGGGCAACCGCATTAAAATACTGAGAGAGCTACTACCAATGATTTATCTGATTTAACTTCTTCTAAATCAATATTATCCTATTTGGACAGTCAGTATGCCAAGCATTCCTGGTCAACAATTTAATCAATTACATATTATAAAACTATTATATAGTCAATATGTAATATGAGTAATCAAATGGCTATTAGTAAATTCAAATCCCATTGTTTAGAAATTTTGGAGAAATTAGAAAAGTCGAAATCATCGATAATTCTCACAAAACATAATAAACCAATTGCCACTATTTCACCCTTTGTCAGAAAAAAATAATCGTTATTTGGATTGCTTGCGAATAAAGCAGAAATTAAAGGCGATATTATTGCTCCTATTGATGACTCAACAGAAACCTGTATATCCCTACTCTCCAACCTTCTTCTTAGCCATTTCGGTCATTTTGCGATAGTTTCTTTTACCTGTAACCATCATTGGTATTTCCTTAATCGGAATAATAACTCTTGGTAAATACAGCTCAGAATATTGGTTTTGCTTGCAGGTTTGTAATATTCTCTCGCGGGTGATATCCTTGCCTGTTGAGAATAAAATAATCTGCTCCCCCTTCTTCTCGTCAGCAATAGAAACAGCTGCATGCTCGGCTTCTGGGTCAAGCTTGATAAGTAAGGATTCAACGCCAGCAAGTGATATCATCTCGCCAGCAATTTTTGCAAAGCGCTTCTGGCGACCAAGTATAGTAATGTATCTTTCCTCATCAACAGAGACTATATCACCCGTGTCATACCACCCTTCTCCAAGTTTCTCTACCACTGGCGGCACTATTACACCAGGATTGTCTGGGGAGATGTAACCTTGCATTATATTCGCACCTTTTACACATAATTTTCCTCCCTCTTTAATCCCATCAACTTTTTGTAAGAAATACTCTATTTTAGGCATTAACCGCCCAACCGTTCCAGGTTTATTATGCATAGGAGTATTTGCAGAAATAATAGGTGCAGCTTCTGTAACTCCATAGCCTTCAAATATCCTGATGCCAAATTTATCCGACCATAATTTTCTGGTTCTTTCTTTCAAAGCCTCCGCCCCGGCAATCACATATCTTATAGTATGAAAATCATATGGGTGGGCGTGCGCCCCATAACCTGCTAAGAATGTATCGGTTGCAAATAAAATCGTTGCGTTAACATCATATATCATCTCTGGAATGATCCGGTAATGCAGCGGAGATGGGTAGAAGAATGTTTTAATCCCATTTAAACTCATAACCAAAGAAGCCATCAAACCAAAACTATGGAACATTGGCAAAGTGTTGAACGCAATATCACGCGGATTAAAATCAATCCGAGCAAGAGCCTGAGCAGTATTGGCTAAAAGATTTTTATGAGACAATGCCACAGCTTTAGGGCGCCCCTCTGTCCCCGCTGTGAACAAAATAACCGCAGTGGATGACGCGCTAGTATCTTGGTTTAAAGAATCATAATATCTTTGAGGGAACATGCTAGCTACCAGAGCTTTCAGCTTTAGGCCTATGGAGACGCGCTTGCGCAAATTTTCCATATATACCACCTTAATTCCAGCTTCAGAAACAGCCTTCACCAAGCTTTCTAACTCTGCTTTTTCTATAAATTTCTTTGAAGTATATAAAATTTTCACCTGAGCTGTGTTACAAGAAGAAATTACATTTGCAGAGCCTGATGTAAAATTAATCATAGCTGGAACCCTGCCAGCTGCTTGCATCCCCCAGAACGTGATTGCTGTTCCCACCATGTTTGGCAACATCAAACCAAGCTTTTCTCCAGGTTTTGTATCAACGCATAGAAGCTCAGATAAAATAAAAGATTTTATCAAAATGCTACGATAATTTGCTTTGTTATGTTCAACATCATGCATCACTTTGAGGTTTGAGCTGTAAGTCTTGCTGGCATTAATCATCGCTTGGAATAATGTTATGTTATATTCAGAGCTTTCAAATGTCATATCGCTCATTATATCATACAAACCCTGGCGAATATATTTACGGCGCTCTCTGCTGACAGCCCCCTCTGGAGGAGTTATTTTTACTGGTGGTAAAATAGTGATTGTAACTTTTCTGCGTAGAGAGAACTTACCCCCTAAAAACCCACTAACTCTTGAGAAGGACGTAAATTGCGTGCCATCCACCCTAATCGGTAATATTGCAGCATCTGCTTTATCCGCAACCATCCCGCACCCTTCATATACTTTCATAAGGGAGCCCGTAGTGGTGATTTTACCTTCCGGGAAAATGGCTATCTTCTTGTCTTTTTTCACCTCTTCAATAAGCCTTTTGATTGCCATCGGATTATTTGGCTCAACAGGATAAGTTTTTACGATTTTTAAGAAAGGTTTCACCCACCATTCTTTTGCTATTGCGGTATTAATAGCAAATTGCAGATCTTCCTCCACATAAACCGCTATTAAAGCCGGCTCAACAAACGATAGATGATTTGCTATTATAATTGTTTTTTTTCCAGCTTTTTTATAATTCTCTAATCCCTTAATCTCAATTTTATACATTATCCCAAAGATAATTTTGGAAATGAAGGTCCAAACTTTTCTTGGAATAATTTGGCTATCTGGCACTAGACGATAAATATAAATCGCTACCATTGTATTGCATATCGCGACGAATAAAATCACCGATGGAATGGAAAAATCAAAATAACGTAACACAGAAAGAGTAATCGTCGACCCCATCATAAAGAATGAATTGATCAAATTATTCGCCGAAATCACACGGCTTCTATGGCTTCGCGCTGAGAAATATTGCATCACAGTATATAGCGGCACAACATAAAGCCCACTAATCGCCGAAAGTAGAAATAGATCAATCACAATCCGCCAGCGATGCCCTCTTGTTAAGAACTCTGATATTGTTTTGAGCTGCTCAGGCTCGTCACTAACAGCTGCGATACTGCTTGCGAAGAACAGATCAATAATACAAACACTAATGCCCATAGTGGCTAGGAATATGTATTTCGTAGTAATCGTATTATTGAAAATTTTATTACATAAAAACGATCCTACCCCAACACCAACTGAAAAAGTAACGAGAAAAAGACTCGCAACACTCTCATCAGCGCCCAATATATCCTTCGTGAGCAATGGAATCTGTGCCAAAATAGTCGCCGCGATAAACCAAAACCATGAAATGCCCAATATGGCCATATATACTTGGTTCTTAGTCGCTGCATATTTCACCATATTTACAGTTTCCTGCAATATATTCAGATTAATCTTCACATCCGGGTTAAAATTATTAGATTTTGGCATGAATAAACTCGCCACAAACCCCACAACAGAAACAATCAAAGCCAAACTAATTACTAATATATTACTAAAATTGTAAAATCCTCCCATCATAGTGCCAAGAAGAATCGACAGGAACGTTCCCGCCTCAATAAAACCATTCGCCCCAAGCAGCTCCTCTTTGCGAAGATGATCTGGTAGCACGCTGTATTTAATCGGACCAAAAAAGGTAGAATGCGTACCCATCATCGCGATGCATCCAAATAATATTGGTAGGTTTGTGGTATAAAAACCGTAAGAGGAAGCGATAACAATCCCTATCTCTACAAACTTAATTATCTTAACAATAGTCGATCGCTCATATTTATCCGCAAGCTGACCAGAGATGCTGGCAAATAGCACAAAAGGCAGCGTGAACAGCATATGAGCCAGCATGATGAGAGTATATGAGGAAAGCGTGAGCTCGTTTGCCAGCTTGAAAGTAATTAATATTATCAGAGCATTCTTTAAGATATTGTCATTCAGAGCGCCGCAAAATTGGACGATAAATATCGGTAAAAATCTACGATCTTTAAATAGATAATATTGGTCTGATTCCATTCAATTCCCTTGAAACGTAAAACGGCCATAATATGAAATTTTTCCCAAACTGTCAAACAATCTAAACATTATTTTTTGACAAATAAAATCATACTAGTAGCTGCCTTCATTATTATTAATACTCGCCCGCCATTATCACATCACTATTTCAAACCTGCTGATTTTAACAAAGTAACAATTTCATCGTGACTCAGCTCTCTTGCAATGGAAAGCGCCGTTTGATGCAAACGATTTTTAGCAAAAATATCCACCCCTTTAAGCACAAGCAACTTGGCCGCAGGGTAATTCCCAACACGTGCAGCCGCATGTAAAAGCGTGTTACCATTACCATCAGATAGTTGTAATAATGGATAGCTATTCAAGATAGAAATCAGAGACAATATATTATCATTCCTGATTGCTTTAAACGCCTCTGTGAGCCCCTCATATGCATGATTTTCGCCATGCAGACTTGCTGTTTTGTTAAAATTTGCATCGTAATTATCAACAAAATTATCTATCTCGGCGCGTTTTTCTTCATTTTTAGATTTTCTATATTCTTCCCAAAACAAATCTACATATAGCCTCAAATCTATAAGATCAAGCTTTGCATCCTCAGTCAGCTCGCCCAAAACAATATCATCATTAGGTAAAACCAACAGCTGAGCTTCATTTGCAATAAATTTCAACTGAACCGGGTCTGGCTTTGCCTCTTGCGCATCTTGCGCCAAAGATAATTCCTCTGGCGAAATATGCGGAAGCTCGCTCTTTGCACTCTGTCTTAGCTCCAGCTCTGCCTCATATTTGGAAGTAGCCGTTTCCTCCCGCGGAGGAAGAGTAAGCTCCTTTGCATAAGAAGGCGTGGGGAGAGGCTCTTTTCCGGTAGAGGCGTTAGGCAATTTACCGGCTGGTTTCACAGGCGTTACTGGTGTTGTGGGCTGTTTTGCCTCTAGTTTGTCATCCGATTTTGCTACCTGCTTGCCTGCTGGTTTCGTCGTCAATTTACCTACCTGCTCTGCAGATGACGCACCTGGATTTGCTGGTGTTACCACTTGCGAGGACTGTTCCGCCGCTGAATTTACCGCTGATTTGGTAGTCAGTTTACCCATCTGCTCTGCGGACGATACACCTGAATTTGCTGGCGTTACCGCCTGTTCGGACTGTTCCGCCGCTGAATTTATCGCTGATTTTGTAGTCAGTTTACCCATCTGCTCTATGGATGACGCACCTGAATTTGCTGGCGTTAACGCTTGTTCGGACTGTTCTGCCGCTGAATTTATCGCTGATTTTGTAGTCAATTTACCCATCTGCTCTACGGATGACGTACCTGAATTTGCTGGCGTTACCACTTGCGCGGACTGTTCCGCCGCTGAATTTATCGCTGATTTTGTAGTCAGTTTACCCATCTGCTCTGCGGATGATGCACCTGGATTTGCTGGCATTACCGCTTGTTCGGACGGTTGAAAAAGTTTAGAGCTTTGCCTCTGCAAAGACTCCTGGGTTTGGTTTTGTTTTTGGCCGAGTGTTTCTTTCTGAGTATCAAGCTCATTCTTTGCAGCATCACCGAGCGCTCCGCCCGTTGCCCCGGTTGCATATTCTTCAAATTCAGTTGGAATAGCAAGGCTCATCTCTGGTTTGCTATCTTCTTTTGAAAGCGAAATATTCCCAGCATCCCTATTGTTTGACCCAGCAAAGCTGGTTGCTGCAGATGCAGGATCTGTGGAGCCAGCCCCTGCCAAACTACTCCCTGCAAGCCCAGACCCTGCAGAGTTCAGCGCCTCAAAATCAGGTTCCCCAGAACCAGGCATAGAACTGCTCGAAGAAGCTTCGACGGTTGAAAAATCTTCGTCTATTTCGTTAAACCCGTCTGGCAATCTCAACTCATCACCCGAGTCTATTTGCCCGGAATCAGCAGGCATTTGGGAAAAACCACTCGGTATTTGCGGGAGTTCACCTGATATAAACTCATCATTTGCGCCAACCGGCTGAGAGGTCACTAGCCCTGCATCCCCATCATCCATGCCGGGTTCCAGGGGGGCAAACAAACTCTCTGCCCCACGCCCGCCCGCGCTGCCAGCGCGCGCTAGCTGCGCCTTTGCACCTTGCGCGGATTTTGACTCAGGTTGTTGAGTTTTCTCATCATCAAAGCCAAAGAAGCTTTTTATTTTCGCGAAAAATGATTTCTCCTCCCCTTTCGCTAAAAATGATTCTGATTTTTCAGCAATAGATGATTCTGGCATCGAAGGAAGAGCAGCTTCCCCGCCTGCCCCTTCAATACTGGCTACTGCTAACTCACCGGAAGCGCCAGGGTCTTGCAGAGGTGAGGCCTTCTTAACAGAGCCTTTTTCAAGATTGGCTTCTTTAAGATTATCTTCCTTAATCGCATCTTTTTCAACCATCACCCCATCGAATATAACTCCATTAGGAGAAGCATCCGCAAGCAGAATTCCCGTGAGTAATGTTCCTGCAAATGGGGCTGGGGCAACTGGGTGCGTCATGGGTATGGGGTCTGCAACTTGAGGAGGCGTAGTAAGTAGAGAGGCCACAAGAGCCCTACCCTCAAGCGCCCCTTCTGCAAGTGGAACTCCCTCAAGAGTTCCCTCTGTAAGTGGGGTGCCCATAAATGGGGTACCCATAAGTGGGTTTGGCTTGTTACCAGCCAAGGAATATGACCAGCTTAGCAATAATATTGAGAGAAAAAGTAATAAGTTTCGTGCCATCTATTCTACTATTATAGTTTTTAAAGATATGCTCAAACTAAGATTTCGGCATTACTCGCCGTGTTTCTTGCGTAACCACCTTTTCAACCACCCTTGGCAAATGTTTCTGGAGCCACTCTTTCACGAGCGGGCGCATTACTTTTTCCAACGTCTGCTCCAATAATTCTTGCCCAATATGTTGCGCATTACCGGTATTTTTGTGGGGTGTTCTTGCTAAATCCGCATCACTAACCAAATTTGTTAGTTCCAAAACCCCGTACCCTTCATCGTCACCATAAAAATCATCATCACTCTCAAAAGAAAGATTAGGGCTGGGATTATCTATGGCACCTCTGATTGATTTTAGAACTTCTCCAAGACTAGCTTCGCCCTCGCCCGATGCAGTTCCTTCTTTAGTAATTCCTTCTTTGGCAATTTCTTGCAACACAATTAAAAACCTATAATCCTAAATTTGATTCTCTTAAATTCAGCTTCCGGATCAAAATGCTCTACTTTAAGATTCATAGATTTAGCAGTTAATTTGCCCATAAGCACCTGAATTCTATAACCAGCCAGAACCAAAGCTTTTTTCGCCTCAACTAAGTTTGACCTTGCGTCATTAAGCCTGCCTTCTGTTCTTAGAACATCAATTATAGTCTTAGACCCCAGCATTTCTTCTTGCTGCACACCGTCATAGGCGATCTCAGCGGCCTTCACGGCCTTAGCTGCGGACTTAATACGAAGTTTATTCGCACTTAAGAACGACCAGCTAGCTCTCCCCTGAGATTTTATAGTCTTAATCGTATTATTGAGCGCTATAATGGTTTTTCTTGTTTGATGTTTTGCGCGCCTAACCTCTGAATATTCAAAACCACCCTTTTCAAGAATAGGAACTTTCACAGAAATTGTGGAAGTGACACTATTATTATTAGAACGATTTCTTGCAGGATCTTGCTTCTTAAATTTAATTCTCTCCCCTCTCACAGAAAGGCTCACGCTTGGAAGCAACACACCTTTCGACGCATACTCGCTTGACTTCGAAGCTTGGGAACTATATCTAGCTTGATCAATAGAATAGTTTTTCGCTAAAGCCTCCTTTAGCACCTCTTCTAAACTCTTTGGCAGACCTTCAGACAAAGCAGGCATCTTAATCCCCGCCGCCTCAACACCGAATATACGGAAGAACTCAGCTCTTGATGCTTCGTAATTCGCATAAGCAATAGACTGATTAGACTCTGCAGTTGCAAGCCCCTCTTCAGATGCCGCCACTTCTGTTTCAGTAGACTCACCCAATTTGAACTTTTCTTTCATCGCTTCAAGCTGGGTTTTGTTTGATTTGACACTCATTTTAGAAATAGCATATTTCTCTCTTGTTGCAGCGCATGACAAATATGCATCAATTTCTTTTAAAATTTGATCTTGTTCAGCAGCATAATATTTCCCCATCGACGCTCTGAATGCAAATCTTGCAGCTTTCAACTTGGCAAGAGACGCACCACCATTAAAAATAGGCTGGTTCAAAGTAACTGACTGCGTAGTGTGACTTCCTTTATGCTCAAGACTAGAATTTTTACTCTTCCTCCTTGTATGAGAAAAGTCGATCCCAGCTGTTATTCTGGGCATGAACTCGGCCAGCGCGCGTGGGAATTCTTCTATTTCTTGCAGGAAATCAGTCTTATTGATTTTTAACACTTCATCATGATTATACCCGCTTACCAAAGCTTGCTCCAAAGTGATCGCAGACGACATAGTCGGAACACATATAAGGAATAAAGGTAGTAAAAATATTTTTTTCATAACTCTCAAACTCTAACATTTATAATAATCCTAGCATCTAAAACGAGCCTACCACTTAGTAAATCTAATGATACGCAAAATAGTACAAATAGTATATTTATATAGTAATAATTCTATATAATCTTTAAACATACTGTGTTAATGCTGGCACTTAAGATAACAAAACAAATAGTTTTTGACAAGCTCTAAGTTGATTGAACACAAACTGCACAACCAACACTAGAACTTTAGTCTCAAAGAAACAACTCACACCAGAATCATTGCTGCAATCAAAGCCTCTGCAGGCGGATCTCCAGATTTTTATCTTGCAATGATGTTTCAACCTTGTAATCCTCGGATATCCCGTACGCCAGCTCGCTCAAAGTTTGCTCGGATATAAATCCCGCATGCACAGCAAGAATTCCAGACAAATCAAAGTCAGATTTCAGCTCAAGCTTAATCCGGTCAGAAACGTCAAATTCGGCATCTTTCCTTGCCTGCTGCACAAGGCGGATTATATCCCGCGCTACGCCCTCATCCGCAAGCTCTTTGGTGATTTCAAGATCAAGCACTATCATCCCCTGATTATCCGAAAGCGACTTGCCTCCACATTCTTTCTTAGGCTGCAGAACCAGAGAATATTCTCCGCTCAGTAGCTCTTCCCCTGCAACAGTCAAGGATGTACCGTCATATTCCCACTTGCCCTGCTTTGAGGCGACAATAATCTCCTTCATCTTCGCAGGCAATCTAGCACCCAAAACTGGGAACTTAATTGATAGTTTTTTATCCGCATAATTTGCAAGATCACTATTATATTCAATAGATTTCACGTTGATTTCATCCTTAATCAAATCCTCGAAATCCTTAAATACGCTACTATTATCCACCACGATCTTAAGCGATGCAAGGGGCTGACGAACTCTTATATTCTCGCTATTTCTTATGAACAAAGCCGTGCTACAGATATCCAGCACCCTATCCATAGTTTCAACAAGCCCCTCGTCGATTTGAATCTCATCCAAAACCGGAAAATCAGTTAGATGCACACTCATATTAGACTCGCTCTTCTCCGTAATCGCAAGATATATATGCTCAGAAATCAGTGGGACCAAGGAGGACATAGCCCTAGACATCGTCTCAAGGCAGGTATATAGCGTATTATAGGCAGAGATTTTGTCCTGATCTTTTTCCGCCTTCCAGAAACGGCTACGGCTTCTTCTGATATACCAATTATTGAGCACCTCGAAAAAATCCGATATCGCCCCATATGCGCCCTGACTATCAAACGCATCCATATTATTTTCTATAGCGCTCGTTGCAAGTTTCAATTTCGACAATATATAACGATCAAGAACATTATCAGATTCAAACGACTGCTCCGCCTTTATCCCATCACTATTCGCATATAGGCAGAAGAAATGGAAAGAATTCCAAATCGGCTTGATGAATAAACGAAGAGTATCAAATACCATCTTCCCTTCTTTATCAATCATCAGCTCCTGCCCCTTCACCACACCGCGAGAGAGCATAGTTGCCCGCGTCGCATCAGCACCATATTTCTCAAATAGCTCAAGCGGGTCTGCATAATTATTCAAACGCTTCGAGAGCTTTTGCCCGGTCGAGTCCAGAATCACCCCATGACATATGCAATTCAAAAACGGAGGACGATCAAACAAAGCGGTCGACAGCACCATCAAAGTATAGAACCAACCACGCGTTTGAGCAGAATATTCCACAATGAAATCCGCCGGAAAATGATCTTCAAACCATTCTTTATTTTCAAATGGATAATGCGCCTGACCATATGGCATAGAACCACTCTCAAACCAACAATCAAACACATCCCCTACCCTTCTCATAGTAGATTTGCCCGTTGGGTCATCAGGGTTTGGGCGGGTTAGATCGTCGATGAATGGCTTGTGAAGATCCTCCACTTTAACACCAAAATCCTTTTCAAGTTCCTCAATAGAACCATATACATCAATCCTAGGATATGCAGAGTCGTCTGATCTCCAGATCGGGATTGGCGTTCCCCAGAAACGATTCCTGCTGATAGACCAATCACGAGCATTCTCAAGCCATTTCCCGAACATACCATCTTTAATATTCCCCGGTATCCAGTTGATTTCCTGGTTTAGCTCAACCATTCTATCCTTAAACTGGCTAACTTTAATATACCATGACGGCACGGCTTTATATATAAGAGGAGTATCCGTTCTCCAGCAATGGGGATAATTATGAATATATTGCTCAGTTTTGAGCCAGTTGCCTTGCTCCTTCAGGTGGATAATAATCTTATCATTAGCATCAAAAACCTGCATTCCGGCGAAATCCGTAACCTCGCTCGTGAATTTTCCGGCATTATCCACCGGGCATACGAGCTTTATTCCTTTTTCCTCGCAAACGACCTGATCATCCTCACCAAAGCCAGGAGCCATATGAACAATGCCCGTGCCGTCGCCTTCAACAACGAATTCTGCGGTAAATATCTCAAAGCTCTTCGCGTTATCCTTAAAGTAATCAAATAGCGGCTTATAAGAAAGCCCCGCAAGATCAGAACCTTTAAGCACTTCAAACTCATCACCCTCAGAAACACCAAGCTCTTTCGCATAAGAATTAACGGCAAAGGAGGCGATAATATAACAAACATCATCCTTAACCACGCATGCATACTCCATCTCCCCGCCAACGGCGAGCGCCAGGTTAGAAGGCAATGTCCAAGGGGTTGTTGTCCAAGCTAGAATGCGGTACTCTGAGCATCCATCCGGCGCGCCTGCTGGCTTTTGAGCAAGTTCAAACGACACAGTCACAGCCTTATCCGCCCTTTCTCGGTAGGAATTATCAAGCCTGGTTTCGAAATTAGACAGAGGAGTTTCGCACGCCCATGAGTAGGGCATCACCCGCATAGACTCATAAACCAGGCCTTTTTTATAGAGCTCCTTAAATGCCCATAAAACTGACTCCATGAAGTTCTTATCCATAGTCTTGTATGATTTCTCAAAATCCACCCATCTTGCCTGACGATCTACATATTGCTCCCAGGTTTTGGAATATTTCATCACCGAGCTGCGGCAATGATCATTAAACTTATCCACACCATATTCAGCGATTGCTATGCGTCCGGAAAATCCGAGCTCCTTCTCTGCTCCCATTTCTGCCGGCAAACCGTGACAGTCCCAACCGAAGCGACGCTCGACTTTTTTGCCTTTTGTGGTTTGATACCTGGCATAAGCATCCTTCACAAACCCTGTCAGCAAATGGCCGTAATGCGGCAGACCATTAGCAAAGGGAGGGCCATCATAAAAAACGAACTCATTCTTTTTGCCATCAATAACAGATTCCCTATTATCAATAGATTTCTGAAAAATTTTATTTTCCTTCCAATATTTCAATATTTCATTTTCTATTTCTGGAAAGCTAACAGTCGATTTTGCTTCTGGGTAATATTTTTGTTCTGTCATAATTCGTATTAGTTTTTATCGTGAAGTTAATTTTATATTTATTCTAGATTTCTTCCATACTTCAAGAAAACAGCCTTAAAATCGGCAGATCTTCCATTTTCGGTATTTTCGGCAATTTAATCCGGCTCTTTAAACTAGCAATATTGACAATATTATCAAGTGCATTCTTAATAAATATTTTTGTTTTCTCGTGATCTTTGGAATTATCTGCAAAATAAAAGGCGCTAGCGCTCTTATAAACGCTCAGAAGCAGCCCTCTTTTTGTATAATAATTAAAATCTGCTGACTGATCGCCCGCATATTTCCATATCAGGTCACATGTGCGAAATGCTGCTTTATTTCCTTCCAAAATATTCTGCGGCATCATAAAAAACCCGCTATTATTGATGGCAACATTCTTATGCACAACATCCATAATCCTGATCTCAAGAGCCCTCGCGATGCACTCCCTGATCTTTGCAGGCTTTTCTGTTTTAGACAAAGCGCTAAGCATCTGTTCATCCTGCCATGATTCAAAAGACACAGCTATCTGAGAAACCCCTTCCGGAAATAACGCATAATTATAGCCCTTATCAAACGCGCAGCTCTCCTCCACCTTGCCAAGCAAAGCCTCCGACCACATATTTGTTGCCAATAATTTGGCAAGGGCTGCAAAAAACTTAAGCCGCCTCTCTGCTTGTTTCCTAGAAATATCAGTCATTTTTGCTCCCACTCTTCCTTTTTTCTTGACATGCAAGCTAACTATATAGATAATGAGCGGATATTTCAACATAATGCCTATACCTTAAGGAGGTAATTTCAATGGCAGTACAGATTAGTGTTCATGGCGGAAACGGCGAAAAAGCTATCCGGGATCTAAAAAGAAAGATGCAAAGAGAGCTCGTCTTCCGTAGAATGAAAATGTCTCGTTTTTACGAACCACCTTCTGCAAAGAGAGTTCGCGAAAAACAAGAAGCTGAAAGACGTATCAGAAAAAATAATCGCAGAAGAAGACTGGAAAGCTAAGAACCTTGCGCATCCGGCTAACTGCTTCCAAGAAGGAGGCCGCTAGCTGGTAGCAGGTCTGGTTGCCTGGGAACAGGTGATGCGAACTGGAAATGAACGTGATTTTTTTAAAAAGAACAAAGCAAGATTTAGTTTAATAACTGAATCTTGCTTTTGTTTTAGTTCGCAAGAAGCTACTCATATAACAAATGCAGCTACGCCGTCCCCAGCTACCAATGAATCAGGTTTTCCATCTGTATTCAAGTGCTCTTCCATTTCCTCCGCATCTCCTGCGAGCAGTGGTGACAACGCAGGAAGTGACACTATATCAGCGCCCAAACACAATACTTCACCACACGAGCACATTACATAAGCTTTCTCTTTTAAATCCCATAAAATTGACGCAAGTTTTTCAAGATCCTCCTTCTCAAAATAACTTTGCATATTTTCTATAAATTCAGAACCATAATAATTACCCCTGCTAGTAAAACCCTCAAACAAAATTTCAAGAGAGTCCTTAGAAGCTATGAAGTAATAAATGCGGCTATGTCGTCTTAGAATACAAAATCAGATTCACCGCCTAAATACTTGGCAGAATCTGAAAAATCTGAAAAATCTGGAGAACCAGGAGAATCAGGAGAATCTGTAAGCTCTTCTACAGCAACCGGCTCTTCCAGTAGATGCCGGGGTGGCGATAGATTCTCTTCAGTTAACTGAAGAATACGGCCCCGAGCGCATATTATATATACATCATTGCCATTAAGCAGAATCGATATAATATTTTGAAGGTCACTAACATTAAAATAATCTTCCATAGCTTTCTCAAATCCAAGAGCTTGCAGCGTGGAATTTCTGGCAAAATTTGCAATCAAAGACTCAAGAGCAGGCATGGTGACATGTGAGGCTATTGGGTTGTTTTCAGAACCTGGAGGATAGAGAGGAGGAGGAGGAGCCATTTCTAGCAACCAAACTTCACTCCCACATTGTACAGAAACCGTTTTTTCATTACGAAAAGCAGATGTAATAATATCAATATTCTTGGAATCAAAACAACTTCTCAAAGCCTCGTGAAAACCACCTATATAATGCTCCTTTCCTTGACTAAACTTCTCTATAGTCGCCCGAACCTGATCGGCAGATACTGAGCCTTTTGTCGTTGCAAATATTCCCCTAGACATAACCTTCCCTCTCTAAATAATCAATTGTTAAAACGAACCTACTCAAATCATTTAAACTATATTCCCTTGAGTTAAGCAAAATCTCTGTCATAAACACTGCTAGCAAAAATGATTTAAAAATCTAGCGCGTGTAAAGCTAGAATATCACTCATACTGATCGCACGCCAGAAAGATTCACCCTCAAAAGCTTGGCATCATCTATTTTTACCAAAATAGAAAAAACCTGCCCCGCGCTGATGGGCAATACTATATATGGAACACCCTCTCTACTCATCACCCTTTCCCATTAAATTGCGCTTGAGTAACATGTTATAATCTAAAAAACAATCTCTGTCCACAAAATCTAGACACCAACACTTGCTCCCAGCCAATTTGAAGATAATGAAAGGGTTTTGAAAAAATTTAAATCTAGATAAAAAAATCTCTAAAAATATGAGATATTCTAGGTTACTTCATAGCTTCTCAGTGTTTGAGTCTTTATCACGCGACCTCCTCCTCGCCTGCTGCAGGAGCACCTATGATACCTGGTACATCTTCGAGTTCGACTGGCACAAGAAATGCCTCTACACCTGGCTCGGGCGCTACTTCATCTGGATATGCTAACAGTAAACTTGCTCTGAATTCCTCATTTACTTCTGCAAAATTATAAAACTTACCACTGTTTAATACTTCGCAGAGATGACTATCACGCATATGCAGAGTGACAGCTCCTTTTACTTGTGCAAAAAACTCTGAACTATGATTTGCGTTGAGTGTATTCAAGTAAACTATCTCACCTTCTTTCCATTGACTCCTATAATTTGCTATGCTCAACATAAGTGCTGCATTTTCTGTGCTGGTGGGCTGCGCTTGTAAAGTTGCAAAACACAAATCTATTTTGGAAACATAGTGCAGCGCTGAATAAGCCTTCACTGCATTAGGCAAATCTCCTGACTTAAATAACAAATCTCCTAGTTTTTCACATGCATCTGCTGGAGCAGCATCAATATCTATAGCTTGAGCATAATAACCTACAGCAACATTAGCATTCTCACTCTCTTCTAATTGAGCTTTGAACATATAAGCTTGTGCTATCACTGGTTCGCAGTCAGAATATTTTGTCAAATATGATATTGCTTGATCATAATATGCCTGAGATCCACCATCAGGTTCTATTTCTAGCGCTCTAACCCCCGCCTCAAGATTTCTGCAAATGCCATTATAGCATTGGGTCATATATTGCTGTAATGCAAGGGGTTCTGCCGCAAGGAAAGGTTCCGCACCCATTCCACTTATGAACTCCAAGCAGTTTAGCTGCTGGTGCAAGGCATATGCATATTGCAGTAATACATCTTTTGTATCTCTGTTTGCGACATCGATAGATTTCTCAAAAGACGAAAGAACGGATGCTATAGCGTTCATACCCTCTCTCAAACTCAGGAAATCCCCGTTCTTGAATTGCCATAAAATATCTTTTAATTCTGATAGCTGATCTAAATCTGTAAAATGCCTTTCCTCAGCTGCTCCCGGATGATCTGGATTAGGAGTTAGGAATTGATTTTCCTCTAAAGGCAACATAGGGGCAAAATGCTTATAGGATTCTGGAACAAGAGGCTTTATTGACTCATAATTTCTTAAAAATGCATTTTTCTCTGGGTCAGAACTCCTGCAATCTGTTGGATTTACAAGTGCCTGACTGATAACATGAAGCATCATATTAAGATTATTGTATACTAACTCCCTGAGTATATTCTCTGAATACCCCTTCACGCCTTCAGATACCCTCACATCTTGTGCATTTGGCTCATGTAGATAATCACCAGAAGCATGTATGCTAGCTATTAACTCCATATCTGGTTGAATTTCCTCTGCTGGCTCTGCAAATTTAGGAAAAATATGTATAGTAGAGGAGTCCTGAAGTAAGCTTTTAATAACCCCCTTGATAGGATGATCATCAGCAAACCCTCTCAAAGTATCATTTTCATTGAATACTTCTCTTACTAGGTACTTGATATTTGCCTCATTCCTCTGTTCTGTTACCCTGGTAACAACTAGCGAGACTGCATCCAATACTCGCGGACTAAACTCTTCGGTAAGACGAGCGATTGCATTTACAAAACCATTCCCTCTGCCATGAGTGATATCAAACTCAGGTACGACAAGCAGAAGCTTCACTTGCTTTGTTGCTTCAAACAACCTATCAAAAGTAAAACCACTAATCGTTCCTTCTATATTAGCATCACTACTGGGATTGTTGCCGGGGCAGTCCCAAATTGTAATATTAATAGGCTCAGCCTCTCCCTCGTCAATATTAACACTACATTGATATGGAATTTTAGTGCCGGAAGCACTTGTATGATTGATTGTTATACCTGCTAAAGGAGTGTCCTCCGGATGCCGATCAACTAATAATTTTTTGGATTCTGGGTCTTGAGTAACTTGCAACCTGTTTCCCGCTAGATAATTTACAAATGTGCTCTTTCCAGCTCCTGTATTACCTATTACAACCAAACACAACTCACTATTACCCTGCACTCCTTCGTAAACTTCAGCCATTTTGGCCAGAACATCCACTTCTGCTCCTTTGATTTCAGCGGCCTCAACTTGCACAGGAAAAATATCAATAACGCCCTGCTCTCCTAATTGATTTAGAATTTTAAGATTATCACCGAGCTTCGCTAGCTTCCCGCATAAAGCCGCGCTTCCTTGCTCGGATATTTGATTTCCCTCCAAATCAAGCACTGTTAATGATTCGCATCTGGTAAGAGTTTCTGTAATAAGAGAAGCTGTTTCATCGCCTATTGCGTTAGTGCATAAGATTAATTCTTTAACGGAACCTCCTCCCTCTAAGGCGTTTACCACCGTAGTAATTGCTTTACTTCCTAAGTAACATCGACTCATATTCAATGAGTTTAAAGCTGTATTTTGACCACCAAGCCAATCAGCCAGAATCATTATTGCTGCACTGCTAAGTTTGTTGCCGCTACAATTTAAACTGGTTAAAGTGCTATTATTTGTATCTTTTAATGCGGTAAACAACCTGATGAACTCTGCCGGTGTGATATTTTGGTTACTAAGGTCAAGTACATTGTAAGTTTCTGGTGCGGATAGAAAATCTTCTAAATTTGTTGTAGTTTCCATAAAAACCTCCTTCAAGTATATTGCTCAGTTGACTTATGTAATCCCTATTTATTAATGATAACATTCATATTTAATAAAATCAATTATAAGTTTAATGCAAAAGCTAACAAGTATACTGCACCCATGGTTTAAAGAGAGTTGCCGGCGGTTAAGAATCTTGTTGATATGACACGCATGCAAATCTGAGGACATGATTCAATACGAACTAAATTACAAGTACAAATGCTGAATCTTTTGTTTAATAGGCGCATTGAAGCATTAATGATTTTCATTTTTTGTAGGAATAATGAACTCAATAGATATATATCAAAAGCAAAAAAACACGAGGGTTCTTCATTAAATGAATTATTTATTTATAAATTAGCTAATTTTTATTACAGGCATGCAAATAATTATTATACACTTATAGTTGTGTTAAATTAAATGCACTTGATTTGCTTAATGTAGCCGTAGGTTGACGCACGTTGTGAGCGACGCTATGGTGCAGAATGATGAGATAGATGGGCTAGAGATTGTTTTTGCAGGCTGTATTCAGTTTTAGCCAATTTATAACATCAAATTTAAGAGTGAGCTAATTATTAATTAATCAATGGTGGGTAAAATGTTGAATAATAAATCAATGAGAATCATGTTGTTAACGACGTTATTTTTTAATACTCATGCAGCTATAGCTGCTCCAAGCGACCCTGAGGGAACTTCTACATCAGAGGCTAGCGACTCTGAGGGAAGTGCATCTAGTTTGTTGAACAGCTCTGATAACGACTCTGACGATACTGCTTCCGTACATAGTGAGGCCTCTGACTTAGGTGCCAATTACACCCTAATAGATAAAAAACTGACATTTACTACTGATCGGTTCGGTTTTCAAGAAGAGAACTTTGCAGATGACTATGACCCCATCCAGGAAATTTCTGTAGGTGAGGGGCAGTCTTTGTCCATTGAAGGCAATATTGGTGATAATTATGGCGATGATTATGAAGCTCAGAAGGAGCACTATACCCAAATCCTGGAAGAAAACGAAGATTTTAAAGAAGCTATTGAACTGGATGAAGTAAAACTAACAGGCATTGAAGAAATTACAGGAACTGGCAATGTAGTGTTTACAGGAAACAACGTAGTCAATTGTTGGCTTGGTAATGAGGATGAATATTTAGAATCCATAGAAACCCAAGGTGACACCATTTTTATAAAAGCAATCTATGCTAAGCATTTAACCTTTCAATATGAGACAATGATGTTCTCAAGGCATATTAACACCGAGCATATAACTTTAAATCAGGCTGAGTTAACATTTAAACAAGGTGCGGACAGGGCTATTAAAATAACTGGTGTTGGAACTGTTATTTACCACAAAGGAAGTGACCTAGGAGCAATCACTCTAACTGTAGATGAAGATGGTTATTCAGGAGAGTTAGTATTGATGGCAACAGAAGATAACACTGAAATATACGAAATGACTGCTAATATCACAGCCCGCTTAGAACAAGACGAGAACGCGACACTTAACTATAATGGCTTTGAGCTAAATAACCTTGATGCAGAAAATAAATCTACCGCCAGCCCTGCTGTTTCCGAACACGACAATGACAGCACTGACGTGGATGACGAGCATTTATCCTCCTCCAGCTCAGAGTCAGACTCCGATGATGATGATGTAGCCGAAGTACCTATAGCAATACCTGCTGCACCCGTCCAAGAGGCAAAAATAGATAACGCGCCAGCTCCAGCTAGACACTCCAGCCCCAGCTCCGAGGTCTCTGACAACAGACCCCCCAGCTCCGAGGTTTCTGACAACAGAAGCCCCAGCACGAGCAATGAGGAGAGTTTGCCTCAAATAATTAAAAATTGTCTAAATTATTCAAATAAAGACGACCCCGCTCAAAACAAAACCATTACAACAGAAACACCAGAAGAGCAACAAACCAAAGCAGCCAATGAAGCAATATATCAAGTAGCCGGAAGGGAGATATCAAATATTGATAAAAACATCAAAACAAAAGAAGACATAGTACAGTTTGTAGCAAAAGTAACTACCCAGCAAGCCAGAGATTTATCACCCAATACGCAAAAAGTAATTTATACTATTGCAGAAGATGATAAAACAGCTGAGGTACGAAAAAAAGAACATACAGCCACAGCCCATTTTACAAAAGCTCAGAAAGAAGCGTCTCAGCTGGTCGTGCAATCAGTGATATCTGAAACAACTGCTAGAATTGCAAATATTAGCCTAAACTCACAACCAAATTTTATATCCAATCTTGCCTCAAACATCACAGGTACTGCCGCTGGTGATAGTCATAAGATTGAAAAGGGAGTTTGGATTAGCGGAATGCTGGCTAAAAACACCCAGAAAGAAAACAAGAATCACTCTGCTTATAATGCAAAAATTTATGGTGGTACTATTGGTGCAGATGCGCAAGTAACAGAACATACGCTAATTGGAGCTTTTTATAGCAACATAACATCTGCCTTTACGTTTAAAGGCGCTGCAAAGGGCAGCAAACTTGATGCCAAGAGTCATGTCTTTGGTATTTACGGGGATACAGCATTTACTGACAATTTGTCTGCTCAAATGATACTTGCCTATGGTCAGACTACGATTGACAACAGAAGAAAAGATGGTACTAATACCGCCATATCTAAATTTAAAAATGCAGTATATTCTGGTGATTTGAACTTGACCTATAACAAGTATTTAGCGAATAATGTCAGCATAATCCCAACTATGGGCATTAGATATAGTTATTTTGCAGATGAGGCATATAAAGAAAGCAAAGCTGGATTAAACAATTTAAGTTACGGCAAAAAATCCTCATCGAATCTCGAGGCTATGTTTGGCGCGAAATTGATTTGGCAAAAACAAGTGCTAAGCAACTTAATTCTAGTACCATCTATCAAAGCGTCTGTACATCAAGTACTTTCAGAGCAAAGCTCTAAAGTCAAAACAACCCTGGCATGGGGAGAAGAATATTTTTCTTCTGACATTGTAAAAAAAGATAAAAAAGCAGATAAAACTAGATTCAATATTGGCGCTGGTTTGCTTGCAAAAATAGATAATGTTGATCTGAGCATGGATTATAGTTTGAGCATTCGCAAACAATATACAGGTCACCAAGGGTCCGTGAAAATAAGAATTAATTTTTAAGAAGCTATGTGCGCGAAGGCCTAAGAAGCTTCGCGGGCAGGCCTAGAATATCTCGTATTTTAGGCCTGCGGATGTAGCTTCTAAAATACCTCACCAAGATGGAAACTGAGGAAGCTCCACAAAAAACAAGACTAAAGAATTCACCTCATAGAGTGCGCTACCCTAACGGTATAGCCAGAGGTGGTGCTTTGCTGCTCTATAACAATCATAGGATTAATCTTTATTCAACTATTTTGTTTAAACTTCTTAACACTCTTGCTATTTTAGTTGATAGTGCCACTGGGATGACAAAATCAGTTATCCTGGAGTTTGAAAGCTTCTTTGCTAGTGGCTATCTGTCAGCCATAAAATGATAGACTTCTCTTGGTTCCACTGGAACCGGGGAGATGGAGGCATTCACCATAGTTATGCATGGCTTTGCCGTTTAGCTGTTGGGTGTCTTCATAGCTGTCTAGCACGGTTCTTTCAACTTCCCGACTTTCAGTGGAACATCAAACGCACGAATATAAGTGTTTTTTGTTCTACTGCGGTTTTATAGTTTAATTTTTAAATTATTGTGGAGTTGACATCATGGCGAAAGAATCCGAGATCACGAACGAATCAAATATAGTGAACATAGCAGGCAAATCCAATCTTGCTGGCAGGAATGCTGCGATCATGTTTCATAAACCTTACATGGAAACTGCCTTCTACGAGAAGCAGCATCTGGAAACAGAGTGCGCGCAGCTGGGCGTCACCATTATTAATGCGATCTATAATGAAGATAAAGATGCGTTTGTCGCGTATAAAAAATTGCTGCCTTATATTCAGCAAGAAAATGACAACTCAAAGCCATTGCTTTTGTTTGCCAATGCTAAGAATCTAGTTCTACCAGAAAATAGGATGTCTAAAATTATTTTATCCGTATTGATCGACCTCAAAGAAATAGAGTTGTATTTGTATAATCAGGGGTTTAATATGAAAAATGGCAAAAGTGAGCTGGCGCTAGAGCCTTGCACTGCAAAGGGTATATTGCATATAAAGCAGCCAGACCCTAGCTTAGGAGTGTTTATATGACCAAAAGGTTGATTGTTATTGATATCTTTTCTAGCAAAAAAGCTTGTATTTGCTTGGATCAGGTAATATTAGGGGTAATATTGGCCCCAAAAATACCAAATCATTGCGAAATTCTATCGTTACAAAAGGAAAAACCTTCCTATAAATCAAATTACAACTATAGTATTAGAAGCTGCAAGATAGCGGTTAATCAGGTAATAAACAGACCTCTTCCCTTCGCCCTTGATCGCAAAATGATGCAGGCTGAGGGCGTGCGGGTCTTTTTTGCTTCGGCCTGTGTAGATTAATTGATTATGTTCGTTCAGCCATTTATTTGTTTCTCTGTAATCTTTGCTACAATTCTCATAATCTTCTTGGTGGTTGACCATGGCATTATACTCTGCAAAACCTCCTATTGTGCGGTCTCCTTTTCGTCTGAGGAGGCAGCGATAGGGGCCGGTTTTATAGAACTCCGCACCCACCGAGATTTCCCACCCAGCATATTTGAGTATAACAGAAAAGACCCTCTCAAGAATCGGGGCTTTGTAGTGATATGCCAGAACAGAGGCCAGATTTTTGAAGGAATTACTGTTAATTTGCCGGAAGCGGATGTTTTTTACGTGCGCGTAATGCTCAGAAACCATTTCCTGCACCCCCGCACCTAGGGAGTTGCCTTGCATGATTATCCGGTTTGATGGAATCCCTTTTTCCAGCAAGAAGCCGATAATGGCGATTCCATCTTCCACTATGTCATATAGTTTTTGAGTTTTACCGCTGCTTGCGTGAAATCCCTTGGGATTAAAACCTACAACAGATGCTCCTGTCTCTTTTGCTTGTAGGGCCATATCGCGGAAGCGGCTTTCGTAATATTCTCCTCTGCCTTGGAACATCACGAAATATAGCCCCTCTCCCGGCTTGTTCCGGCTGATGGATTTATATGGGGTCAGGATGACGGAGTCGAGTTTGTGCTCCCCAGAATTAACATATTGCCTGGTTATGTCCAGAGACTTAAACTCTTCGTGAAATTTAGATGTTTTGTTCTTTTTTTGAGTTGTTAAGAAATCAGCAAATTGTAAAGAACTATCTGCCCCGACATATCCTTTTTCCTTATACCAATTTCGGTGGGGTGTTGGGTAGAATGCTTTTGTGAAGTATTTTTGCAGGTAATTTTGTAACATATAAGTAGTTTTCTAACATATAGGCAGTTTTGTGATATATTATTGAGCTGGATTTAACCTGGCCGCGCGAGCGCGAAGTGCCGCTGCATCTTCCATCCACACCCCATTATTTACCAATTCCTGTTGTTGGAATTTTATGAGCTCAGGGTCTGGATTAGTTGCAAGCTCCCGGGCTCCAAGATAGAGTATGTTGTAATATTCCATATCAAATGTTCTTAATATTTGTTCCAGTTCTTTTAATTTATACTCAATATTGCCAATTATTGCCATCTTTTTTACAGAAATATTCGTGATTTTCAAGAATTCCATCAAAGCAATGGAAGGGCCCCCCTCGGCTGTGAAGATTATTCCTTTATAAAACCTAGCCGGCCAGCTGCTGTTTTTCCCTATCTGCAGCTTTTCTTTTTGATTGACTGTGCTCGTCAGGATAATTCCCAGATCTTTGAGCTCTTTATAGCGTTTTTCCTCTATATTCACGAGCTCAATTGGCATTGAGCATAACGCATACACGGTTGCTCCCTTTGCTTTAAGCCTTGTGATGAGGCCAGCCCATTGAGGCTCCACTAGTTTTATTTTTCGCTGCTGATACCATGTGGCTATTATCTTATTATAGGCCGGCATCTGTTTGCCCAATGAAGCAAGATTTTGTATGAATGTGCGGTTGGCTTCAGAATTATATGAAAACATCAGGGAATTTGGGATAGTCAGGGTGTTATCTAGCGTAATAAAGATGATAGTATCTTTATCCGCCCATGTTTCTATTTGTGCCATAGAGCTGGAATTAACTGAATATGTTTTGATCAACTGAGCATTTGCTATGTTTGCTGAGCATAAACTCGTCACCCAGAATAATATCAGTATGAGGGTGTTATTTGTGAATTTATTGTTCATAAGGATCCTTCGCACCTTTAGCGGAGTGTTTTAGCTTTATATTATTAAGTTTCGTAATAACCCCTTCCCAAAACTGCATAAATTTTTGTGGAGAAATATTGCTAAGAGCCTTGTTCATGAGCTTATTTTGAGGAGGTAAATAGTGGAAACCAATCACCCGGACATCTGGGTCAATATGCTTGAATTGTTGCTGCAGGAGTTTGATAGTGTTTTCTTCTGTGTGAATTATATAGATAGTATCTGGCATCCATTTTAATTTCTCAATGAGCATAAATGCGAGTATATGTTCATACATATTATCCGCGCCGTGCATATTAGAGGAGAGCAAACCACGATAAAAGGTAGGGTAGCTGCCTTTGGTTTGCTTGAAGTTTTTGTTGAAAATTATCTGCTTCTCGCCAAGCGGGCTTTTGGAAATATCAATCCCTTCTTTAAGAAGCCGGTTTGAAATCCATACTTCTAAAAATGGTATTTTATTAAAACCCCCAGAGGAACTATCCGTGATGGCAATTAAGGGCAGCTTTTTATTTTGCAGATTATGGATAAAATCTTTAATAAAGGGATCGGCCGGTTTATTTTCATATTCAGTTAAAAGCAACTCTTCAAAATAAGTCTCCCTGGAAAGCTTTACCTTTTTAAGCACTCTTTCTATTAGGGGCCTCAGATTTCGATCCTCAATGTTAAAATATGGATTTGTCCTTTTAAGCAGGAAATTCTGAACGGGTAATATAATTAATGTTTTTTTGCTATTATTATCCTCAAGCAACTCTAGCAAGCGATTATTTATTTCCAGAACGGAGCTTGCTTGGTGTATATCCCCGCGCGCAAATGAAAATATAAATAGTATAAAAGTAAAAATTATTATTCTTGTGTTATTCATACCAACTTACTTGTTTTATAGTAAAAACTAATAAAATCGTAACATGAAAACGAGTTTATCGGTAAAAAAACAACCAATAGGTCGCATCATTTCTTAACAAAAACATCTTCTATATGTTGTAATTGATGGATTTTAAACCATAGGCTATATGATTCTTTTTATCAGAATCGTCAATTAAGAAATGAGTGGACAGTACAACTACATTGTGGTAGTTTTATCGAAAGTGAATCAATTGTCACATATTAAATTTAGATTTTTTAAACTTATGTCAAAGAATAGCGATTCTTCTGTTTTGGAGGAAAGGGATTCAAGCTCGAATATGGACGAGGTGTCGTTCCTGTTAAAAATAGGTCACGAGCTCAAAACTCCTATACATGGTATTGGTGGTATTACTAAATTCTTGAATTCAAATTGGGAAAGTCTAGACGACAAAACTCGCAGGGAATGTATTGTTAAAATTTCTGAGGCGAGTGATAGTTTGAATGATCTGCTGGATTCTTTGCTGAATAGAACGGATGGTAAAAATACCATAGAACTTTCTTTGAAAAAATCCAACCTTATTGAAGTCACAAAGCTTGCTACTTCTGAATGCAGGAATTTTTATGTTCAGGAAAAAGACATAAAAATTAGTTTTAAAACTTCTCTTGATGAATTTTTTATAACATTCGATCAGCTCTGGTATCAACGATTATTAATCAATCTGATTTGCAATGCGATTAATTACTCAGATAAAGGCGAGATAGTTGTAGAAGTCGCCAAAAGAGCGATAGACGGGGAAGATAAATGCATTATTTCTGTGAAAGATGAAGGGTTTGGGATTCCTGAATCTGAGCTAAAATCCATATTCGAACCATTTAATCGAAGCTCCAGAAAGACTGAATTAAAGAAGGGAATCGGGCTTGGTCTTGCTATTTGTCGCGAAATAGTGGATGCCCATAAAGGAACAATTAGAGCTGTGAATAACGAAGGCGCCGGAGCCACCATTGAGATTATTCTCTCTATATAATTTACTTAAGATTTATGCCTACTATAGATAAAAAGAAGAACGTGATATTATTTATCGATGATGAGAAAATTTGTCACACACTTGTCGAATTGATTATCCCTAATTTTACCGATTTCAAACTGGTTGGGGCCTTTGACGGGGAGGGTGCGATTGAGCTTGCAGCTCGGTATGCCAATAGTCTGTGTTTGGTTATCTCCGATGTGATTCTGCCAGACATGACGGGATATGATATTTTCAAAACCCTGAAACAAAATGATAAATTTGCAAAATTGCCTTTTATTTTTCAAACAGGTCTTGGGTCTCAGGAAGAGGAGCTGAAGAAAAATATCAATGAGGGTGTGCAAATTCTTTATAAACCATATAATCAAACAGATCTTCTTGCTGCGATCGACAAAGCCTGCCCGAAAGAGGAGAGGTAGTTGGTTTGCAGGGGAGAATGGTAGTTGGTTTGCGCGTGCGTAGATTTTAGGAAGCTAGTGGAGTCAATTTTTACAACCGAGTGTTTTAGCCACATTATAATCTTTTCTACTTATTATTTTCTGAATTTAATTTTTTCAATATAACATTCTGGAGTTTTTTATCAAATGTAAGTAATTCATCGCCGCTTGTTAGAGTTTTTACAGCGATAATTGAATCTACAATGTGGATGTTATGTTCTAAATATACATCTAAAGCAACGGAGTAAATATCTGAATCAACTTTAATACCTTTATATGATAATAGTGATTTTAAGATCTTTACTATTTCTAATCTTGGAACCTCATAAAATGAAGATAATACGAATATCACCTCTGCAAAAACACTTTGCTCAATTTCTATTTGGCATTTCCCTATGCGTGCTTGTTCAAATATTATCTTGGTTTGATGGTAGCTTTCTTGATTGTCGGCTAATAGATAACGCAGAATAAAATTAGTATCTGCTATATATTTTTTCATATAACTATTTAGTGCTTTGATTATTTCTAGAATTCAACCATGCTGAATTCCTAACTTCTTCGAAAGTTAAATCTGTTTTTTTTTGCATAATTAAAAATAGCACCGCCCACATCAGGTACGGGTGAAATCATCACATGCTCGTTATCAACTAATTCTAATACAACAGCATCACTTTTAAATAAATTGCGTATTTTCTTAGGCAACGTAATTTGACCTCTTGGTCCAATAAATAGCGTTTGACTTGCCATAATATTTATACCTTATATATAGAATACATCTTACTTTTTAAGTATATCATACTATTTATAAAATAGCATCTAAAAAAATATTAGCTGCGTAGTATTGGAATTAGTTGTATTTTCTAAAAGGGTGGATAGATCAGAGCTTCTTCTTCCTGTTTTTCTCTTGCAAAATTTTCAGTGATATCTCAAATGATTGCTCCATCCATACGGGGAGCTTGCTTGTATCTTCTAAAATTTCGAGCGGAACTTGCCAATAGGAGATCACAACAGGCTTGCCTTTGGCTTCGTAAATAAAGGGAGATGATCCCAGTTTTTCATATTGTTCTTTGTTGGTGCCGTCTGCTTTGAAATATAATTCTTCGTTAATGATCAGAGCAATGATCACGGAATCTTTGTAAATCCCGTGACCTCCAAACATACGCTTTGCAGTTATGTTGCCATATGGTGACAATAGATCTAATATATAATCGACATAACTATCGCTCATCGCTTTATTCCTATTCTCGTTATTTTATTGCTACGCTCATCGCCCCATAACCACCGGTCATTGCTTCTTAGCGCATTGACCCGCTCCTAATTTTTTTCTCTAGTCCAATTTATATCCCCGCCTTCTCGCATCTCAACGGATGAATCTGGAAAACTGCTATCATGAGGCGTAACCCGGCCACCTGCTGCGTTTGCTAAAAACATTTCTGCATAAGCATACATAGATAGGCGATTTTCTGGTCTTGCCAGCCCGTGCCCTTCATCTGGATATAGCAGATACATAGCAGGTATTGCGTGTTTCTTCATCTCCGCTACGATTTGGTCGGACTCTGCTTGCTTGACCCGTGGGTCGTTGGCACCTTGAACGATCATCAAAGGTTTCTTGATCTGATGAGCGTATGTGAGTGGAGATCTTTCCTTCAGGAATTTGCGCCCTTCCTCTGTTTCAGGAGATGCACCAATTATCTTCACTAAATGCGCTATTTGAGGCTTCCAATATGGAGGCACTGATTTCAGTAATGTTTCAAGGTTCGAAGGCCCCACAATATCAATCCCAGCTACATACATATCGGGCGTCATGCTCATGCCGACAAGGGCCGCATAGCCACCATAGCTTCCGCCCATTATGACAACTTTATCTCTTTTGGTAATGTTATTATCAACCGCCCAATTAACGGCATCTGCAAGATCATCCTGCATTTTTCTTGCCCACTCACCGTCGCCAGCATTGATAAACGCCTTGCCAAAGCCAGTTGAACCGCGGTAATTTACGTTAAGAACAGCGTATCCTCTATTCGCAAGCCATTGATCTTCTGGGCTGAACCCCCAGCTATCCCTGGCATTTGGGCCCCCGTGAACGTTCAGAACTAGCGGCACTGGTTTGCTTGGGATTCCGCTGCCATTATCCAGCCATCTTGGCACGGTGAGATAGCTGATAAGGTCAAGCCCATCTCTGGATGTGATCTTCACAGGATGCATTTTAGCAAAATTTTGCCCTTCTTGCTTTGAATTAGAGACAAACAGGAAGCTTGCCTCTTTTGTAGTACGATTATAGGAATAATATTTATATGGACCGTCGCTTTTTAAAAATACTACAATCCATTGATCATCTTCCAGGGTGCGAGAGGTGATTTCAACATCAGCATCCTCAATGGTTTTTAAATGCTCAAGGTCGCTCGCGATAGAGGGCTCAAATATCGTCCATTCTTTGCGCATGTAATTAGTCGCAGCGGCCTGTACCATCTTGGTTTTAGTGTTGATTAAATAGTCAGAAACATCCGCTTTGGAGTCCGTATGAAGCACCTTGCTCGCATGAGTCGCCAGGTCAACTTCCACCAATGAGGAGGTGTTGCGGCCAGAGCTATTTATCATGAATAATTTTGTTCCATCATGCGAAATATGCAATGTGCTTGTTGTTAGCATGTCCTCGATGGCAATTTTTTGGAATAATTTTGGAGCTTCCGGGTTTCCGTTCTCGAATAGATAAATTTCCCCCTCGCCGCTTGGGAGCATCTTATAGCCAGCACGTATGTTAAAGTCATCATCGGCAGTGAAAGAGGCGTATTGCCCTGTATTCTCATAAACCAATTCGCGCGCGCCGGTATTGATGTCTACTTTATAAATATCAAAATATTCTGGAACGCGATCATTTAACTGAATCAGCATTTGGCTGGGAAATTTATAACTCAATTTCAACACAGATGCCCGCACTCCGTCTGTGGGAGTGAGATCTTTTTGTTCTAATGTATTGATATTCACCGAATAAAGACGCCAATTCTCGTCGCCTTTTTTATCTTGGGCATAGATTATATGCGCATTATCCTTCGCCCAGAAATAGCTGCGAATGCCGCGCTTTTTCTCGTCTGTGACAACTCTTGCCTCGCTTATTTGCCCGCCGGGCGCAACCCATACATTAAGCACGCCATCCTTTGGAGCTAAAAAGCTAATATTTTGCCCATCATTGCTCAGGCGCGCTGCTATGCGGTCTGGATTGCCGAAAAACACTTCTCTTGGGATTAATTGGTCTTCTTTCATAATTTTTGCTTCACTTGAATTAATTGTAATACATAAACTTGCAAATAACAGGAATATATTAATCGATTTATATAGCATCACTTACACCTTAAAGATTTTATTTAAAACTTCCTTGTGAATTCCGTCAATAGACAGATTCTCGCACGGGATGGATATTATCCTATCTTCATGCTCCGTTGCAAGCTTTTTAAATCTCTCATAGATCTTCATGTGGAAGTCGATATTCTTACCCTCGAATTTATTCACGTCCCCGCGCGCTCCGGCTCTGCGCAGCCCAATTTGCGGGGGAATATCCATAAAAAACGTCATATCCGGCATTATTCCCATATTCTCTGGGGAAGGGGAGGAATTCTGAGATGAGGTTATATTTTGAAAATTAGAAATATCCGTATCAAAAACACGAGCACTAGTGCTGTAAGGACTAGTCCCGTGAGCACTAGTGTTGTAAGGACCAGTCCTGTGAGCACTAATGCTGTGAGCACTAGCCCCGTCAGCACCAGCACTATTTTTATAATTCGCCTTCATTAATTGGTCGTGAAGCTCATAAATATCGTCAATTGTCAGGCCAGACTCGCCGGACTGATAGCATGCGGTGGAGTCCACAAAGCGGTCACATATCACCCAGTTTCCGTCTTGAAGCGCCGGAATAATGACGTTATTAATATGCTCATAGCGGGCAGCCATCACCAGCATTAGTTCCGATACGGGCAGCAGCTCTGAATAAACCAGCAAGTTCCGGATTTGCTCAGCCTCCGGGGTGCCACCAACTTCTCGTGTGTGGATGGATTTAATATGCCGCGCGCGCAAATATTCGTGCAGCATCTTGCTTTGGGTCGATTTCCCGCTGCCTTCACCGCCTTCGAAGGTGATAAATTTCGGCTTGTCAAAATTCATGAGATTTCTCTTTGTAAATAATTCTTGGTGTTCATTTCGTTCAGTCTGGAGATAGTGCGTTCAAACTCGGCTGTTTTCCTGCCGCGCGGATAGATTTCTTCCGGTTTGCACTTTATCTCTATAAATAATAATATTCTACAAAAATATGCATTATCGATAAAATTGATAAAGCGGGTGATAATATCTTGCTCATCTTCCTCTATTTTCCGCACAGATTCAAGTACAATAATCTCAAAATTCTCACAAATATTAACATAATCCACATAGCCTAAATCGCGCTCGAATAGCTCTTTAAAATTTGTGAATAAGATATTTTGATGGGCCTGATTAAAACTAATATCCCGGCCAAATACGCTCAAATCCGTCTTGGAAAATACCGCCTGCTCGCTGAGTTTTTCTTTTATCCCCTGAATTTCCTGCGCCGTTTCCCTGCTCGCCGGATAAAGCACCCTGTTTTCAAAATGACTCACAGCATTATAGCGATAATCTTTTTCAGTATCCAAATGCAGGATTTGGAAATGTCTCTTCAGCATTGAAATAAACGGCAAGAAGGATTCTCGCTGCAAGCCATCCTTATATAAATTATCTGGCAATGTGTTAGTCGTCAGGAAGATAAATACATTTTTTTTGGCAAGATATTTAAATAAACGCATAATGATCATCGCATCACTTATGTCTTTTATCTCAAACTCATCCATACAAATCACCTGAGCGCGACTCGCAATATCCGCAGCCAGATCTTGCACCACCCTGTTTGTGGACGCGCTTTGCAATTGATGCATTTTCGTATGAACATCCTGCATGAATTTCTGAAAATGTATCATCTCTTTCGGCAGCGAGATTTGATCATAAAACATATTCATCAGCAAAGTCTTGCCTCGGCCGACGCTACCATGCAGATATATCCCGCGAATATGCCCGCCAGCGCTAAACAACCTCTTGAATCTGGATGCAAAATTATTCGGTTTAATCTCGCCTGCTATTTGCTCAAAAATCTTCAGAAGCTCAAGTTGCCTGCCATCCAGCTTGATATTAATATTCCGATCATCAGACGGGTGCATATGAACTTAAGCTAGCCTCTTTGATTTTAACTATTTGATCAGGTAAATTCAGATAAGTCGCCAGCGCCAAAAATAGTTCCGGATATTTGGCCGGTGTCGCAAGATTCGCAAGGGTTCCATAAACCACATCACTGGAACTATGGGCGCTATTTGCATACATCTTGGCAAGTTCAAAAGAGGGAGTTGCTGCAAAGGCAGACTTCAATATTTTCAGCGCAGAGGAGCTATTTTTCATATTTACAGCAAGCTTGGTGAACAGATTCAGCGCTGGCATATGGCAAGGATTCAGCTCCAAAGCTGACTCCAGATAGTTCAGCGCCTCATCATCCGACTCTTCTTGCACATAATCTTTTGCAGCTAAATAGTAATATTCCGCAATTTCTCCTGAGTGTTTTTGTAGCAATTTAGTATCCGCTCTTTGAAGCTTAGATACCACAAATACCAGCCTCTGCCAGGTCTTCAAAGATGCATATATCCGAATCAAGCTTAGCATTAATTCTGTATCTGTGTCATCCTCATTAAAGGCTTTTAGTGCATAATCTTCTGCTTGTTTATAATGCATATTTTTGTAAGAAATCTCAGCCAGCCTTTTCAGCGCATAGATACTATAATGTTTTTCAGTAGTCAAATTGCGCAGATATTCCTCCCTTTTTCCAGGATTATCTGAGAGCTCTGCAAGAATCAAATGAATGACATTTTTATTCTTATCATTCAGACTAGATATCAGCTTACTGGCCAGCCCCAGCGATTTTTTCTTATTCCCCATAAGCAGTTCCGCAAGGGTATTTAGCAGCTTTC
This sequence comes from Rickettsiales bacterium, assembly GCA_002402195.1. GTDB lineage: Bacteria > Pseudomonadota > Alphaproteobacteria > Rickettsiales > Rickettsiaceae > Megaera_A. The sequence goes on along the minus strand of NVVL01000001.1, from coordinate 11,870 downwards.
TGTTTAGTTTTTGGATAGAACTTCTTTGCCATTCATTTCTGATAATTTGAGGCAGGTTAAACATCAGGTAAACCAGCTTCAAGCAGATCATCGTAATAAGCTGAATGATGACGAAAGCAGCTGTGAACGCGAATAATGTTGTTTCTATATGGTACCCTAAAGCAGTAAATTTCAGGGCGGAATCGTAATGTTCCATGGCGCCGATGCCAATATAGAATAGAACGAATATTACGCATAAAATTAAAAGTCTAATCATTTACCTAACTCTATTGATGAATTTATCTTGTAATTCAGAAGAGTAAATATATTGAACAAGCACTCTCAATTGCCCCTCTATTTCTCTTTTAAGATTTTTTTGCTCCTCAGATAAGGCAGAGATTTTCTCTATTTTGATAAATTTCGACAAGATACCAAGATCAATTTTTTTCTCAAGACCAAGCATTTCTCCAAGGTCGGTATCTTTTCCAAGGTCAGGCTCGGCTCCAACGCTACCACTGTCATTAAGAGCAGCCCTCCCATCACGGCCAGCCTTCCCATCAAGATTTGCTTTTGCCTTGGCAATATTGGCAGCTAGCTGCCGGTCGTAAAGCTCTAACATAGAAACTATATCCCTAATATAGCTAGGAAGAGGGCGCGCGGATAGTTTTTTCAGCTCAAACTCGTAACGCTTATCTGACTTAAACTTGATCACAAGCTGGTTCATATTTGCAAGATACAGCCTGTAATCGTCAAGATTATTCAGCAACCTATCACGCAGTTTTGTTGTCGCAAGCTTCACATGCAAACGGCACTGAGTCTCAACGAGTTGCTCATAAGGATTCTCCTCATCCGCCTCTTCTTCGGGCAGGATAATTTCGTTAATATCCTCAATCAGATTATTTGGAGCGAAACTCTCAAGCGGAGGTTCTGCTCCGGGATCATAGCTGCTATTTAGGGCATCTTTTACGAGCTCAGATTCGGGTTGTGGTTGCTCGGTGATGATAACAGCTTTTTCATCTTCCAAAAAATGTTCCAAAAAGTCAGGATATAGTTGCTTTAAAACAAAAACCCACGAGAGCAGGATGGTAGCAGCAAGTAGGAATTTCTTAAAATAATTGATTTTTCTCGGCTCTAATTTTTGCGCCGAGTCTTCCTCTAGTAGCTCCACCTCTAGTGCCTTCTCCCCTAGTACTTCCGCCTCTAGCACCTCTTCCGATTTTTTCGCTTGCCCCCCAGGAGAGTTCTTCGCGGGCACATTCTCATCATCCAGTTTTTTTTTATTCTTCGTATTTTTGGGTTGGGTCATTTGCTTTTCAAATATTCTAGAATTAAATCTGTTCCATTACATACTACACTAGTTTTAAAATAATCCGCCAGTACTTTTGATATTTTTGAACTAATAGTAATAATGGTAGAGTTTTCTAGACAATGCAGCAAATTATTCTCCTTCACCAATTTAAGGAATGTTTTTGCAGAATTTTCTGAATATAGCAAGATATAATCCACTCCGTTCTTATAGCGCGCGATTTGCTGCTCTGTGAGAGAATCCTGGTAGGTTACCTTATAAAAAATACACCGAGTCACAAAAAACGGCATATCAATCGTGATATAATTGCTGGATAAATACAGGGTGGGCTTGTTAGTATCCTCCACAAACTGATCCTTCAGCGATTCAGCGCTCGGTGCAACGAACCTGATTTCATAGCCTTTAGAGGCTAAAATCTTCGCAGATTTCTTCCCCACAGCCCATGCAGACACCCCTTTAGAATGCGCCGGCGGGGCGTTATTTGCGGCAAAAGAACTGGTGACGATAATTTGCTTGAAGCGTTTAAAGCCGGCCTCATCTACCTTTTGCAACTCGTATTTGATCAAATTGCAGGAGAGAGTTTCATATCCAGATTCTTGTAACCTTAGCATTAGCAGATCATTTTCTGTATCTGATCTCGTAAGTAAAACGGATTTCATTATTTTTTCTTCGCATATGGGTTATCAGATTTTATAAATTGCAAACGAATCGGCACCCCCGGCAGGTCAAAATCATTGCGCAGAGAATTCACTAGATATTTTCTATAAGCCTCTGTTATGCTCCCCGGGTCACTGGTGAATAGCTTGAATGTTGGCGGTCTGGTTTTCGTTTGGGTGATATATTTAATCCGCACTCGGCGCCCCAGTTTTTTCTGAATAGGCAGAGGGTGTTTTTCCAGAGTAAAGCTCAGCCAGTCATTCAGTTTGCTGGTGGAGATTTTTTTATTCCAAAGCTTATAAATATCAAGACATTTATCAAGCACTTCCAGCGTTTTCACATTATCCGTCGAGGATAAATAAACCACCGGAACCCCTTGCACTTGAGGGAGGTATTTCTGTAATTTATACTCAAATTCCTCTTCATATTCCCTTTTTTTGCGAATCAGATCCCATTTATTAATAGCAATCACCAGGCTTCTGCCTTGGTCTATAACATAATTCGCAATGGTCAAATCTTGATGTTCCAAAGCAATTGTCGCATCAATCATCAATATAACAGTATTTGCAAACTTAATACTCCCGATCGCATCGCCAGTCGATAATTTCTCCAAGCTCTGCTTCACATTTGCTCGTTTTCTAAGGCCGGCAGTGTCAATCAGCTTAACCCGTTGCCCCTTATATTCCCAAGCGATCTCCACCGACTCACGCGTGAGTCCGGCTTCCGGACCAGTTAGCATCCGCTCATCCCCAACAATCGCATTAACAAAAGTAGACTTCCCGGCATTCGGGCGGCCTGAGATCACAATTTGCAAGCAATCTCCGCTCATCGGGTCAGAAATTTCCTCCCCATCTTCTGTGTCTATTTGCTCGGCAATAGCCTCATACAAATACGCAAGCCCTTGGCCATGCTCCGCAGAAACCGGCACAGGAGTGCCAAAACCTATCTTATAATATTCGCTATCATGATTAAATTTCCTCTCCGATTTATTGGCAATGAGGATTTGTTTCTTGCTATATTTACGAATAAACTCAGCAAAAAACTTGTCCGCAGGAGTAATCCCCGCTTCATTATCAATCACCAAGCAAACCAAGTCCGCCTCTGCAATTGCGACCATAGTTTGTTGCATCATGCGATGTTCCAGCTTGCCTTCTTCAGCTTCTTCAAGCCCGGGAGTGTCCACCACGGTAAATTCCATGGGGCCCAATTTTGCATCGGAATATTTACGATCCCTCGTCACCCCCGGCCTGTCATGAACGATAGCTTTTTTTCTTGTACTCAGCCTGTTAAACAAGGTCGACTTACCAACATTCGGTCTACCAACGAGGGCTATGATTTTCTTTTTCATGATAATTTTATGAATTATTTATTGTCCCTATTACTACCATATATTGTCCCAAATATAAACAGAAAAATATATTATTTACTATCAAAGAACACTCGGAGTGCAGTCTACGTGGGTAGCTTTAGGAATAGTAAAGAGAGGAAAATTGTGAATAAATAGAATATGGAATACCAAAATAAGGCTTTGGCTCCCTGGGTCTCGGCTCCTTGAGTGCCAGCTCCATGAGTCTCGGTTTCTTGGTTTTCGTTGGTTTGGAATAAGGCAGCGACGTAATATAAGAATCCTGCGCCTAAAATTAGGCTGATTCCTAGATAAAGAATATTAGCCATGCCCAGAAAATAAGGCATCATCACCACGAATATCATCAATATGCTGTAAAGCAAAATTTGCTTTTTCGTGTAGGACTCACCTTTTATAACAGGCATCATGGGGACGGCGCAATTGCGATAATCTTGCAGACGGAATAAAGCTAAAGCCCATGAATGCGGAGGTGTCCATATGAAAATAATAGCAAATAAAGTGAATGATTCCAAAGAAACATCGCCCGTCACAGCTGCCCAGCCGATCATTGGGGGCAGGGCGCCAGAAGCTCCACCGATCACGACATTTTGAATCGAGGTGCGCTTTAGCCAAATAGTATAGATGAATATATAATATAAAATAGTCAGAGCCAGTAGCGCCGAGGCAACCAAATTTACGCATAATGCCATTAAAAATACCGACATAAAACCAGACATAATCCCGAAGGAAAGTGCCTCATCCGGGAGGATCGCGCCGGTGATTATAGGGCGTTTTTGCGTTCTCGTCATAATCGCGTCAATATCGCGGTCATACCACATATTTATCGCAGCAGATGCTCCCGCCCCCAGCGTGATGCATAAAATAGCCACAAAAGCAATTAGTGGATGAATATCCCCGGGAGCCAACCATAAACCACAAAAAGCAGTGAAGACAACCAAGGACATTACCCTTGGTTTCATCAGGGAAAAATAGTCGCCTACTGACGCTCCCATTTCAGAGTTAGTATGTCCTGTCGTGCTTTTTGTCATTACTTAACCGTTGGTGGTGTTTCGAATGTGTGGTGCGGCGCTGGAGAATCAACACTCCATTCTAAAGTAGTTGCCCCCTCTCCCCACTGATTCGGCGGACATTTTTTTCCATATTTCAAAGTGTAGAATATTATAAAGACAAAGAACAAAGCTGCAAAGTAAGAAATATATGAACCAATAGACGATACATAATTCCAACCAGCAAATGCATCTGGATAGTCAGGTATTCTGCGAGGCATCCCTGCAAGACCCAAGAAATGCTGCGGGAAGAAGGTCAAATTCACCCCTATGAATGTTAAGGTAAAATGCATTTTCCCCATCCATTCAGGATATACTTTGCCTGACATCTTGCCAAACCAATAATAAAACCCTGCAAAAGCCGTAAATAGGGCGCCAAGCGACATAGTATAGTGAAAATGCGCCACAATATAATAGGTGTCATGCATTATCCGGCCGAGCGCTGAATTTGCAAGCACAACCCCAGTCACGCCGCCAAATGTAAAGATCACGATAAAACCAATAGCAAACAGCATTGGAGTTTCAAAAGTAATCGAACCACCCCACATCGTGGCGATCCAGCTGAATATTTTAATCCCCGTCGGCACAGCAATAATCATAGTGGCGGCGGTGAAATAAACCAGCGCAGTGTAGGAAAGCCCAACCGTAAACATATGGTGCGCCCAAACAAGAATCCCTAAAAACCCAATGATCACCATGGAAGCCACCATTGCGCCATAGCCAAATATTGGCTTGCGGGAGAATGTCGATATTATTTGCGAGACAATACCAAAACCAGGCAGAACAATCACATATACTTCAGGATGACCGAAAAACCAGAATAAATGCTGGAATAATACAGGGTCTCCACCGCCTTCTGGAGTGAAAAAATGAGTTCCCAAATTACGATCAGTAAGCAGCATAGTAATCGCGCCAGCAAGCACCGGCAAAACCAATATCAACAAAGCTGCCGTCACTAAAATTGACCACACAAAAAGTGGCATTTTTAACAAGGTCATCCCCGGAGCTCTCATATTCAAAATGGTCGTGATCATATTAAGAGCACCCAAAATCGAAGAAATCCCAGCAAGGTGCAAACTGAAAATCGCTATGTCAACTGCAGCCCCCGGATGCCCAAGCAAACCGCTCAGAGGAGGGTAGAGCGTCCAGCCTGTGCCAACCCCACCATCAACCATAGCAGATAATATTAACAACAAAAATGCAGGAACCAGCAACCAAAAACTAATATTATTCATTCTAGGGAAGGCCATGTCTGGCGCACCAATAAGCAGCGGTACAAACCAGTTGCCAAACCCGCCAAATAAAACTGGCATGATCATAAAGAACACCATAATTAGCGCGTGCGCCGTGATCAAAACATTGAAAAACTGATGATCACCACCCAAAAAATTAGAGCCAGGCTCTGCTAGCTGCATACGGAATAATACCGAAAACAACCCACCAACCAGCCCGCCAACAACTGCCAGCGTGATATACATCGTGCCGATATCTTTGTGATTGGTTGAAAGCAACCATCTTCTCCACCCAGTCTGCGTATGATGTGCGTGATCTGTCATAAAATTTTCCGTTATTCTGATTTAATGTTGGCCGCCATTTTGATAGCATCAGGTTTAATACTATTATGGCTCGCAAATTTGACTTTAGCGCTTTCGACCCAGATATCATAATCCTTCTGGCTCACGACTTCAACAGCAATTGGCATGAAACCATGATTCACACCGCATAATTCCGAACATTGGCCATAATACACACCAATCTTGTCGATTTTTGCCCAAGTCTCGTTCGTCCTCCCAGGCACAGCATCCAGCTTTATCCCAAGCGCCGGAACTGCAAAACTATGAATCACATCCGCCGCTGTGATCAAAAACTTCACCACTTTTCCTTGTGGAACGATGATTCTATTATCCACCTCAAGCAATCTAAGCTGCCCGGGAAGCAAATCCTCATCTTGAATCATATAGCTGTCAAATTCAATCCCATGATCCGGATATGAATATGTCCAAAACCATTGAGATCCCACAACTTTCACCGTCACATCCGAGTCCGGAGTATGTTCTGCCATTTTCAGAATCCGAAAAGAAGGAACGGCAATGATGATTAATATTATAACTGGTATTAATGTCCACGCTATCTCTACAGTAAGATTGCTCGAGAATTTTGCAGGAACAGGATTTGCTTTTGCGTTGAACCTAAGAACCACATAGATTATCAAGAAAAATACAAATAAAGTCACCCCGGTGATGATTATCATCATAAAATCATGAAATGCAGTGAGCTCCTCCATCACAGGCGTTGCGGCTTCTTGCAGATATAGTTGCCACGGCTCTGGCTTCGAGGCAAGGCTTACATTTCCTGTCAGAATAACAAACAATGCGGTGAAAATTCTTTGCATATAAATCTACATATTAAAATTACAAAATATAGCGCATCTACTAAACTCATAGCCCCACTTAAAGGCACATATATATGATGGTATATCCTTCACCAATAAAATAAAAGTAATAAAACAAATTCTTGCAGAAAATAGAATGATTTAGCATCCGATTGTGTGAGTGTTGCTACAAAAAAAGATGAGGCGGGGCTTCATAAGAAGTTACGTATGTAAACCTCATGAAGCCCCGCCTCATCTTTAAAAAGCTAGCGCATAGCTTAATGATAGATAATGCCAATAGCAGCTAGGCTATTTAATATATTTCAACCCTCTCTCGATTCCTTTCATGGAGATCGGGAATGTGATTTGCTTGCCGTTTAGGCTCATGAATGCCACTGCATTTTCTGAGTTGGAAGTCATTGTTTTTAAATCTTTTTTAGAAATAGAAGCAACCGCCTGGCAACCGCTAGCAAGACAAGTAGTATACTTACCTGGTGCTATCAGCTTCTTAGAGCTAATGATAGAAGTGCCAGCTTCAATACTAATACCAAATGGCAAAGTCTGAACCAGTTTCAGGTCTTTTTTCTTGCCAAAATAACCAATCTGAAATAGCGCAACAGTTTGTTGCTTATCATCTTTGGACATATTAATTTGCTGTGTCAGCACACAAACAGCAGGAGTTTTAGTCTTTTTATTCGCAGGAGAACAAGATACAACCCAGTCACCAAACTTTTTGCCATTCTTTTTCGCAGCAGTTGCTGAACTCATTTGAGTCAATGTGAAGATCATAGCAATCAATGCTAGGCCAAGTAAGATAAAACCGGTTTGTTTTGCGCTTGTTTTCATAAAAACTATTCTTCCTACAATAATAAAAATTGGTGGGCGATGACAGGCTCGAACTGCCGACCGTCTCGGTGTAAACGAGATGCTCTACCAACTGAGCTAATCGCCCTAACCACCAAGAATATGCACTAGTTTTTTAAAAGAATCAAGTGTTTTATTTGAAAATATAAAAAAACATTCCAAAAAGCCTTGCGCCACAAGCAAATATATAGGGGTTTTTGGGTCATTAGGTACTTATACTTATGCTCTATTTTTCAGCGTCAGGGAGAAAAAGACCGCCCCCAAAATAGCAGCGCCAATAAACGCCATAAACGCAGCATCCCAGCCATAATATTGTGTCAAAAGCCCAACGCCGATTCCAGATAGGCTAGCGCCCAGCTGCCCGACTGTTCCAACCCATCCATTTGCTGTTCCAACTGCTTTTTTTGAAGCAAAATCCGCAGATGCAAGACCAACCAGAATCTGAGGTCCAGAGAGGAAAAAACCGATGCAAGCAAGCGAAGAGGCGCTCAAATAAATATGTTCTGCTGGAAGCTTCCAAAAAGTATATAGCGCCAAAGCAAGCAGGCTCATGAACATTATCCCAACAAAGCCGCGCTTGCCACCAAAGAGCTTGTCTGAAATCCAACCAGCCATAAACCCACCAGGCAGCCCGGCAAATTCATAGGCGGCAACCTGCCAGCCAGAGTCAACAAGGGAGAAATCTTTAAATTCTATCAAAAATAATGGCGCCCAAACAACAATTCCTGAGCGAATAAAATATACGCACATATTGGCAAAACATATATACCAAATATTTCTATTCGCAAAAACCTTAAGGAAAATCTCCATACTACCAAGATGGTTTTCGCTAGTATCCTCCTTAAAATCCTCATCCCCTTTATAAGCCTCAACCGGGGGGAGTCCCAGTTCTTTTGGGGAGTCGCGCAGGGCACTAAATAAAATAACCCCAACAATAAATGCGATGATACCCGGTATGAAAAACGCATATCTCCAGCCGAAATTTGCCACTAAATACCCGCAAAATATCAAGGTTAGAGCCCCTCCGATCTGGTGAGACGCAGCGCCCAGTGCCCATTTTGTTCCCAGTTCTTGCGGTGCAAACCAATGAGTCAGCATCCGAGCTGCCGGCGGCCATCCCATGGATTGGAACCAGTAATTAAAGATCAAGAAAATCCCAAGAAAAACCAGGCTATTTGTAAAGCCTAAAATAAAAGTGATTATCGCCGAGAGGATAAGCCCTGCTGGCATGAAATATCTAGCATTAGATTTGTCACTGAAATACCCATTCACGAATTTCCCAACCCCATACACAATAGAAGTTATGGTTATGACCCATCCAAGCTGGGTTTTGGAATAGGAAAACTCCTCGATATAAGCCGGCATGATTATCGAAAAATTCAAACGACATAGATAATATGTGCCATACCCCAGGATAATGGAGATTAAGATTCTAAGGCGCCATTTATTATAAATTTTGCGCTCAGCCATCGTCATGAAAAGCTCTTTTTCGGCTGGTGTTTGTTTTGAAGTCATGAAATTTAGCAACTAACCTGATTATTTATTGTGGTGATATTAGCTAATAAAATTATTACTGGCAAGCACTAAATTTAATTGCTTCGGCTCTTTGGAGCAGGGAAGGGGGGGAGTTTATTATGCTCTAATTTAGAAGGCTTGATCAAAAAACTCCAGCTTTTGAGAAAGATTACTAGCTAAAACGCATGAGTTTGGTTATTATTTGAACTATTATAATCAACGGATATTCGAAATATGGGTGTAAGTCTTGTTCAGCTATTGGTGATTTTACTAATTATATTATTATTGTTCGGCGCCGGGAAGTTGCCGCGCGTGATGTCGGAACTCGGCAAAGGGCTGAAATCATTCAAATCATCCATGAATGAGGATGATAGTAAAGACGATAGCAACGACGATAATAAAAATAAGAAAGGCTAGGCTTGCCTGCATAACTCCCGAGAAGCTGCTAGATAAGCTCTTTGCTTCAGCTTTTCAGCCCGGCTTTCCAGTCCAGCTCGGCTGGTTTTGCTAAAAGTCGGACACTCTGCCATTTTTTTCCCAGTCGCCATATCTTGTTGGATCGGGGCCGTTCTGGCCGCCAAATTCCTCATCCGTATTTTTGCTTGAGCTTTCTTCGTTTGTTGGTGTATTATCAGATTTATCTTTTTTTAACATAGCTAGTTTTGTAATTTAATAATGAAATTTTCTCATTTAAGCCGAATCTATAGTACTGACTCAATCGCTATCGGTCAAACAATAACCATCGAGGGGGAGGATTTTCATTATTTGAAATCCGTAATCAGGCTTAAACTCGGCGCTACTTTCCGCATGTTCAACGAAAATGACGGCGAATTCATGCTGAAAATAACGCAAATCGGGCGCTCGTCTATTATTGCAAATGTAGAGAGTCTCCTCCGGCTCCCAGCGCTCCAGAAGGATCTAACGCTCGCAATATGTGTGATCAAACAAGACCGTATGATAGAGGCTATTAAAGCCGCTGTGCAGATTGGAGTCACCCGCATTGTGCCCGTGATCTCAGAGCGAGTTCAGCATAGGCAAAATAAACGCGATAAGATTCTTAAATCAATTATCCAGTCAACAGAGCAAAGCGAGAGATTCAAACCCGCAGAATTTACAGAGGAAATAACTCTAAAGGAACTCTGCGCTATGGATGATATAGAGCAAATTATCTGGGCAAATGAAACGGAATCAGAAGGGGTTACAATCAAAAACATAAAGCAGATAAAGGGCAGGCCGTGCGTTTTGATTGGCTGTGAGGGCGGGTTTTCTGATGCGGAAATTCAAATGCTTAAATCGCACGATCATGTGCAGTCTGTGAGCCTCGGCCACTCCGTTTTAAGGGCGGAAATAGCTGCGATATATGCGCTTTCTTGCACCTCAATGATGAGGGGGGTTAATGACTGATTTTTCAATAGAAGACACCCATCCTGGCAAGATCATCGCCGGCGTAGACGAGGTCGGCAGAGGCCCCCTTGCCGGGCCTGTGGTTACGGCAGCAGTGATAGTTGACAGAGCAGTGGTGATTGAAGGGATTAAGGATTCCAAGAAATTATCAAAGAAAAAACGAGAAGAGCTTTTTGAAAAGATAAGCCTGCATTATAAATGCTCTGTCGGAATTATTTCGCCCGCGGAGATTGACCGGATTAATATTTTGGAGGCGACCAAAAAAGCTTGTCAGATGGCAGTGCGTTCTTTGGAAATTGAACCTGATATTGTGCTAGTTGATGGGAATATGAAATTTAGTGATGAGCGTTTTTGCAGTATAATCAAAGGGGATGACAAGTCAGTTTCGATCGCCGCTGCCTCGATCATTGCCAAAGTTACAAGGGATAGAATGATGGAAGAGCTAGGGGTCGAATTCCCGGAATATAAGTGGGCGCAAAATTCAGGATATGGAACGAAGGATCATATAGATGCGATTATCAAGCACGGCGCAACCCCGCATCATCGCAGGAGTTTTAGGGTTAGGGGGTTCAACTATTCTTAAGCTAGGGCTCCTTAATATGTAGTATCTTATACTGGCTCGTTTTGCCTGAGATTATTGTTAAATCACTTTTGCGCATCCCCCATTCTTTCGCCAGAAAGTCGATTATCATTTTGTTGGCCTTTCCTTTTTCGGGTGAGGATTTAATGGAAAGTTTTAGATAAGGCTTGTTATCTATCTCAATAATTCCATTGATAGAGTTTTGTCTCGCTCCAGCCTTGACTTTCAGGGCTATCTTTGGCATTCCATTATTCTTGATATCATGGAGCAGTTTCTGAGTATTTGCCCTGGATTGAAGCATATTTATAACTCAATATCTCTGCATGGGGTTTGATTTCTTTCCAAGTCGAGCTCTGCCCCGTATAATGGAGAATTACGCAAAAACTCAACTAAAGAAATTTTCGAAGAAGTTAAATCCACATAGCGCTTAGCTGGTAATATGACAATTTCTGCCCGTTCTTTAGCGGTAGTTTGCTCAGGTTTTCCGCGCGATGCTTGCTTTACTAGTGCGATTAATTTAGCCTTGATGTTTTGTAATTGCCACTTTTTCATTGTCATTACACATTCAGTTGCAATTATTTGCTAATAGTTGAGAATAAGGGTAGTCTGGCTAGTTCTTTTTGTCAAGCTGTTGGCAAAAACTTGATCTGATGTGTTCCGGTTTGAGGGGGAGCGAAGAAAAATGTTTGTTTTTTGGGGGGTAAAGGTATAATACTATGAAATATATACCAGTCTTTATTAATGGGAGGATAAACAACATGGAAAAAGCAAAAATATTTACA
>NVVL01000009.1 GCA_002402195.1 Rickettsiales bacterium | reverse complement strand
AATTTATTCAAATGTTTGAAAAGCCGCTAATTAGCTTTGATTATGCCATTAAGTTCCTCCTCAAAAACAAAGAGGGTTATGAGATCATAGAGGGTTTTATCTCTGCACTTTTTGCAGCAGAAAACTACAAACCCGTGAAGATCACAGCCCTTCTTGAGAGCGAAAGCAACAAAGAGAGGGCAGATTTCAAAAGAAGCATTGCTGATTTAGTTGTTGAGGATACTGACGGAAATAAATATATTGTGGAGATTGAGCGTTCATTCACTACAAACTTCATGCATAAAGCATGCTTCAACTCGTCAAGACTGATTGCAGATAATTTATCTGTCAGTCAAGACTACACTAACATCAAGAAAATATTTCATATAAGCTTGCTCTATTTCGAGACTGAAGAAATGCAAAAACCGATTTATCATGGCAAAACCGTTATTCATGAAGTAGACACCGCGCATCCGATTGATCTGCGCGTGATGAATCAGGGAATGGTGACTTTTGAGAACCATAATGTATTTCCTGAGTATTTTTTCATCTCAATACCAAGGTTTAATGAYCARATAAACCAAGAGATCGATGAATGGTTATATGTGATGAAAAATGCTGAAGTAAAAAAAGATTTCAAATCTCCGTATATGGCAAAAGTRGCYGAGCGTCTCAGTGTACTAAAAATGGATGATGAAGAGCGCAATCAATATTACAAATATCTGAAGGAGTCCGTCAATAAAGAAGATACCTTAACAGCCGCTCTGGAAAAAGGTATAAAGAAAGGCATGAAGCAAGGCCGAGAGGAAGGCCGAGAGGAAGGCATGGAGAAAGGTCTAGAAAAAGGCATGGAGAAAGGTCTAGAAAAAGGCCTAGAAAAAGGCATGGAGAAAGTTGCTATTGCTATGCTTAGTAGAAATAAACCATTAGACGAGATATCAGAATTTACTGGTTTATCTAGTCAGCAACTTCTGACTCTTCAGAGAAGTTTAAATATTTGATTATAGGCTTATCAGCATGTGGTTTAGAATCTTTCTATAGTTGGGTATTCTAGGTTACGCACATAGCTTCTTACACTCTGACTTTGAAGCTTTATCTATCATTTTTCATCACCGCTTGTGCTATCAGATCATCTACGTTTTCTTTTTGTGGTTCTGTTTCTTGAATGAGGGCTTTTCCCTTACCGAAAAAATCACTCAAATTTCTTCCAATAGGTTCTTGCGTGACAATCTGGCCTTTTGAAGATAATATCGCTCTTGCACTCATAATACCTCTATGGAAACTTGTTCTAACCAAGATAGCATGCCTGGCTATATTCGACAAGAAGAAGTTTATTCTAAAATCATCCCAGCGCATATTCCCTATCTGTGCTTCACTTGTCACATAATCGTCAATTGATACCCCTTCTATTTTTACAAATAAATACACCAGCTTATTAATCTGTTAACGTAGTATTTAGTATCCTTAAATAGCTACATGCAGGTTTATTATGATCAAGATTTTATACGTAGAAGATAATGAAGATAATGTTTATATGCTCAGAATGCGCCTGGAGAAAAGCGGATATGAAGTGATTATCGCCGAAAATGGCTTAATCGGGGTGGAGAAAACGCGTAGCGAAAAGCCAGATCTCGTGATTATGGATGTCGGCCTGCCGGTTATGGATGGGCATGAGGCGATTAAAATATTAAAGGCAGATGAGGCAACCAAGTCTATTCCCATAATTATCCTGACCGCTCATGCGCTTTCCACCGATGTGAAAAAGGCAAAGGATGTCGGAGCTGATGGGTTTGAAACAAAACCTCTGAACGCTGCGAGCCTGATTGAGAAAATTGAAAAATTAACAAAAAAATAGTTAGAATCATTGGATGTATACGCTCGATAAATATAAAGATCAGCTATCCATTTTAGTCGTGGATGACAATGAGGATAATCTTTTCACGCTCACCAGGCGCCTGAAAAAGGAAGGCTACACCAACTATATCACTGTTAATAACGGTAAGGATGCCTTGGCAAGAACAAAGGATTCCAAGATCGATTTGGTTTTGCTGGATTTATTAATGCCAGACATAAACGGAGATGAAGTTTTAAAGCAAATCAAAAGCGATAAAGCAACAAATGCCATCATGGTGCTGATGATCTCAGGGGATGACCGCACTGAGAATATCGCAGAATGCATAAGGCTTGGAGCCGAGGATTTCCTGCAAAAACCGTTTAATGTTGACATCCTCAAAGCCAGGATCGGCGGGTGTTTGAGGAAAAAATACTACGCCGAACAAGAGAAAGATTATTTAGAAAAAATAGAATTCGAAAAACAACAATCAGTTCAGCTGCTCGAGGCCACATTCCCGGGGAAAATCATAGAGGAACTCACCAAAAACGGTAAAGTCGCTCCGCTTCTATATAAAAATACAGCTGTAATTTTCACAGATATCTCAGGTTTTACAAATTATTGCTCTAAACATTCCCCAAAAGAAGTCTTCGATAACATGCAAGCATATGTCAATCTATGCGAAAAACTGAGCGAAAAGCACGGTCTTGAGAAGATAAAAACTATTGGCGATGCCTTCATGGCCACGGGTGGGATGTTCGTCAAAACTGCCAATCCCGTGCTAGCTAGCGCGGCCTTTGCTCTTGATTTGCTAAAAGAGCGGAAATCCTTGCCCACATTATGGGATATTCATATAGGCATTGACTATGGCGACGTTATAGCCGGCATTATTGGTCACTCTAAATATCTCTTTGATGTGTGGGGAGACACGGTGAATGTTGCTGCCCGGATTCAAGATGTCGCCAAAGCAAATAGCGTATGTATCAGCAAAAATGGCTGGGAGAAAATCAAAAACAAATCCACCGGTAAATCTATTGGCAAATTCGACTTAAAAGGCAAAGGAGAAATGGAACTATACGAAGTAACTGCAATAAAAACCGGATAGCTAATATGGTAACTCACGCAAAAGACAAAGAAAACAGCATCAGCGTTAATTTCTGGGGAGTCAGAGGCTCACGCTCTTGCTGCGGTGCGGATTTCATGGAATTTGGTGGCAGCACTAGCTGCATCAGCCTGGAGCATAAAGGCACGCATTATATTTTCGACGCGGGCAGCGGGATCGTCTCTTTAGGGAAGAAGTTTAAATCCATGAAAAAGGCTCATTTGTTTTTATCACATGCCCATTATGACCATGTTAACGGCATGTCTTTCTTCGACCCGCTCTGGAACCCAAACTTAACCCTGGATATCTACGCCGGGGTGCTTGCCCCTTACGGAGGAACGGAGGCATTTTTTAAAAAATATCTTTTCAGCCATCCTCTATTTCCCGTCAAACCCTCTGACATTCGGGCTCATCTTACTTACCATAACTTCACCCCGCCAGCCTCTTTGACTCTTGAGGATGCGGAATTAAAAACCATCTACCTAAACCACCCCGGCAAAGCGAGTGGTTATGCTTTATATATCGGCGGTAGAAAATTCTGCTATATCCTAGACACCGAAACTAGCGGAGAATCCTTCATAGATGCTATTTGCGATTTCGTAAAAGACGCCGATATCTGTGTTTATGACTCAACATTCATAGATGCAGAAAAAGAGGAGTATAAAGGCTGGGGACATTCAACCTGGCAAGACGCTGTTTCTATAGCCGCCAGAGCCAATGTGACCCGCCTTTTCCTCACACACCATGCCCCATTCCGCACTGACCAAGAGCTGCGCCACATAGAAAACGAGGCAAGAAAAATATTCCCAAACACCCACGCCGCCCGCGAGGGGGAGCAGGTGCTGTTATAGAGAAAATATCTTGGATGTGTGAATCTCAGAAGCTATGTCCGTAGGCCTAAAACATCCTATATTTTTGATCTTTTTCCATCTATTTTTTAAATTAGAATATGCTCATATTTTAACCCAAAAATTCAAATCTAGATTAAAAAATCTCTAAAAATATAGAATATTCTAGCCACTTTTCATTGCCATCAACTCCCCTACTCTTTCGTATAATGCTCGAGCTTCTCCTTTAATATGTCGATCGAGACACCCAGGATATTGGCGGCTTTGCTCATATTTCCAAGGCAATATCCTAGTGTGTTGAACACCATTTGCTTTTCCATGGATGGCATGCCAGAACCGCTCTCCAAATTGCCTGCATCTGCGCGCTCCTCTTCTATCTGAATATCATCCGGCTTGATCTGGCTTGAGGCGGACATAAGCACGGCCCGGTGCAGGACGTTTTCTAGCTCACGGACATTGCCTGGCCAGGAATATGTGAGCATCTTCTCAATCGCCTCTTTCGATATGGTTTTGGGCGCGAGGCCGTTATTTTTGACGTGCTTTTCAATGAAATAATCGCTCAAAAGCTTAATGTCACCCTCCCTTTCTTTGAGGGATGGCAACTCTATATTAATAACATTCAGCCTGAAATATAAATCCTCTCGGAAGCGTCCTGCGGCGATTTCCTTTTTCAAATCTCTGTTGGATGTTGCGATCACGCGGAGGTCTACTTTGATGGGCTTTGCACCCCCTACCCTGTCGATCTCCTTTTCCTGAATAGCGCGGAGTAGCTTGGCTTGGAGCCTTACATCCATCTCGCTGATCTCATCGAGCAGCAACGTTCCGCCAGAGGATTCTTCGAACTTGCCAATTCTGCGACTAAGCGCGCCCGTGAATGCGCCCTTCTCATGGCCGAATAATTCTGACTCTAGCAAATTCTCCGGGATAGCAGCGCAGTTGACGGGAACGAAGGCTTTGTCTTTTCTTTTGCTTTTGCTATGTATGTAGCTCGAAAATACCTCCTTGCCAGTGCCAGACTGGCCTGTGATCAATACATTTGCATCGGATGCGGCGATTTTATCGGCGACGGACATCGCATCCATCATGGGCTTTGACTCTGCTATGATCTGGACTGAATCATCTGACAGAGCTGCAAAAATTGCAGCAATTAGCCTCTCATCTGGAGGGAGTGGGAGGAACTCCTTAGCGCCGGATTTAATCGCCAATACAGCTTCTTTTGGGGAACATTGCACGCCGTAAGCCACGACGGGAGTTGAGATCTTTTCATTTTTCATAGCTTTTGTCAGGGATTTTATATCAAATTGGACACTAATTAAGACAAGATCAGCGCCCTTGCCCATACACATGAAATCTATCCCCTCATCACAAGAGCCAACCATCATCACCTTTGCATTCTTGGATTTAGCAATATCAATTGCAATTTTGATTTCGCTGTTTAAATCTCCAATAATCAAAAGTCTCATATTGCTTTGGTTCTCCATGGAGGGATTAAAATTTCCGCAGTTTCTCCATTTACAATAGAGAGTTTTTCCGCAAGACCCAAGTAGTTTTCCTCTCTGAGTAGGGCAATAACCTGATTTTTGTAACCAGAGCACACTATGCCAAGCTTTTTGCCCTCTAAATCAGTCACATCTGTGCCGCAGAAATCCCCGCTTAGCTCTTTATCGAAGCTCAGTTTAAAGATTTTCTTCCTGACCACACCCTGATATTTCGCCCTGGAGATCACCTCCTGCCCGATATAGCAACCTTTCCGGTAGTCAATCCCGAGCAACTCTTCCGCCCCATATTCAATAGGGATTGAGCGGTCATAGATGAGATCTGGCCGGCCATCTGCTATGGCGCAATGATATTTATCTGAGTTATATATCGCACCGTATTTTTCCGGCGGGTAGTTAATATTCTCTATTTGAATCAAAGACCTGAAGCCCATCTCGTCAAATCTTGGGTCTTGCAGGGAGAATTTTGCACCTGTTTCTAGTTTTGCATTTGACTCTAATTCTACACCTGTTTCCGCGTCTGTTTCTGCACTTGTTTTTAGCTTATCATTTGAATAAAGAATTTTATATTCTCCTGAGCGGTCCTGTATTTCAACATCGCTGCGAAGCTTATATAATGTGAGCTTTTTTATCAGACCAACGAGGTCTTTCTCGTGCAAATCGATAAAATAAGAGCTATCAGTTTCTTTATAAACGAAAAAATCAAACAGATACCTGCCCTGATTGGTCAGGAAATAATTATAAGAATAAATCTTTCCCACCACGTCATTACTAACAAGCGCCTGCAGAAACTTCCCAGCATCACCGCCGCGAACATGCAGCACGGCTCTATTTGTTAGTATCTCAATCATTTATCTTCCAACCTTGTGCTATGATTATTTATCTTCCATCCCTGGATTCTGATTATTTGCTTTGCCACTTAATTTATCTTCCTACTATTTGATGAAAAACATCCTCCAAATCCGGCTGCGAAACTTCTAGATCCTTTATTTCCTTGCCAAGGGAGCTTAGCTCGGTCAAAAGTTTAGAATAATTATTTTCGTAAGAAGTAAGGTGAAAACGAAATTTATTATTTAAAATCATTTCCGGCTTGATTTTGCTTAGCAAGGAAAGCTCTTTTAACGTAACATTTTCAGAAAATTCCACATCCACATGCCTGTCACTCAAATCCTCCAGCAGATTCTGCTTGGAATCTTGCTTAACGATCTTACCCTTGTCAATAAACGCTATTTCATCGCATAATTCCTGTGCCTCGGCTAAATAATGCGTTGTGATGATGATCGTCACACCATTTTTGTTCAGCTCTTTGATGTAATTCCAAAGCTGTGTGCGCAGTTCAATATCCACACCAGCGGTCGGTTCGTCAAGAATCAACACTTCCGGGGAATGGACCATAGCCTTTGCGATCAGGAACCGTCTTTTCATACCACCGGAAAGCTTTTGCGGCATGACATCCCGCTTATCCCACAAGCTCAAAGCGCGCAAGATCTCCTCAGTTTTGCGAAAATTTGGTCTTATGCCATAATACCCAGCCGTGAACTCCAAAGCTTGATAAATAGGAAAGAAACTGTCAAACACGATCTCCTGAGGAACAACGCCAATAAGCGAGCTAACTTTTTTAGGCAACTCATCAAGATCCACCCCCATAACCTTCACCACGCCAGAGTTTTTCACTACTGTTCCAGCAAGTATGTTGATCAAAGTAGACTTGCCCGCCCCGTTCGACCCAAGCAGCCCAAAGATCGAGCCTTTAGGGATTGTAAGGTCCAAATCATCCACAGCTTTGGTGACGTTTTGGTCATAGCTCTTGACAAGATTTCGTATAGAAATTGCTGATTCTGACATTTATGTTCTATATTAATTTAAATTTTTAACCACTATGGATTCAACCCTTTTCAGTCACTGCCCCTGCAGAAGACTCAGTTTCTTCATCAAGCTGCTGCGCGCCTTTATTCTGACTTTTCTTGAGCAAATCAGAAAGCTCTCCATTTTCATACATCTCGCGCACTATATCGCAACCACCAACAAATTCTTTGTTGATATATAATTGAGGAATAGTTGGCCAGTCAGAAAAATCCTTTACCCCCTGACGCAAATTCTCATCGGACAATATATTTATATCCTTAAACTTAATCCCTAAAGTCTGCAAAATCCCAGCAACCATAGCAGAAAACCCGCATTGCGGAAAATCTGCAGTGCCTTTCATATATAGCACGACATTATCATCTGAAATTTGTTTTTTAATTAAATCGAAAATCTCTTCCCCGCTCATGACTCAAAACCCTATATATTTTTACAAAACTCCCAGAACTCATACATACACACGTATATGCATACGTAACCTCGGAATACCAATAATCATTTCCTTGATTTCTAGTATAAATCATATAGCATAGAAAATAAATAGAAAATATTTACAGGAATAATAAACAAATAATCTATGCAGTTTATAGAAATAACAAATAAACATCCATAATAATAAATAAACATCTATGCAAATGAACTCTAAAACTATAGACAAGATCTTTCAAAGCTTTTATAACGCAACTCAAAAACCACAAACTGAGCTGAATTATAGCAATAATTTCACCCTCGCAATTGCCGTGTTGCTATCTGCGCAGGCAACGGATGTCTCTGTGAACAAGGCAACCAAAGATCTGTTTGCTAAATACGACACGCCAGAGGGGATATTGTCTCTCGGGGAGGATGGATTAAAACCTTACATCAAAACAATTGGACTTTATAACTCAAAAGCAAAAAATGTTATTGCACTTTGCCGCATTTTGATCGATAACTATAACTCAGAAATCCCCAGCGAGTTTGACCAGCTGATTAAGCTCCCAGGAATTGGCAGAAAAACGGCAAATGTTGTATTAAGCTGCGCCTTTGGCAAGGTCACAATCGCAGTTGATACGCATGTTTACAGAGTATCACGCAGGCTTGGGCTGAGCAGCGGTACTAATGTGGGGAAGGTAGAGGAAGATCTGCTAGCAAATGTGCCCACCAAGTGGCAAAAACATGCGCATCACTGGCTTATTCTTCATGGCAGATATATTTGCAAAGCGCGAAAACCTCTATGCTCTGAATGCAAAATTACAGAATATTGTGAATATTACAAGGAATTAAAATAAATGACTACAGATATAAAAAAACCCTGTGAATGCCCTGAAATAGCGGCTCTCAGCGGCAAAGCTAAAAAACTTATGGTGATGCTGCACGGCGTTGGCTCTGACGGGAATGATTTGATCAGCTTGGTGCCTTTCTTGCAAGATCATTTACCAGATTATCATTTCATCGCGCCAGACGGAATAGAAGCATATGACATGGCTCCTTTTGGCCGGCAATGGTTCAGCCTGCAAGACCGGGATCCTCAGGTGATTGGAGGGTTGGTTTCAGAAAACGCGCCTAAAGCCTATCAAATTATAGCCAAAAAGCAGCAAGAGTTAGGCCTTAGCAACGCAGACACCACGCTATTTGGTTTTTCTCAGGGAACCATGCTTGGCGTGTATATGACCCTGATGCAGGAGGCTCCATTTGCGGCCATGCTTGCTTTTTCTGGAAGATTGATAACCCCTATGTTACTACAAAACACGCAAACACCGATCTGCATTGTGCATGGCGAGCAAGACGATGTAGTGCCTGCGCAGGAGAGCGATAATATGGCAAAATATTGCAGTGAAAATAATATCGAACACAGACAAATAATGGTTCCCAATTTAGGCCATTCCATAGATGCCTCCGGGATAGAATTTGCACTTAATTTTTTAAAAGGAGAATAGATGATGAAATGTTTTATAAAAATAATAAAATCTTTTATAAAAATAAGTTGGATACTTATAATGACAGCATTTGTGCTTTGGTATATACCAAACAACTATGCTGAAATAAAATATTCTATTTTGGACGATGTAGCCTACGATGATAGTAACTTTTTACGCCACTATGTCAACAAAATGGATATAAAATGCCAGGATAAGACATATAAATTTCGCGGAGATCATTTTGATGAAATGGTTAGAGAAATCAAAAACAATCCATCAATTGCTGAGTATAAAACAGTGCAATTCGATACAGGTTACTTAAATAGGCGACAAAACAAGCTGTTTGTAAGAATGTTGAATAGCTTTAAATGTAGCGCAGACAATCAATATCAATCCAGCTATGAGCTCTACTCACCAGACAAAGAACAGGAGAAAAAATGACTAATCAAGAATTATCATCCACAGACCCGGAAATCTTTGCAGCCATCGAATCAGAGCGCAAAAGGCAGGAAACATACATAGAGCTGATCGCCTCGGAGAATTTTGTAAGCAAAGCTGTGCTTGAGGCGCAAGGCTCCATTTTAACGAATAAATATGCCGAAGGTTACCCCTCCAAGCGCTATTATTGCGGTTGCGACGAGGTGGACAAGGTTGAAGAGATCGCAAGAGATCGCCTGAAGCAACTTTTCAACTGCTCATATGCCAATGTTCAGCCACATTCTGGCTCGCAGGCAAACCAGGCAGTATATCTTGCGCTTTTAAATCCCGGTGACACAATCCTTGGGATGTCCCTTGATTGCGGCGGACATTTGACTCATGGAGCTGCTCCGAACATTTCTGGCAAATGGTTTAATCCTGTGTTCTATAACGTCGATCCAGAAACACATTTGATCGATTATGACGAGGTGGAACGCATGGCGCTGGAGCACAAACCAAAGCTTATCATCGCTGGTTATTCTTGCTATTCACGCGGTCTGGATTATGCACGTTTTAGAGAAATAGCAGACAAGGTTGGTGCCTATTTAATGGCTGATATCGCCCATATTGCAGGAATCATTGCCGCCGGCGAGCACCCCTCCCCTTTTCCACATGCTCATGTTGCGACTTCAACTACGCATAAAACCCTGAGAGGCTCCAGAGGCGGGCTTATCATGTCTGATGAGGAGGAAATTGGCAAGCTGATGAATAAAGCCGTGTTCCCTGGTCTACAAGGAGGGCCACTGATGCATATTATTGCTGCAAAAGCTGTGTGTTTTAAGGAGGCTCTTAACGATGATTTCAAAATATATATCAAGCAAGTGATTGCGAACGCCAAAATTCTAGCCTCCACACTTCAAGAGCGCGGATACCCTGTTCTTACTGGTGGAACGGATAATCATATAGTGGTTCTTGACCTCAGAAAGCACGGGCTTACTGGCAAGCTGGCTTCCGCCTCACTAGACCGCGCTGGGATGACTTCGAACAAAAACACCGTTCCCTTTGACGACACCTCGCCTTTTGTCACATCTGGCGTTAGGCTCGGGAGCGCAGCATGCACCACACGCGGATTCCGGGAGGAAGAATTCCGCATTGTAGGGAATATGATCGCTGATTTGCTCGATAGTTTGAAGGAGTCAGAAGAGAACGCGGCAACTGAGCAAGCAATATTTGCCAAAGCTGTTGAGCTTAACTCTAAATTCCCGGTGCAGGCAATATGAAATGCCCCTTTTGCCAGTCAGCAAATATTTCCGTGAAAGACTCACGAGAGACCGACAATGGCAGGACCATCCGCCGTCGTCGGCATTGCTTGTCTTGCAAGGGGCGTTTTACTACTTTTGAGCGCATACAAACCAGGAAATTATTTGTAGTCAAAAGAAGCGGCACAAAGCGCCCATTCGACAGCAGCAAGATATTGAACTCGATCACCACAGCACTCCGGAAGCGAAACTTTACCAGCGACCAAATAGACGAGCTTACAAACAAAATAACTTTAAAGATAGAAAGCTCAATTAACAAAGAAATCCCCTCTCGCACTATCGGAAAGCTGATAATGCAGGAGCTTGCGAAGATTGATCAAGTGGCTTATATAAGATTTGCATCTGTGTATAAAGATTTCGCCACCGCACAAGATTTCGCCAAATTCATTAGCAAGATAAAAAAATAATCTATACTAGAGCATTATGGAATTAATAATATTATTCGTATCACTATTGTTTACACAAGGAGAACCTATGAAAGAAAAACCAAACCTGCAAGAAAACACTATCACCCAACCACAACCGCAATCGCAACCAAAAACACAAGGCACCCCGCCTATCCCCAAAAAGGTGGATCATGAATTCGAACTGCACGGCACAAAGATCTCAGACGAATATGCCTGGCTGCGCGCCGATGGTTGGCCGGATAAAATCACTGATAAAGAGGTTCTTTCATATTTGGAGGAAGAAAATGAGTATTTCAATAATTTCATAACTCCGCTATCTGCCCAAAAGGAAGAGTTCTTCGAGGAGCTCAAAGGGCGCATCAAGCTTGAAGACCAGTCAACCTATACAAAAAAAGACGATTACTACTATTACAGCCGAACCGAAGCTGACCAAGACTACACCATATATTGCCGCAAGCATGGCAGCATTGATGCCCCAGAAGAGATCCTGCTTGATGTAAACGAGCTAGCAAAAGGTAAGGATTTCACCGCCCTTGGTTCATTTTCCATCAGCCCAGACCACAAGCTTATGGCCTATTCCGTCGACTTCACCGGCGGGGAGCGGTATGATATCAGAGTCTATGATTTGGAGGCAAAAACATTCCTGAGCGACCAGATAGAAAACACCATCGGCTCGGTAGTTTGGCACGAGCGCCTGAGCGGTTTCTTCTATTCCCCAACAGACGAAAAATGGAGGCGTGATAAGGTTAAATATCACGCTCTAGGCACTAATTCTGACGAGGATAAGATCATTCTGCATGAACCTGACCCGCTTTATAATGTTTCCGCATCGAAATCATCCAGCCGGGAATATATTTTGATTAATGTTAGCGGCCATGATAGCAACGAAATTTCCTACATCAAAATGGATGACGACTCCCTGACCCCAAAGATGCTCAAAGCGCGCGAGGAGCAAATCCTGCATTCCGTAGACCATAATGCCGATTATTTCTACCTAAGCACCAATAAGGGCGCAAAAAATTTCCATATTCTGCGAGCAAAATCCGCAAAATACAGCGAAAACAGTGATTGGGATGTGTATATCGCAGAGCGCAAGGATGCTTATCTTTCAAGCTTCGACATCACCCAAAATTACCTGATGATGAATTACCTGATGATGAATTACCGAGCAAATGCTCTACCCGAGATCGTCATAAGGGAGCTGCGCAGCGGGGTTGAAAAAACTATAGGATTCCCCGATAGCGCATATACTGCCGGTGCATATTCCACGAATTTCAAGGAGGATGATATCAGAATCGGCTATTCCTCGCTCAGCCGCCCATCTAGCGTATATAATTATGTTTTTGCAAGCGAGCAGCTGCATCTTCTCAAAACCCAAGAGATCCCAAGCGGATTTACCCCTGAGGAATATGAGGTGGAGAGAATTTTTGCCCATACTGACGGCGTGCAGGTTCCGGTCACTCTATTTTACAAAAAATCCTTATTCAAAAAAGACGGCTCAAACCCGCTATATCTCTATGGTTATGGCTCATATGGCATCAGCGTTCCGCCATCCTTCAGAAATTCGGCAATATCCCTGGTCAATAGAGGCTTCGTCTATGCCATCGCCCATATCAGAGGTGGAGACGACCGCGGGCATGATTGGTATGAGGCCGCCAAATTCCTCACAAAAAAGAGGACTTTCAGCGATTTCATAGCATCAGCTGAGACTCTAATCGAGGAAGGCTACACCTCAAAAGGCAACATCGTTATAGCCGGTGGAAGCGCAGGAGGCATGCTGATTGGAAACGTCGTCAACCAGCGACCGGAACTGTTCAAAGCCGCAATCGCGCATGTCCCATTTGTTGACGTTCTAAACACAATGCTAGACGAGGACCTCCCCCTAACCCCTGGTGAGTACAAGGAATGGGGAAATCCGAAGGATAAGGAATATTTCGACTATATCAAATCCTATTCGCCCTATGATAATGTCTTAGCGCAAAGCTACCCACATATATTCATTACCTCCGGCCTATCCGACCCCAGAGTTGGCTACTGGGAAGGCGCCAAATGGGCCGCCAGACTACGCGACCGGAAAGTTGGCAATAGCTTGGTGTTTTCCAAAACAAATATGAGTTTCGGTCACTCAGGCGCCTCCGGCCGTTTCGACTACCTAAAAGAAGCCGCCGATGATCTGGTGTTTATATTGGAGATGTTTAAGAGACCGCAAGGAATGTAGCTGAGAGGGGTTTACAATCAAGGGAATTTATTACCACAACATACGCTAGAGAACATTTTTCCGAACTATTAAATCGTAGTTCTTAGGTAACCTAAAATACCCCGTATTTTAGGTTACGCACGTAGCTTCTTAAATCCACACTACTCACGGTACATATATAAGTAAATACGCTCTAATTTGCAAGTGCTAATGTCGCTCGGATAAAGCCTTTAAACAGGTTCTAAGGTTATTTTGAGCAAGGACACTCCCTTGATCAGCAGCCTTTCTAAACCATTTAGCCGCTTTAGTAAGGTCTTTAGCCACCCCCTCTCCTTTAGCATATAAATTACCAAGGTTATTTTGACCAGCAGCATAACCTTGATCAGCAGCCTTTCTATATAATAGGACAGCTTTAGCGAGGTCTTTAGCCACCCCCTCTCCTTTAGCATATAAATTACCAAGATTATTTTGACCAGCAGCATCCCATTGATCGGCAGCTTTTCTATACCATAGGACAGCTTTGGTAAAATCTTTAGCTACTCCCTTTCCTTTGATATATAGATCACCAAGGCTATTTTGAGCAAAAGCATGACCTCGATCAGCAGCTTTTCTATACCAACTGACAGCTTTAGTAAAATCTTTAGTTACCCCTAATCCATTAGCATATAGAACACCAAGGATAGCCTGAGAAGGAACATGACCTTGATCAGCCGCCCTTCTATACCATAGGACAGCTTGAGTAAAATCTTTGGTTACCCCTTCTCCATTAAAGTATAGAGTACCAAGAGTATTTTGAGCAGCAGCATAACCTTGATCAGCAGCTTTTCTATACCAACTGACAGCTTTGGTGAGATCTTTAGTTACTCCCGATCCACTATAATATTGAACACCAAGAGTATCTTGAGAAAAAGCATCACCTTGATCAGCAGCCTTTCTATACCATTTGATTGCTTTAGTGATATCTTTAGATACCCCTGCTCCCATAATATATAGAGAACCAAGACGCCTTTGAGCATAAACATTACCTTGATCAGCAGCCTTTCTATACCACTTGATTGCTTTAGTGATATCTTTAGATACCCCTTCTCCTACATAATAACATGAAGCAAGATTATTTTGAGAGATAACATCTCCCTGATTGGATAATTTTTCTAACTCTGCTATGTTATCGCAAGAGGATTTTGCGTTCGAATCATTGCACAAAATAATTGTTAGTAACGCAAGAAGAACAAGTGATCTTACTGTGAAATTATTGCTTTTTTTAATCATAGATATAGTATTTTTAATTGAAGTCGTCCAGAAGCTTAGCACATCAGGAGAGCTCATGGTAGAAAAAAAATAATAAAAACCTAATTCACAGAAGCTACGTCCGCATTAAAAATATGACAACCCTACAGAAAAACACCACGCGTGCCAGCCAATAACTGCGCTGCAGGACATATAGCCTTAATTAAGCAGCAAATCACCCCCCTGTCAGAGGCAGTGCTAGCGATGGGTTTGTACGCAATTTTTGACCAAAGGGAAGTGTGGAGCTATACGCGTAGCACATATCTCATATGCTTATGATTATGGTTTCATCCATAACAAAAGCCGCCCTGCGATAAAATGCATAGGCGGCTCATGATAATTAAAACAAATTTTAAATCTCTGGCTTTAAGCCAATGACATCTGTATAGACCCCACAAGCTCCTTAACACCATCAACTGATTTCTTGAACTCAGCTTTCTCGTCGCTATTCAGTTCGATCTCTACGATTTTCTCGACGCCGTTTTTACCGATCACTACAGGAACGCCGACATAAATATCGCTCTCGCCATATTCACCGTTTAAATATGCCGCGCATGGCATGATCTTGCGTTTGTCGTATAAATAACTCTTTGCCATTTCGATCGCAGATGTCGCAGGGGCATAGAATGCAGAGCCGGTCTCAAGTAAAGATACGATCTCGCCTCCGCCGCCTCTTGTGCGTTTTACGATAGCGTCGATTCTCGCTTGGGTGCTCCAGCCCATTTTTATCATGTCTGGCACAGGAATTCCGCTGATTGTAGAATATCTGACGAGCGGCACCATGCTGTCGCCATGGCCGCCAAGCACGAAGCTATTCACATTTTCTACAGAAACTTTGAACTCTTCCGCAAGGAAGCAGTTAAACCGAGCTGAATCCAGCACGCCAGCCATCCCAACTACTTTTTTCGCTGGCAGACCACTTGCTTTTTGCAGAACATATACCATCGCATCTAGCGGATTAGTGATGACGATCACAAACGCATCCGGCGCATATTGCTTGATGCCCGCACCCACCGTTTTCATCACATTTGCATTAGTTGCGACCAAATCATCCCGGCTCATGCCCGGTTTTCTTGGGATGCCCGCCGTGACGATGACCACATCCGAACCTGCAATATCCTCATAACGATTAGTGCCTTCCATATTAACATCGGAGTTTTCAATGGTCGCACCTTGCGCAATATCAAGAGCTTTCCCCTTGGCCTTGCCTTCTGTTAGATCAAATAGAACCACATCACCCAGCGCATCTTTTGCAACCAGATGAGCAAGAGTTCCGCCAATATTACCACCACCGATCAACGCTATTTTTGGTCGTTTCTGCATGTTAAATACCTTGTTTAGTTATGTTAAAACTTTAAGAATTCATTGAGCTAAAAAACTCAGCGTTATCCTTTGTTTCTTTAAACTTAGACAGCAAAAACTCCATTGAGTCAATGGTTCCCATCGGATTAATAATGCGACGCAGTACCCACATTTTAGACAATGTCGCACGATCAACAAGAAGCTCTTCTTTTCTAGTGCCAGATTTTGTCAAGTCCATTGCTGGGTAGATTCTCTTATCAGCAACTTTACGATCAAGCACAATCTCGGAATTACCTGTTCCCTTGAATTCCTCGAAAATAACTTCATCCATTCTCGAACCTGTATCAATCAAAGCAGTAGCAATAATTGTCAACGAACCACCATTCTCTATATTACGAGCCGCACCGAAGAATCTCTTTGGTCTCTGCAGCGCATTCGCATCAACTCCACCAGTAAGCACCTTTCCCGACGACGGAACTACCGTATTATAGGCTCTTGCAAGTCTAGTTAGTGAGTCCAATAATATCACAACATCCTTCTTATGTTCAACTAAACGCTTTGCCTTCTCTATCACCATTTCAGCTAGTTGAACGTGCCTTGTTGCCGGCTCGTCAAAGGTGGAGCTGACCACTTCACAATTAACAGAACGCTTCATATCCGTCACCTCTTCTGGGCGCTCGTCAATCAGAAGTACAATCACATATACTTCTGGATTATTAGTCGTGATAGCATGTGCAATATTCTGAAGCAGAACAGTCTTACCCACTCTTGGCGGCGCAACGATCAAAGCCCGTTGTCCCTTACCCATCGGGGCGACTATTTCGATTGTTCTAGTACTAAAATCATGCCCTTTTCCTTGCATCTCTAGGGATAGTTTTTCTTCTGGATATAATGGGGTCAAATTATCAAAATGAACTCTATGATAGGCGTGATCATTATCTTCAAAATTAACTTTATGAACCTTCAAAAGAGCAAAATATCTTTCCCCAGATTTAGGAGCTCTGATCTGCCCTTCGACAGTATCTCCCTTCTTTAATCCAAAACGACGAATTTGATTAGGTGAGACATAAATATCATCAGAACCAGCATAATAGTTCGCATCAGGTGAGCGCAAGAAACCAAAACCATCTGGAAGCACTTCAAGAACTCCATCAGCAGAAATTTGCCCGCCTTGCTCCACGATCTTCTTAAGGATAGCAAAAATAAGCTCTTGCTTCAAAAGCGAGCTAACATTTTCAATCCCAAGTGATTCAGCTTGAACCTGAAGATCCTCTGGGCTTTTTTGCTTTAATTCTTTCAAAGCAACCTTAACGCCATTATCTGGAACTGTTGGTGTGTCCTCCTCCACATCGCGCCTTACAGGTTTTCTGCCAGGGGTTTTGCGAACGGGCCTGCTGGGTCTTTTGTTAATTTCTTTACGCTGAGTAGCTGGTTTAGTTTGTGTGGTCTGTGTTTGTGTTTGTGTAGTCATTTTTGTTATTTAAAAATTGAAAAAGATGGGGTTAATTTAGTTTTTATTGAAAAAAATATATGCAGGTGCGAGTAATACTCACAGGCCTTATTAAATATATTTGTGATTTTGTACTTTAAGTATACATAAATTAGGAAAACACTCAGATAATCAAAACAACTGGTAAGCACACAGTCAAATCCGAGTTCAGATTCATGATAACAACAATGGCCCAGCTTGTCAAGCTCTAATTCAAGATTTAAATCCAAGGTTGCCAGGCGCGCTTGATGACCACACACACAAACGCAATAAACGAGCCCTCTCTTTATTTGATAGCGGAGCCTTAATGAGAATTACGAGCACTATTCTGTAGCTCCTCTATCTCACTAGCAGAAAAACCGGTGATAGAGGCAATCTGCTTCAGATTGTAATGTTGCTCTAGCATATTTGTTATGATTTGAGTGTTTCTCTCGGTAATAGCTGGGATGTATAAATTGTTAGGTTGATTCTGGGATGATTCTTATATATACTCGAAACTCAGGTTTTTTGCTTAATTGAAGGAATATAATGAACAGATTTTTGTTAGTTTTATGCGCTTGGTTTTTGTGTTCCTGCGTGCCTCGTATGGCAACAGATTATAGTTATATAGCACCAGATGATATTGAAGGAAAGAAATGTGTTGCTAGGTGCCATATACAAAAACAACAATGTGAACAAAGAGCGCAAAGAGATTATACAAAATGTATTGAGAAAAATAAAGAGTCAAACGAGACTTTGTACATTCATGGATCATTTTGTAAAAGATATAATTGCAGAATTGGTTATAACGAGTGTTTTTCTTTGTGCGGGGGAGAAGTGCAGAGCTATACTTATGACGTAACTACAGGAAGAAGAGTTGACACTAGAGTAATTGCGAATCCATACGAAAGTCTATATTAAAGGTAAAAAACAACTTGCGCTAAACCCTTGGTTGGCGCGAAATAAATGCAATATTAACCGGTGGTAGGCGTTGCGGGGGGAATAATTCAAAAGAGTAGGATTTTCTTTGAAAAATTGTTGCTACCTGCTCATGTATCTCCGGTTGTGAGGGGGCTCATCGAAAATTGCCAGGCGCGCTTGATGACCGCACAAAAAAACACAACAAATGCCCCCTCTTTATTTTAATAGCGGAGCCTTAATGAGAATTATGAGCACTATTCTGTAGCTCCTCTATCTCACTAGCAGAAAGACCGGTGACAGAGGCAATATGCTTGAGATCGAAATGTTGCTCTAGCATATTTGTTACTATTTGAGTGTTTCTCTTGATAACAGCTTCTTCTCTACCTTCTTCTATAATAAATATCTGCAACGCTTTTCACGACTTCCTCTCCTGCATTATCTGGTAGTTCATCTAATATTATCTTTATCAGTTCTTCTTTTCTCTCAGCGGGTACTTTCTTTTCAGTATAATACCAAAGAATCTTAATGTAAAAGTATTTATTTTGACGAATTTTATCATTATACATTGACTGCAGATCGATAAGCTTCTACTTGTCTACCATCAATTCTTGACCTACCCGTAGAGCTTCTCGCACTCTACTCCGCATTAATAATCAAACCTCCAATTCACTCCGACGGAATTATTCCCCTCTTCTTCCTGAACACTTTTTATAGAAATTTTCGGGCTAATTTGCACTTCAATTTTAGTTCTTGTGCCACTTTCCTGTCGTCCTTTTTCTATTTCGAAATACACCCTGTCCGTTAAATATTTCCCAACACCAACGGAAGTTTTTTTAGGGTCATTAGCATCCGTTTTAAAGCTGATATCATCCACACCAAGAATCTTTCGCCCGAGCCCAAGCGGGTCAAATCCGCCCCCATGACCTGCAAGGCGCCTTAAGCTATCGGCCAATTGAAGCGCCTGAAAAGTTGAGATGTTCTCCGCTTTCTCGCCAAATAACAACATCGATAGCGCCTCTTCCCCGCTCATTGCCGGGGTGGATTCGATCGAGATATCAGGGTTCAAAATAGATCCAGACAAACGCAGGCGAATCTCATGACTCCCAATTTCCGAAATACCAACTATATTAAGATAAGGTGATGGAGGAATTGAGCCATCAAATGTAAGCTCACCATTCTTAATATCCAGAATTTTGCCGAATTCTTGATATTTACCGCGAACGACTCTCACCCGACCATACGCGGCGGGGTCATGGGCAAAACCAGTTATGTGCAGGCCTCCCCGGAGCAAAGCATCCACTCCCCAGCCTCTTATATATAGTCTTTTATCCGCCTTAACTTTTATATCCAGCTTTAATTTATAAGAATCATCCTTCTCCGGTTCCACTCCACGCCCCTTCCCTCGCTCACCTTGAACCTTCGCTCTTATAGCATCAATTTCCGTCTCCGGCTCTATGATATTAATCTCTGAAATATGCTGAGTAAAATGCTCTGGGATTTTAATTTCCATTGAGTCCAGCGAAAACTCCCCCACCGCGCTTGCCTGCTCCTTATCCCCAGATAAGACCAGCCTTCCAGACATTTCTCCATGTAAATACGCATTACTGATCAGTTTGATTTTTTCCGTATTAATCTCAACCTTAAACTTATGCGCCCCCATAAGCGATAATTCCCCAGACGCTGCAATCATATTACCAGACTCATCTCTAGCGCTCATCTTGCCCACCAAAACTTGCCCCCCATTGAAGGCAAGCTTCCCAGAAACCCCGCCAAGCCACACGCCATGTTGCCTATATCGATATTCACCACGCAAAAGCTCCGCTCCCCCTTTGAAAGACGGGTTGCTGAGCGTGCCGGTCGCAACAATATCAGCATTGATATCCCCTTCCATCTCGTGCCCCGGATAAGCCGGAACAAGCGCCATAATATCAAAGTTTTTACTAAACAAGCTGGCATTGAAGTTTTTCTTATCATCAATGCTATACTCAAAAGGAACCATAGTAAACTTGGCGGGAAGGTCGATTTTAAGACGGGCAATTTCCTCCCCAGCGCTCGGAGCTTTGGAGCTTAGAAATTTGGAGCTCGGAGCCTTAGAGCTAAAAGTCTTTGAACTAAGAATTTTGGAACCGCCTCCACTAGAACTCCCCTCCTCCAAACGCAGAACCCTACCGCTCAAAATCGTTCTGTCTGAAGTTAAATTCGCCACAATCCTAAGCCCTACACCCTTCCCAGGCTTCGCATCTTTCTCTAAACCAGGTAGCAACAATCCATCAATATTGATCCTCCCTTTCAAAACAGGCGCATCCCCGCTCCCGGACAATTCAATCCTCCCATTTGCCTTTGCATCTTGATACCCTTCCGGCAAAATTTCGGACAAAGCATTCATAGGAACATCCGACATCACAACCAGGCCGGACACTCCCCCAGCTGAAGCCTTCCCTCTATCTGAGATTTTTCCACTAGCATTGAAAGTTCCACGCCCAATCTTTAAATCATTAATCTCAAACGCGCTCCCCTTTCCGCCTCCAAGCAATATCACGCCTGAGTTTTTAACCTGAGCATCACCAACCATTCCCGATATCTCGTCAATAGCAACGCTCCACCCGGCGCCGGCCGGCGCAGACACTCTGCTTGCAAATTTCAAATCCACAAAACAGCCATGCTCGCACCCAATTTCGCCAGACAAACGGATATGGTTGCCACCAGACGAACTGGCAAGCACGCCACCTTGCCCCCCAGATGACGCTCTCAACTTCAGCGATTGCACCATAAGCGTGCCCACCTCCAGAAATTTCAAACTCACATTCGAGTCCGCGATCTGCCCGTTCCACAAATCAGATGAGTTTAAGTCCAGATTAATCAGCCCGCAATCACCAAACTTAGTTGAAAGCTGCTTGATCTGCCCTTTAACGGAAGCTCCCTGCCTATTATTATTATCATAAAACACAGTCTTCAGTGCAAGCGACCCACTCTTTAAAAACGGAAAATATTTCGCCGACTCCAGCAAATACCTATCCTCAGAACGCACATCCCCAGTCAAAATAGAATTCTCGAAATTAAAAACTAGATTAATCACTTCCTCAGCCCCCGGGGCGACCGCTTTCATGTTCTTCACATAAAATTTATTATCCTTATAAGCAATCCCCCCATTCACATGCACGGCGCCCTGATTCATAGTCAAACTCCCATCCATAGCGCCCTTGCTAAACAGCATCTCACTTTTCCAATCTATCTCAGAGAGCCTAACATACTCATTTTCTCCAAAGTCAATCAGCACGTTCCCTTGCGCGCTAACCCTCGCATTATCCGGGCTGCCGGAGATCTTCACAATTCCCGAAATCGCGCTTTTTGTCCCTTCAATATATTCACTAAGCACACCGCCCAGCCTGCTCGTGCTATATTTCATCTCACCCAAAACACGCTCCTCCCGCACCCTAAGTTCAAACTCGCCACGAGCATCAATATATCCAGAAACCACCTCAAATAATTTAATGCGCACATCTCCCGCGCCCACATTATAGCTTCCAATTATCGTCACTAAATTCTCATCCAGCGCCTCTCCTGCCAACAAAGTCACGCTGCTGCTTGCAACAAATTCGAGCTCCTTTGCCCCCATATCAAAACTCAGCGAGCCACCCAAACTAAGCACGACCTCTTTCTCTATTCCTGTAAATTGCGGTGCAAGGATAATATTCTCAGCCTCCACTTTCCTGACCATAATATCTGGCGCAAAAAACCCGGTACCTGAGCCCTGCCCTAGCTTTTCGCTTGCTCCGCCTATGTCGCCACTTCCTTTTTCCTCAGGCACAAAGCCTCCAGCACCTACTTTCTTCAGAAAATGCAATTCCTTAGCACTAACCGACCACACACTAATTTCCCACAAGGAAAAAAGGGATGGCAAAATATTAATATGAAAACCCTTTATCCTCAATATCTCCTCTCCCCCTTTCGACAAAGAAACCCTCTCTATATCCGCAATGAGCGGAAAAGACAAATTCATCCCCTCAATCGAAGCCCTAAAGCCGGTTTGCTCTTTGATCGCCTCCACGACTAGCTGCTGAACTTTCTCCCTCGCCCCATTTGTTTTTAACCAAACAGAGGCGCTAACTGCCAGCAATACTAGCAAAATAATCATCCCTCCAAGAATTCTCCAAAAGTTTTTCATCAGAATGACTGCCCCAACCCAAAGTAAATTTGATATGATTTATCAACCCCTTGGCGCTTTTTTATAGGGAACGCAATATCCACCCGGATTGGCGCAAATTCCGTATAATATCTAAACCCAACGCCGGCGCCATAAAGCAGCTTTTTTCCAAAATCCGGAGAAGCTGCGCTATATGCTCGTCCGCCATCAAAGAACGCCACCAATCCCATTTTTTCTGCAAAATGAAATCGCAACTCCAAAGAGCCTTCAACAAAAGATCTCCCTCCAAGCGGGCGTTTTGAAGAGTCAAGATCGCCTGCCATTTGATGTTCATATCCGCGCACAGATCCTCCACCACCAACATAAAATTTCTCAGCGATCGGAACAGATGCACTCCTCACTCCCAAGATGCTGCCAATGGATCCGCGAAAAGCTGTCACCAGCCTGGAATCGCTGGGCTTTACATATGCCGCGCCGGAAATGGTCGTTTTGAAGAAAGGCTTTTGCTTCGAAGAAACGCCAAAATACGGCGCACCCTCTAGCCGCACTTCATACCCGCGAGTTGAATTCAATATATTATCCCTCGTGTCTTTTATGAAAAACAAAGGCAGCGATAACAGCGAAAGTTTCTCTTTGGAATTATCTGATTTTTTCTGAACCCTTGCATGGGAAAATCTCGCCCCGAATCCGCCTATCCAATATTCCGACAATTTCCTCTCCAAAAATGCAGATACCGCACCTTCCTTGTGCTCGAAGGCCTTTGATTTTTTATTCTCCAGCCGCAAGCCAAGCCGGAGTGTTTGGTCATCTCGCTTGAAAAATGGCTTTACATAATTTAGCTCCAATATTTGCTCTCTCTCATTGCCGAATAAATTTGCGCGCACTAGCTCTCCTTGGCCGAGGAAATTTCTGTGCTCCCAGCCGAGTGTTGCACCAAACCCAAGATCCGTGCCGTAACTCAAACCGCCAAGTACGCTGCGGCTTTTGCGTTCGACAATATTAAATATCACCGGCACGGAACCA
Source organism: Rickettsiales bacterium (assembly GCA_002402195.1). GTDB lineage: Bacteria > Pseudomonadota > Alphaproteobacteria > Rickettsiales > Rickettsiaceae > Megaera_A. The sequence continues at coordinate 6,572 of NVVL01000009.1, read as the reverse complement.
TCTTTGTTTGTGGTTTTGGGAATAGTTGGTTTTGTTGAAGCGAATAATCCGCTTTTTTGAAGGCGGCCTCGCGCAGCCTTGATCAGGCTGGTTTTGAAACATTGGTCGCTTTTGAGCTTGGTTAATTTACGGGCGTAATCTGGGTGGATTTTGTCCAGCCCCTGAAAACTCACCTCCCCGATTTTTGCGCTGCTGCCGGCATCTATGAAAAATACCAGCTCCAACTTGCGATCAAAATGATTGATGACAGCCTGGTGCGAGACGGACAAAGAAAGCAAACAATTATGCTCCTCCACATATTCTAAGATCTCTTTTTGCGTGCTGAAAATATCTTCCGCTATTGCCGGAGTTCCTTTTTTTAGCTTTAAATCTGCAATAGCAGGGATTTTGATGTTCAAATTAGAGCCAGTCGTAAATTTTATTCCGATATTAGACAAGCTGTAGCGCTCGTTTGGTTCTATGTGGAATGTGATGGAGTTTGTGTTTTTACCGGAAATTTCGGAATTAACCGTCGCGGAATAATATCCCCGAGATCGCAGGAATTTGTGAAGCGCACCCTTGCCCTCGCTTTCCCAATATGATTTTTGATTGCTGGTTTTGTATATTTTGGCTATCTTCTCAAGGTTTTTTGTAAGCTCGGATATTGGCGCTTTGACCCGGTGATCCTTTTCAATTTTGATCTCTATCCGAAGCGCGTCCCGTTTGCTTGCAAAGCTTACGCTGGGAGAAAATAATAAATTTATCAGAATGATGCAAACTCCTATCCCAAAAGCTTGGGCGGGAAGAAGTGGTTTTGAAAATATCATAGAAACCCAAGGGGAGGTTTTTGCTTTGAAAGTTTTTATAATAATTCCAAAAATATTAGTCATAAATCCAATTAATAATGAGAAATATACTACCAAGCGGCAGAATGCTTGTAGCATTGCATGGTAATAGAGTAGCTAATATTTTGTGAAAAAGGAAGCATAATCATAGCTTGTATATAAACTTGTATGTAACAAAATTAGATGAAATAAATTGCGTTGATATATAAAAAAAACTCCCCCCATATATTGCTATATGAGGGGAGTTAGAAAAGTCATTATGAATCAAAGAATCGAAAACTAAAATGATTCATAATCACAGTAGCCAAGAACATGAATTCCTTAGCTACTGATTTTTCAAGATAGACTAGAAGTTCACACGAACTTTCATAGTTCCTTGATGACCAATACGCTTCTTAGCAAACTGAGCATCATATCCGAAACCATACTCCATCATGCCATATTCAGCATTAACACCAAAACCAACTTCGTATGTAGTCTTGATTGCCTGCTTGCCAGCATAACCTAGTTCGCCAGAACCACCTAGTTTTGCGTCAGCTTTCTTAGTCTTAGCTGCGAAATCATGGTTAATAGATGCATGTATTTCAGGCATTAGCATTGCACCGTTCATTTCGTATGAACCAGCAGCAACTTTAACACCAGCAATAGCTTCGAAACTATTAGTAGCTTTCATTGAAACTTCTAAGTTCTGAGATGAACCTGTTTCTTTATAACCAGTGCTGTTAACTCTACCATATCTTAAACCAAATGTTGGTGTGATTGTGATATCATCAATAACGTGATTATATCCAAACATCATTTCTCCGCTAAATGACATTGAAGTGAATTTACCTCTTGCTGTGTCATAAGACGTAGCACTAATAACTCTCTTCTCGCTGTTCTTCACTGAGTTAGTACCAAATGTCGCAACACCTGTTGTGTACCAATTATCAGTGATTTGTTGCATACCATAAACAGAGAACATCAATGACTTAACAGTAGTCTTATCACCTGATTTTTTATCTTTATGATTCACTGTAGCAGTAGAACCAGTAAGAGCAACACCCACGCTCAAATCATCATTTGCTTTCGCGTCGAAACCAAGGCTAAGTCCAGTTATTTTAGACTTATAACCAGCAGAACCTTTCACGTGCTTCTGTGTAGTTTGGTTGTAGAACGGGCTGAACCATGCGCCGAATCTTGCATGATCATCACCAGCTGCAACACCCTCACCATTTGCATAAGCAACATTTCTTTGAACTGAAGCTCCTGGAGCTCTTGCAATAGAACTAACACGACCTGCAACCGAAGAAGTAGCCGCACTGCTAGCACCCTGAATCACCTCAGCAGTAGCAGCCGCCGTTGTGTTCTGACGGTTATCAAGCTCAGTCACTCTTGCAGCAGCTGCTGCAGAATCAGAAACAAAGTGCTCAGCTATGTCAAGCATAACTCCTGAAACATCATAACCAGCTGTTCCTTCTGGTGCTGCAGTGTGTTTTTCAATACGAGCAAGCATACCTTCTGGAATACCAACAGAACTGTTATCCTTAACTAGATCTTGCAGATACCCTTTTGCATTATCTTTTTGAGATCCATATAGAGTGGTTCCATCTAGTTCTTTGCCATACACAAGAGCACCTGGAATAGCAGTAGTAATGTCAACCTTGTCTAAATCAAAGTTTGCTAGCTGAACATTCTCAATTAGCGTAAACTTACGCTCCGCGCCGTTTGAAGGTCTTGACTTTGACTCATCAACAGGTACAAAGTGAAGCTTAGTATTGGCGTCTGCTAATACTACTTCACCAGTGCCTCTGATGCTTCCAGAAACTATAGTATCTTTCACCTCTATCACTTTAATCTTAAGTGTGTTTTCACCAGTGAATGTAAGAGCCTCTCCATTTTCAATAGTTAAGCTATGCTCTCCTAGATCCAGCGTAGACTCTACTGCATTAATAGTTCCATTCATTGAAACATTTTGGTCTAGAGCTACTGTACCTTTTCTTATGTTAACTACTCTTGAAGTGATTATATCAGTAGCTAATCTTACTTCTTTGTTATCATCAGAGAAATTAATCAGGTTCACTCTATGAGCAGTACCGATATTTTTATTAATTGATGCCTTACCAGCAAAGTTTAGAATACCATCATTATCAGCTGCACCATCAACTTTAGAGTCAAGAATAAATCCATCAGCAAAATTTGCTATAGAACCATCTCCAAGAGCTGCAGTTTCACCTACCAAAGACTCGTTGAAATTAGCAACCTTACCAGCTACAACAGTAGTAGTTTTTGCAATAGTAGCCTCAGAAACAGTAGCGTTTTCTGTAAATGTTAGGCCATTAATAGTGTTTCCCACAGTACCAACAGATTTAATAGTTACATCTGCTTTGTTAAGGTTCAAGTCACCTTTTCCATCTGATGATGTGAAACGTGCACCAGCTGCGTCTGCAGTTACTACTATAACATTAACATTGTTACTCATTTGGAATGTGATCGCTTTATCTTTACTTTTCGCTATTTCTTGCCCGAATGTGTTTACTGCCTTAGCCAAGATCACAGTACGCTTAGCAGCCGAATCTGCTGTATCTGCGACTGTAAAGGTGTTATTATCAACATCTGTTGCTGCTACAAATTCTATAGTTGTTTCACCGTCTGCACCTGCAGTAAATGTGAATCCGCTATTGGCTGCTACTTCAATTTTGCTGTTAAACTTAACATCACCACCAGCAAATTCTATACCTTCAACAGTGTTAGCACCAGCACCTACAGCTCCAGTTACTTCAATTTTATCGCCCTTTTCATTAATGAACCTTACTGTTCCGTTAGAACCAGCATTACCAATTATACCACCACCATTAGCAGCAACATCAGTAGTAATTGAAGAATCGATTTCTAGAGTTGTGTTTGCACCAAGTAATACATTTCCATCAACGAAGGTTGCTCCTAGTAGTCTTGTCACTTCACCTGCATTACCATTCACATTGATTGCTGCTAGTCTGTTAGCATTATCATTTACGAAAGACAGAGTATTATTACCTTGCGTTGTAATCGTTGCAGTATTTATATTACCAACAACAGTACCAGTTAGGTCTTTTGCATAAATGCTCACTCCATTGCCTAAAGTTAGCGTTATAGCATTAGCTGAGAAATTCAATGCTTTTAGAACCTTACCTTCTTCACCGAAAGAAAGACCTGCTGCAGTATCAATTGCTATTATAGTAGAATTATCGTTAACTTCAAGAGTACTCTTGTTGTCAGCTTCTAATTCAACAGATCCTAGTTTATAAGTAGCAGCAGCATTGTTCAATTTCAATACTACTTCGTTTAATTTCACATCTTTCACGTGAACACCAGCACCAGCACCACCAACACCCGCAACAAGCTCGATAGTACCCTTGGTAGCTTCCAGGCTTGCCAATCCGTTACCAGCAACAACACCAATATCACCAAAGATCGCTGAACCTGTAACCTCGATGTTACCTTGGTTTACTGCACCCGTAATAATATCAGCAGCAACACCGTGCGTGTTAACTACTGCTTGTGGCGCTGTAATTTTCAGCTTACCATTTGCTGCAAAAGTAATACCATTAGCAGCAGTTATAATTCTAGCATTTGCAGTATCCTTAAGCTCAAAAGTACCAGCTTTGATGGTAATAGCAGTAGCACTAACATCATCATTAACCTCAACTACGCTACCAGCATCACCGTTTACGCTCACTGTAGCAAAAGCAACAACACCACCAGCACCACCAATAGTTCCAGTTACTGTAGATTTACCTTCAAAGATTATTGCTCCGTTGGCATTACCCTGAGTGTTATCAATCTTACCAGTAACATTTGCACCATCAGCAAAAGTAAACCCAGATGCACCATTATTCTTAGATTCAAATGCAGTCACAAAGTGATCACCTGCACCAATATTAACAATACCAACAGCATTTGAGCCAGCTACAACTTTTGTAAGAGCAGCAGCATTAGTACCAAGGTTCCCCGTTGTTGAACCAGCACCTCTGAAGTCAACAAAACCAAGTCCAGTAACATTACCATTCAATGAAGCACCATCTGCAACTCTTATGTTATCACCGACAGCAGTAACATTAAATTCTTTTGCATAGTGAGTAACAGCAGCAGCTTGAGTCAAATCAAGTTGTTGAGTACCGCTAACTTCTACTAGCTTAAGAGCAGCACCATCAGCACCAATTACACCAGCTACTTCCAAACCATTTGCAGTAAATTTGATAGTACCCTGACCATCGGTGGCAGTTGTAACGTTACCAGTAACCTTTGATCCAGCAGCAGCAGCAGTAGTTACTTCAGCATCAGCAGTAAATGTTAGATTTCCAGTTATAACACCAAAATCTATAATTTTACCACCGCCAACTATAACATTTGTAGCAGCATTACCCATAGTTAATTCACCACCAGTAACAGTTACATCTGCAGCAGCATGACGCATAGTTAATTTACCAGCTTCAAGATTCACAGCAAGTGCTGCATCCTTAATCGTGTTCATTGCAGCACTTGTTGTATTGATTGTTACAATACCTGCAACATCACTAGCAGCACCAGCAGCACCATCAAATTGACCATCGCCTGTCACACTAAGTGTTCCGCCCACTGTTCCTGCGGATGTTACCACACCACCAGAAACGTTAACAAAACCAGCAACATTCTGCACAGCTGCAGTACCAGCAGTTACAGTAAGGTCACCATTACCGGCACCGGTACCAGTCAAATGCCGCGCTGTAAATGCACCGCCATTAACAGTAACATTTTCAGTTACATCACGAACACCAATGTTAAAAACACTACCAACTCCCTGAAGGATAACATTCATGTCCATAGTGCCAGCAGTTAGACCCACAGTGTGACCAGTCCCAACTGTAAATGTTTGCCCTGTAAATAAGCCAACATTAATCGCTTGTATTACCACATTATTAGCAGTTGTGATATTAAAAGCACCTAGTAAAGTTAGATCATCACCATTGGCAAAAGGAGCACTAAGACCAATGTTACTCGCAACTGCAAGATCAGGAACATCAGCGTTCACGTTAAGAGCAACCGCCATCGCGCTTCCTGCGCTTCCGGCGATCATCGCTACTGCGGAGGCGGTGACTAGAAGCTTCGCTAAGGAGCTTCTTTTGTTTTTGTCTTTTCTTTCCATAATTTATTTCCTTTTTTTATGGTTAATTATTAATTTTTTATGCATCCAGATGACTCTAGTCTCAATCTTGTGGTAAAATCTGATCTCAAAATGTCGACTTTAACCAAATGGCTGCTATCTCTTGTTTAACCGACTCTTTTTAATGGTAGCGCAAATCTTGCAATAGAAAATTATTGTACACCCCGAACTGAATTATATGCCGCAATCCTAGCGTATAACCGAGAAACAACCCTCATAAACTAATGAACTAGCCCCTAAAAAAAATAGTCAAATACGCAGGTATTATATACATAGACTGGGGCGCGGAGCAAGGAAGTAAACACGGGCGCCGGATTGTTTTCTTGGAGCGTGACAATTATGCAATAAGCGTTAATAATGACCAAGGCAGCTAGTAGAAAAAACCGCGCAGAGCCAGAAGAATGCTTGCAGGGAGAATATTAAAGGAAATTTAGATTTAGCAGGGAATCTGGAAAATTTGAAAAAACCTAAATTCAAGGAAGTCACAGAGAACCCAAAAACCAGCCACGAAGAAGAACCAGAAAAAACCAGCCCCAAATAGAACAATAGAGAAGCTCGGAAATACATGCTGTTATAAATATATAATT
>NVVL01000111.1 GCA_002402195.1 Rickettsiales bacterium | reverse complement strand
CGGGAATAAAATTTTTATTAATACTGGTTTAATTATCAATCATCCGGACCCTGATATATTGCGCGGTATTATAGCTCATGAGATAGGGCATATTTTAGGAAGGCACGTGGTTCGCAATCAGGAAATCATTGAAAATTATCAAAAAGCCTCCATTGGAGCCACCGCCTTGGGGCTTGTTGCTGCGATGAGCGGAAGCGCGGATGCTGGAATGGCTGTTGTGCTTGGAGGGTCGCATTTTGCAAGAAGATCAATCTATGCATATTCTAGGACTTTTGAATCTAGCGCAGACCAAACCGCTATTAGGCTGCTTGAGAAAAGTTCTCATAGTGTGATAGGTTTGATTAAGTTTTTTGAGCAAGTAAGAAAGCTACAAGCAACCGGTATAGATAACCCCTATGAGAGCACTCACCCGCTCAGTAATGATAGGGTTACGATCTTGAAAAGCTTTAATAAAAGATCGAAATTCCAATTAAGTCAGAATCATGATGATATTGTCCACAAATATCAAAGAAGCTCTGCGAAGCTTGCTGCATTTACTCTGGAAATTGACAATATCTTTAAACATTCTTATGTCACTCAAACCAAAGATATCACAACCTATATGAACGCGATTAAAAGCTTCCGCATGGGGAGCTTCGACGATTCGCTCAATTACATCAACCAGCTGATTATCAAACATCCAGACGACCCCTACTATCACGAATTAAAGGGCCAGCTTTACTTTGAAGCAGGCAAGGGAGATGCACTTGTTGAATATAAAATTGCCATAGAAACTCGTCCGGATGATGAATTAATCCTTCTTGGCAAGGCTATTGTTGGCATAACCAAACATATTGACAGGCCTGGCTATCTAGAGCAGTTTCATAAGGATTTGGAGAGAGTTTTACAGAAAAATCCGGACAGCGTCTTAGCGCTGCATTATAACGCAATCTATTATAATAAAATGGGAATGGTTGGCGAGGGATATTTGAGCGCAGCACTGATAGCGCTTAAGTCTGGCCGCATAGCAGATGCACGAAAAATGGCATCAGCGGCCAAGAATGCGCTTGCTAAAAAGTCAGTGGATTGGTATAGGGCAGGTGACATTTTAGCAGCAACGGAGTGATTTTGCTTTGCAAAGATTTTGCTTATTATGTATAGTTAGCAGAGAAATTAGCTAGCTAGAAGAGAATAGTTAGCAAAAAAATAAAAACAAACAAAAACAAAAATAGTGGATTTTTCATATGATACAAAAGCTTTTTAACTTTATCTTGGTAGCTATATTCGTCTCGCTTATAGCGTTATTTGTATATAAATCAATGTACAAGCCAGAAATCCTTAGCGTCTCCTTGGATGGAACCAAAATAGAGAAAAACTCCGGCGCTTCATCTACCGGCGCGCAGGGGCGTTCTAAGAGTGAGCTAAATGCTATAATTAAGGAATATATCATTAATCACCCTGAAGATATTCTGAAATCTCTAGAGGGCATGCAAAAGAAGAAAATCCTTGAATTGACTAAGAAATCTACTGAATATCTGAAAGCCAATAATAGTGCTATTGAAAATGCTGACTCTCCCCCGGTGATCGGCAATTTAGAGGGCGATATTTCGATAGTAGTTTTTTATGATTATAATTGTTCATTCTGTCAGAAGGCGAATATTCACACTAATAATCTCATCGAATCAGATGCTGGTATTAAAGTTATCCTGCGTCCAATCCCGATACTCGGTGGAAGTTCTATGTATGTAGCTAAAGTTATGCTGGCGGTTCAAAGAATATCACCTGCTAAATTTCTGGCTATTCATAATGACCTAATGAAGATGAAGCTGATTAATAAGGATTCTGTGAAAAGCCTCATATCCAAATATGAAATTGACTATTCGCTTGTTGATAATGAAGTTAATAGCTACTCAATCCGGCAGCAAATCAACAAGAATTTCGAATTCGCCAAAGGGCTGGGCATAAAAGGCGCTCCCTCGCATGTGATTAATGGCAAATTCATACCAGGGATGCTAACTTTGGATAAATTAAAGAGTATCGTAAAACACATCCGAGCTGCTAAGAAATAGGCAGCAAACTGCAAGCAGCAAACTGCAAGCAGCAAACTGCAAGCAGCAAACTGCAAGCAGCAAACTGCAGGCAGCAAACTGCAGGGGCAGGCGGGTAAATAGACAAAGCTCTTTGTATATTCTCCTGCCTGGCAATTCATCACAAAACAACGCCTATTAGCTGATGAATTGGCATAGTAACGAATTTGGGCGGCAGCCTGTTGTGACAGATAGAGTCTGAGATATATATCTGCTTAATGCCAGAATTCTCTACCTTTGAAACTGCATCCCCAGAAAGAACTGCGTGAGTTATAATCGCCTCAACGCTGAGTGCTCCGGCGGCAAGTAGCAGCTCCGTTGCAAGGCATAGGGTGCTGGCGCCATCGATGATATCGTCAATAATGATGCAATTCTTGCCAGACACATCTCCAATAATTCCATTCATTGAGCAGGAATTGTCAGGATTGCGGCTTTTATTGATGATGGCAAGATCCACGCCGAATAAGGAGCTATAATTCCTAGCGCGCGCTATCCCGCCAATATCTGGGGAAACCACGATGCTGTTTTCTCTGTTTTCTATCGCGGAGAAGAATATGCTCTCAGTGGCCAGATTGATGATCGGTATATTAAACATCCCCTCAAGCTGGCTGGAATGCAGATCTAGCGTGATGAGCTTAGTCACCCCGGCAGATTCGATCATTTTAATCACTAAACTTGCCGATATTGGGCCATGTTTATAGGTGCATCTATCCTGCCTGCTATAGCCAAAATAAGGCACTATTGCCGTGATGTTTTGAGCCCCAGCACGTTTGGTAGTATCTGCAAGCAATAATAGCTCCATCAGATGATTATTAACAGGTGTGCTTGTTGATTGAACAATAATCACATCATTCCCCATATCCCCATGCACCTGCACGCGAAGCTCACCATCGCTAAAATTATCAGTTTTAGTGTCCAGTAGCTCAGCGCCGATCTCCTTGGCAATGCGAGCAGCGAGTTGCGGGTTGCTCATCCCGGAGATTATTTTCATATTAATTTTGCCTATAATGGATTATACTTGCCCCGATTATAAGTAATAACTAGCGCAATATGAATAAAATTCTTGCTTTTGATGTCTCGAATAATAGTTGCTCTGTAGCAATTTCATTAGATCAGGAAATCCTTGCATTTGAACAAGAGCTCGAACCATCCATGCAGGCTGAAAGGTTAATGGTGCTTATTGAAAGTGTGCTTAAAAAAGCTCGGCTGCAATATCAAGATATCGACTATCTGGCCGTAACAACAGGCCCTGGCAGCTTCACCGGCATCAGAATCGGCATAGCCGCTGCGCGCGGGATTATCTTTGCAAGCAACGGCATTGCTAGCAATATCAAAGGAATAGGTATTACGAATTTCGAGGCCTCGTATTATCGCGCCTGTGAGCAAGTTAAAGACCATGACTCCGCGCTTATCATGCTAAATGCCTATAGGGGCCAGCTTTATGTGCAAGAGTTCGCAGGAGGCGTGCCAAGCGCAGAGGCTAGAATCATAGATGACTCAGAGCTCAAGAGTCTATTGCAAAATCGTTCAGGGGTCACTATATGTGCTGGCAGCGGGCTGGCTAAAAGCTATGCGGAGATCAAGGAGCTGGATGATTTTATCACTAGTGATCTCATTATCCTCCCAAGATTCCCAGTGATACGAGCTTTGCATATCGCGCGGCTTGCTGGTCAAAAGATCAAGCGCGGAGAAATAACTCCCATCGCTCCGCTTTATATCCGCAAGCCAGACGCCATAATTCCCAAGCCATTTGCAGAGATATTGGCGAAAAAATCACGATCAAAGGGGGGTTAGCTCTCGCCTTACCCCTACCCTTAGTTTTCACCTAAATTCCGGGTAAATTCTCACCATTTTGGGAAGATGTTTTTGAATAATGGCTTTTCATAAACATCTAGCTTCTCTGTTTCTTTCAAGAAAGATATAAGCGCCAAGGTCGCCGGCATTACTAAAATTTCGTACATTACCTTGATAATCGTTAACATGAGTATCATTTTTATCAGCTCTTGGTCGGGCATGCGGCCATAAAAGGCAATAAGCACAAATAATATGCTCTCCAAGAAAGAGGAAACCAAAGTGCTGAAAGTCGCCCTTATAGCGAAGAACTTCCCGCGGAATTGGAGTTTTAAATTAGATATTATCGCAGAATTAACGAGCTCTCCAATGAAATAGCTCAATAATGAACCTAGCATGATCCTTGGAGATAAAGCGAAAATCGTGTTGAACGCCTCCTTTTCTTGCCAGTCGGCTCCTTCTGGAAGGAATATGATCAAATACATCAATAACGAAAATGACATATTGAAAATAAGGGCTAGGAAAATCATTCTTCTGCTGGCAGAAAAGCCGTAAATCTCTGTTATGACGTCGTTTAGAACATACAATAATGGAAAGAACAAGGTTCCTGCCCCTATTTGTGCAATGTTGAATATATTAATTATTTTCATCTCTGCTATGTTCGAAATTAGCAGACAAAAAACAAATATAAAAGTTAATATATTATAATATTTTGCACTTGATAATGTGACTTGTTTTGCTTCTGTTTTTGCCATATAACCGCCTTGTTGGTTGTAGTTCTTGATTAGAATATCTGCGCAAGCTTTGAGCCACCTTATAGCCAAGCCGCATTTAAGGGTCATACTACATCAGTTTAGCAAACAACACCAGCCAAAAATACCCCCGTAAAAAGCACCGTGGGTATTTTTACCACAGCTAGTTTGTAAAAAAACCTACCCATCCTTGCATATATATTGATTTGGTTTGCATGCGCGGGGTAGCCATGATAAAAAAGTCGCATTGGTTGTTAGATGTTTCGCGGTTAGCTGTCTATGGTTTGTTTGCTTATGCGGGGCATGATATCAGTCACATAAAATTATATTTGCAGACTAAAATATATATTACTGTGGGTATCTTTAAATTTTAATTATTATTATTTTGAGGAAC